>JAJYWE010000006.1:0-8530 GCA_021791675.1 Actinomycetes bacterium | reverse complement strand
GGGCACCCGGGGGCACGGTGGCCACGGCGGGCCCCGTACACCCCCCGCTCCCGACCCACCGGGAGCTCGCCGGGCTGCAAGGCCTGGATGGGAAGGCGTCGGCTGGTCGACTGCCCGCTCCGACGTCTCCTGCCCGAGAACCGGCAACGAGTGTCAGAATGAAACTCTCCCTGCATGGGCGTGCTGATCAGAGACCTTCCCGACGAGGTACACGCCGAGCTGGCTCGCCGGGCCGCTGCCGAGGACAAGAGCCTCCGCGCGTACCTCCGCGAGGTGCTCACGGAGCACGTGGCCGTTCCAGCCATGGATCAGTGGCTCGAGCACGTACGGGAGCTGGGGCCGACGCAACGCGGCGGACCCACCGGGCCAGAGCTCGTCACTCTCGCCCGGGCCGAGGACGACGAGCTCGTGGGCCGTTGACCCGCGTGGTCGTCGACGCCGCCACGGTCGTCGACTTGCTCTGCGACTTCCCAGCCGCCGAGCAGTGCCGTCGCCACGTGGCCGCAGCCAGCGCAGTTGCGGCTCCCGCCCACCTGGACGCGGAGGTCCTCTCCGCGCTCGGCCGGCTGAAGCGCGCCGGTCGGCTGACGAAGGAGACCGACCGCGTCGACGCACTCGGCACCTTTCCGGCCAGACGGTGGCCGCTTCGGCCTCTCCTCGGAGCGGCCTTCGGCCTGGCGGACCGCATCGCTGTCCGGGAGGCCCTCTACGTCGCCCTGGCAGCCTCCCTCGACGCGACCCTGGTCAGCTCCGACGGGCGCCTCCGTAGCGCAGCCACTGGGATCGTCGACGTCGCAGAACCGGACGGGTGACCGTGTCGCGCGCCGATCGCGCTACGGCGATGCTCCTGGTGCCCCGGCCACGCCGGTCATGAGCTCGACCTCGCACCGGCGACCGGGAGCGCCGGCGAGGTGGGCGTCCGCAGTGACCAGGACCGCTTCGAGCGCCTCGGCGAGGGCGACGTACGAGGCGTCGTAGACCGTGAGGTTGTTCCGGAGCTCCCAGCAGCGCGCGACCAGCGCCCGGTGCGAGACCCTGCGCAGGGGCAGGGCCACGAGGTCGGACATCGCCAGCTCGGCTCGTCGCCGGGGGAGCCGGCCCGCGAGCAGGAGCCGCCGGAGGACCGAGGACACCTCGAGGTCGACGAGCTCGGGAGCGGCCAGGCGCTCCCTGCGCAGGCGCTCCCTGGCCCGGTCCCCGTCTTCCCCGTCGTCGGCGAGCGCCGGCGCGAGCACGCTCGCATCAACGACGATCACGGTCTTCACGCAGGACGCCGACGGCCTCGGAGAACGCGACCGACCCCCCGGCCCGTCCGCCGGCCCGCTCCAGGACCTCCTCCACCGTGGGCGTGGCGGCCTCTTCGATCAGCCGTTGGCGCAGGTACTCCTGGAGCGACTGGTTGGCCGCGGCCGCCCGCCGCCGGAGCACGGCGTGGGTCTCGGCGGGAACATCCTTGACCTGTACGCTGGGCATGGCGCCAGACTAGCGCCATCAGCGCCAGACTGGCGTGAGACTTCCGGCGGCGCAGTGAGCCGCCCGCCGTGAGCGGTCCCTCGTCAGGGAGGGGCTCCTCCGGAGCCGCCCGCACCGGGTCGCCACCGGAGCCCAGCCTGGCGGGGCGCAGCCTCTCGGCGCATGCCTCGCCGCTGCGAGGCCGGCGGGGCAACCGGGTCCGGGGGGGGGGATGGCGAAGTAGGGTCACCCTTGCGACGCCGCCACGGTCGTCGACTTGCTCTGCGACTTCCCAGCCGCCGAGCAGTGCCGTCGCCACGTGGCCGCAGCCAGCGCAGTTGCGGCTCCCGCCCACCTGGACGCGGAGGTCCTCTCCGCGCTCGGCCGGCTGAAGCGCGCCGGTCGGCTGACGAAGGAGACCGACCGCGTCGACGCACTCGGCACCTTTCCGGCCAGACGGTGGCCGCTTCGGCCTCTCCTCGGAGCGGCCTTCGGCCTGGCGGACCGCATCGCTGTCCGGGAGGCCCTCTACGTCGCCCTGGCAGCCTCCCTCGACGCGACCCTGGTCAGCTCCGACGGGCGCCTCCGTAGCGCAGCCACTGGGATCGTCGACGTCGCAGAACCGGACGGGTGACCGTGTCGCGCGCCGATCGCGCTACGGCGATGCTCCTGGTGCCCCGGCCACGCCGGTCATGAGCTCGACCTCGCACCGGCGACCGGGAGCGCCGGCGAGGCGGCTGTGGCCGCGGTGCCGACGAGGCCCGATTGGCGGCGGGGGTTACCCTTCTGTCGTGACTGCTGCGTCCAGGTACGCGCTTCGCGCCCCTCGGGAGAGCGACTTCGAGCGGGTTGCAGAGATACTGGTAGCGGACGAACTCGATGACGCTGGTCAGGTCATTCTCGGAGCGGACTTCCTGCGCAGCGAGTGGGGCGAGGTCGGGTTCGACCTCGCTACTGACGCGTGGGTCGTTCTCGACGACAAGGGGTCCATCCTCGGGTATGGACAGGCGCGGCGAGCGGAACCCGAGGTCGTCGAGTCCTGGGGCGTCGTTGATCCAGCGTGCAGGGGCCGGGGATTCGGAGCCGCCCTCTTCGACCGGATCGAGGCACGAGCGACGGGAATGCTCGCCGGTTCCAGCCAGGGCCGATTCCGCCACTCGATCAACGCCGCAGACGACGCCGCCGCCGACATGCTCGCTGCGCGTGGACTGCGGCTCCTCCGTCACCACTGGCACATGGAGGTGGTACTCCCGGTGCCGCCGGAGCCCCGCGTCGACCCGCCTGGCGTCTCGGTGGAGGCCTTCGACCCCGGAAGCGATCTCCCGGGTTTGGTGGCCGTCCTCGACGAGGCGCTTGCGGACGATCGCAGCTACCGCCGTGGCCGCTTCGGGGAGTGGGCCGGAGAAGAGATGAGCAGCCCGACTTACGATCCGGCCCTCTGGCAGGTGGCGAGGGTTGATGGGACGCTTGTCGGCGCTGTGACCGCTGAAGCCAGCGCCGAGGGCTGGGTCAGCTTCCTCGGTGTGCTCGCCGCTGCTCGTGGCCGGGGGATCGGAACGGCGCTCCTCCATCACTTGTTCGCAACGCTCGCCGACCGAGGTGCCCCGCGGGCGCTCGTGAACGTCGATGCCGGCAACCCGAGCAGGGCGATCGCGGTCTACGAAGGCGCAGGGATGCGAGTCGTCAAGCGATGGGACCTGTGGGAGCGAACCCGCCGCGTGGACTGACGGCCCTCGCCAGCTGCTGGTGGCCGCACCCCCGTGCGGCCGATCGCGTCCGACTGGTGCCCATCGGCCGAGCGCCGAACCAACGTGGCCCAACTCGCCTACGGCACCGATCTCCCCATCTGGCCTTGGCGACCCTCCCCGCCGCATGGCCACCAGTCGAACCGAACGACGGCTTCGGGCGCGCCGCTGTCACCACCGAGCGTGGATCCGCCTCGGGCAGGCACCTCCGACACTCGCCGCCAGTACCGGGCCAACTGGACTGGGCCAACTGGACTGGGCCAACGCAGAGGAGCCGCATTGGTGCATCTGGGGTGCAGCGGGGGTACAGTGGAAGGCATGAGCACCAAGACCATCGGCTTCGCCGTCGCCGAGGAGGACCAACCCCGCCTGGAGCGGCTGACCCAGCGGTTCGGGCATGGGAACCGGTCGGCCTTCTTGCGCGAGGCGATGCACCAGATGGAGGTGGTCGACCGAGCTGGTCGACTTGCCGAGTTGCAGGCCTACGGCGTTGAGCGTTCCGCAGCAGCGGGCCTCTCCCACGTCGACGCGGTGCAGGTCGTGCGGCGCGCGCTGAGCAGGCGGTGAGCCAACCGGTCACTGTCGACGTCAACGTCCTGGTCAGCGCAGTCGTCGGCGGCAACGACGACTTCCGGTCCTGGCCGTCACCTCCGCCCGTGCGGGGCAACCTGGCCGCCAACGTGGTCGGCATCCTCAACGACGCCCGGGAGTTCGGGTTGTTCCTCAGCGAGCACATCCTCACCAACGTCGTGCGAGTCCTCGTAGGAACTCCACCCGACGGGTACGGCTGGGAAGAACAGCAGGCAGAGGACTATGTTGCCGTGCTCGCAGAGATCGCCTCTGCCTCCGGTGGAGACGTCATCGACCCCCAGATCACCGTCAGCGACTGCCAAGACCACGAGGACAACCGAATCCTCGAGTGCGCTGCGGCCAGCGGGTCAGTGCTGATCGTGAGCGACGACCACGACCTGCTGTCGATGTCCCCGTGGCGGGGAACGCCGGTAGTCACGTCGGGGGACTTCGTGAAGCGAACCGACGCAATGCGCCGGGGACGGCGCCGCTGAGCCAGTTGGCAATCGAGCCCGATGGTCCCGAAGAGCCCTGTCTGTCGGATAGGGGCTCCACCTGCGCCGCCCGACGCCGGGGCTCCACCGGCGCCGCCCCACGCCGGGTCACGACCGGTAGCCCGGGCTGGCGGGGGCGCAGCCCCCTCGGCGCATGCCTCGCCGCTGCGAGACCGACGGGGCAACCGGGTCCGCGGGATGGCGACGTCGGGTCACTCGTGGCGATGCACCTTGCGGTGTTGCGCCTGGCGCGCCACGATCGGGCAATGGCCTCCGTGCGCATCGGTGACGTCGAGCTCTGCTACGAGACCTTCGGGCGCGCGGGTGACCCCGCGATCCTCCTCGTTGCCGGTCTCGGCTCCCAGCTCCTCTCCTGGGACGAGGCCCTCTGCACCGCGCTCGCCGATCGAGGCTGCTTCGTCGTCCGCTACGACAACCGGGATGCGGGCCTGTCGACGCAGTTCGACGCGTCCGGTCCCGCGGACCTCGAGGGTGCCCTCGCCGGACGGCCGGTTGCGCTCCCCTACGGCCTGGAGGACCTCGCGGACGACGCGGCGGGTCTTCTCGCGGCCCTGGGGGCCGTGCCGGCGACGGTGGTCGGGGTGTCGATGGGGGGGATGGTGGCCCAACTCGTCGCCATCCGCCACCCGGGCCTCGTCCACGCGCTCTGCTCGATCATGTCGACGACGGGCGACCGGACGGTCGGCCAGCCCACGCCCGAAGGCGTTGCGCTGCTCCTCGAACCTGCACCCGAGGGCCGTGCGGAGGCGATCGAGGCGAGCGTTCGCAGCTCGAAGGTGCTCGCGGGCGGCGGCTTCCCCTTCGACGAGAGCCGTGCGCGAGCGCGCGCGGCGGCAGCCTACGACCGCGCTCGCACCCCGGAGGGAGCGGGCCGCCAGCTCCTCGCGATACTCGGCGCCCCGGACCGGACCGCAGCGCTCCGGGAGCTCTCGCTCCCGGCACTCGTCATCCACGGCGACGCCGATCCGCTCATCGCGCCGAGCGGCGGGGCGGCGACCGCGGCGGCGATCCCGGGCGCCCGGCTGGTGATGGTCCCGGGCATGGGCCACGAGCTGCCGGAGGGCGTCTGGCCGCTGCTCGTCGACGAGCTGGTGGGCCTGACCCGGTGAGTGGGCCACTCCACGGCCTCCGGGTCGTCGAGCTGGCCGGCCTCGGCCCCGCGCCCTTCGCCGGGATGGTCCTCGCAGATGCCGGCGCGGACGTCCTCCGGATCGATCGCCCCGGTAGCGGCCGAGCCCCGGTGGGTGGGCCAGCGGGCAGCGATGTGCTCGGGCGGGGGAAGCGTTCGGTGGCGGTCGACCTCAAGCGCGCCGAGGGTGTCGAGGTCGTCCTCCGGTTGGCGGGCGGCGCGGACGTGCTGATCGAGGGTTTCCGCCCGGGTGTCGTCGAACGCCTCGGCATCGGTCCGGCACCGTGCCTTGCCGCCAACCCGCGCCTCGTCTACGGCCGCATGACCGGCTGGGGCCAGACCGGCCCGCTCGCCCCACGGGCCGGTCACGACATCGACTACATCGCGCTGGCCGGTGCGCTCGCGCCGATCGGACCGGCCGAGGGTCCGCCCGTCCCACCGCTCAACCTGGTCGGTGACTTCGGCGGAGGGGGGATGCTCCTCGCGTTCGGGGTCGTGGCGGCGTTGCTCGAGGCGGCCCGCTCGGGCCGGGGCCAGGTCGTCGACGCCGCGATGGTCGACGGGACGGCCCTGCTGCTCGCGATGCTCGCGGGCATGCGAGCCGCGGGCACCTGGAGCGATCGCAGAGGGGCGAACCTCCTCGACGGCGGCGCCCCCTTCTACCGGACCTACGAGACCGCAGACGGGCGTGCGGTGGCGGTCGGCGCGCTCGAGCCCCAGTTCTACGGCGCGCTCCTCGAGGGTCTCGGGCTCGCAGACGAGGAACTGCCCGCGCAGCACGATCGGGCGGGCTGGCCGGAGCTGGAGCGGCGCTTCGCGGCTGCGTTCCGGGAGCGGGCTCGGGACGACTGGGCGCGGCACTTCGCCGAGCGGGACGCCTGCGTCGCGCCGGTGCTCGAGATCGGCGAGGCCGCGGAGCACCCGCACCTCGCCGAGCGGGGGACCTACGTGGAGCTCGCCGGGGTCCTCCAGCCGGCTCCGGCACCCCGGTTCTCGGAGACGCCGGCCGAGATGCCCGGGCCCCCGCCGGTCGTGGGCGGCGACACCCGGGTCGCCCTCGAGGACTGGGGCTTTGCGCCTACCGAGGTCGACGCGCTCCTCGGCACCGGCGTCCTCGCCTGAACGGCGGCGCTCGTGGTCGGCTGGACGGGCGCGCTGTATCTCGGTGCGGGACATCGCGGACCGGTCTTCGCCCCGCCCGAGGTCGGGGTGCTCGTCCTCGGGCCGCCACGGTCGGGGAAGTCCTCGGCGCTCGTGGTCCCGAACGTCCTCGCCGCTCCCGGTGCCGTCGTGTCGACCTCGACGAAACCAGACGTCGCCGCCGCAGCCGGTCGATGGCGCTCCCGTCTCGGCCCGGCGCTCTTGTTCGACCCCTCCCAGACCTTCCGGCCACCGCCGGGGACCGAAGCGTGTGGCTGGTCGCCGCTGGTTGCGGCGGCGAGCTGGGAGGGGTCGCTGCGGGTCGCAGGGTCGATGGTGGCCGCGTCGTCGATCGGGCAGCACGGCGGCGACGGCGCGCACTGGGCGGAGCGGGCGAGCGCGCTCCTCGCGCCGCTGTTCCACGCGGGGGCGCTCGGAGGCTGCTCGATGGCGGACGTCGCGTCCTGGGTTGCCCGGCGGGAGGTCGCCGAGGCGGCAGAGGTGCTCGCCGGAGGTACCCCGGGCTCGCCCGAGCGCCAGCTCGCAGCCGACTCGCTCGCGGGCGTGCTGGCCTCGGAGGACCGGGAGCGCTCTGCCATCTTCTCCAGTGCTGCCGGCGTACTCGCCGCCTACCGCTCTCCCGCGGCGCTCGAGAGCGCGGACAGGCAGCCGGTCGACGTGCGGGGGCTGGTCCGGGACGGGGGCACGCTCTTCGTCACGGCGCCGGCCGCTGCGCAGGCGCTCCTCGCCCCCGTCGTGGTGGGGCTGCTCGAGGAGGTCCGAGCAGCGGCCTACGAGCGGGCAGCGGCCGACGAGGGGACAGCGGCCTCCGAGCGACCGGCGGTGCTGCTCGCGCTCGACGAGGTGGCGAACATCGCCCCGCTCCCGAGCCTGCCGAGCATTGCCGCCGAGGGGGGTGGGCAGGGCCTGCTCACACTCGCCTGCCTCCAGGACCTCTCGCAGGGTCGAGTGCGCTGGGGCGCCGCGGCCGAGGGTTTCCTCAGCCTGTTCGGGAGGACCGTGGTGCTCCCGGGGCTCGGCGACGCGCGGACGCTCGAGACGATCTCGCTGCTCGCCGGTGAGGCCGAACGGCTCGTCCGTTCGACGACCGTGAGTGCGGGCCGGCGGGGTGGTGGCTGGTCGGTCGGGCGCTCACCGCGGACCCAGCGCAGCTTGCCGGCGTTCGCAGTGGCGCGAGGGGAGCCCGGGCGCGCGCTCGTGCTCGGGGGCGGGGTCGGTCCCGAGCGAGTCGGGCTCACCCCGTGGTTCGCGACCGAACCGTGGCGGACGATGGCAGTGGGCGGGGACGACCTCGAGCGGCTCTCCGGGTCGCGGGCCCGTGCCGTGAGTCGTTGGAGCCGCGATCGGGCCGGTGAGGGACGGGAGCGAGGACGGAGCCAGGGCCTCGGTCGCTGATGCCCATGATGGGAGGGTGCCGAGCACCGATGGTGGTAGGAGCTGGGGGGCAGACAGCGCGAGCGGACGGGGTTGATGCGCGCGAATCCCGTGGACATCCCCCGGCTCGCCCTCTGGTCATCCCCAAGCCGTGCGAGCGAGGCAAGGGGCGTTCGGGGAGACCGTGGCCCTCTCCCGCCTCGGGCTCCGCGTCGGGAGGAGGACTCCCCTTCACTCGTCGTCGAGGTGGCGGTAGAGGGTGGAGCGGGAGACCCCGAGGGTCGAGGCGATCGCCGCGACGGTGAGCTTCCTCGCCGGAGAGACGTCGAGCGACGGCCACCTCGGCCGGGGTCCTCGTCCTTGGTCTCCCCCCGACGCGCCTACGGGCTCGAGCAGCTGCGAGCCGTGGACGACCGAGCGGGGTCTCGCCAGGTCAGCTTGCCGACGCGCCCACGGGCCAGAGCAGCTGCGAAACTGGCGACGGTGCTGCTCGCCGCGTCGGTCCAGATCCGTACGCAGCCCGCTGCGGGAGCGCGTCCAGCTCTGTCCGCCTTCTGCTCGATGGTGCTGACCCGTGCATAGCC
>JAJYWE010000129.1 GCA_021791675.1 Actinomycetes bacterium | reverse complement strand
TGGTACGGCTCGCCGAAGGCGTCGGGCGGGCTCGGCGACAACCCCGTAGTCGGTCTGGCCGGGGACGGGAGCGGCTACGACGTCCTCCGGGCCAACGGGGGTGTCGACAACTACGGCACGCCGTTCCACGGCTCCCTCGCCAACAAGCTCCCGGCGGGCGTCCGCCCCGTCGGGATCGCGGCGGACCCGGCAACCGGCGGGTACTGGATCGCGAGCTCGGCCGGCAACGTCTTCAACTTCGATGCACCTTTTGCCGGCTCGCTCGCCGGCGCGCGCCTGGCAAGCCCCATCGTCGCGATCAGCGAGGACACGACGCCGGTCCCGTTTGCGGTCGCCACCAGTTCGCTCCCGACCGGCACCGAGGATTTGGCCTACCAGACGACGCTCGCCACGACCGGCGCCACGAGCGCGGTCACGTGGTCGCTCGTGTCGGGATCGCTCCCGGCCGGCCTCGCCCTGGCGCCGGACGGGGCCATCACGGGGACGCCCGCCGCCGGCCCGGGGAGGTCGACCTTCACGGTGCGAGCGGCCGATTCGACCCAGAGTGCCACGGCATCGCTGGCTCTCTGGATCTACGCCCCCTCGAGCAACTGGTCGGGCTTCGTCGAGGCGACATCCACCTCGACACCGTCCTTCACGGGCGTGACTGCGACGTTCGACGTCCCGAGGCTCCTGGCCAGTCCCGCCGGGAGCGCGATGGCGGAGTGGGTCGGGATCGACGGGGCGCTCGACAGCTCTCTCATCCAGGCCGGAATCGACGAGCAGCCCGTAGCGAGCGACCCCGGAAGTTACACGATCACGCCCTGGTGGGAGATCCTCCCGGCGCCCGAGACCCCGATCACGTCACTCACCGTCGGGCCTGGCGACCTGCTCACCGTCGAGATCGAACACGTCAGCGGCACGACATGGTCGATCGCGCTCTTGGACCACACCACCGGGAAGTCATTCCAGATCGACCGGACTTACTCCGGCCCCCAGACCTCAGCTGAGTGGATCGTCGAGGCACCGACCGTGTGCACGCAGTCCCGGGGCTGCCAGGTCGCTCCGCTCGCGCCCTACACGACGACCACCTTCGACGACCCGCGCTACTCCGGCACCGCCAACGTGTTCGAGGGGATCTCGATGGTGCAGACCGGGACGCAAGTGTCGACGCCATCGGTGCCGGTGAGCGCCGGGTTCCGCGTCGCCTACGGCGCGGCGACCCCGCCGGCCCCCTAGTGGGCCCAACCCACCGCTCACGCCTCTCGCACCTCTCGACGCACCCATCCGAGGCCTATCCCGAGGATGAGCGCCGCCCCGGCCAGCGGGAACGGCGGGCGGCCCCGACGCGGTGGAGCACAAGGCCCGCCAACGCGGCCGAGATCGGGTAGGGGCCGAAGTCGACGAGGACGATCGCGGACATGAACCGCCCCAGCATCTCGGGGGGAACCCGGCGCCGGAGGGCCGTGAGGAACAAGACGTTCGCGGGCGCGTTGCAGAGGCCCATCACGCCGAGGGGCGCAACGGCGACGGGGAGCCCGCCGGCCCCGAAGTCGGCAAGGACCACCCCGTAGCCGACGGAGCCCTCGTGAGCGGGGCCCCGGATGAGGACCGGCAGCGCGACGTCGAGGATCCCGCCGAAGCAGAGGTTGGCGACGAACGCGGCGAGGAGGACGCCCCGTGCGAGCGGCGAGGAGCGCAGGAAGCCCCAGAACGTCCCGGCTCCGGCCAGCGGCGGAGCGTCCACGAGGTGCCCCGGCCCTGCGGCATTCTCCTGGCTGCCCGCAGGGTGCACGTGGCGCCCGGCGTCGACGGCCGGGGCCGCCTGTAACGGAAGCGGTGCGGCCAGCCCGATTGCGGCAAGGGTCGCGGCGGACACCGCAAAGGTGACGGCGTCCCCCACCCGTGCGGGGGCGCTGCCGAAGGCCGCGACGACGAGGCCCCCGAGGAGGGGGCCGACGAGGCTGGCGGCGGTCGCGCTCGAGGCTTGGAGGGCGTTCGGACCGGCCAGCAGGTCCTCAGGCTGGGGTCCGGGATGATCGAGAAGCTGGCCGGGAGGAAGAGGCTGGCCCCGATGCCGAGGGGGAGCGCAAGGCCGATCAGGACGGGGACGCTCGGCCGGCCCCCGAGGGCGGCCACCCCGAGGAGCGCGACGACCACCATCCGGAGTGTTTCGGCGACGAGCATCATCCGGCGGTGCCCGAAGCGGTCGGCGAGGCTGCCGGCTGCGATCGTCGCGACGGCGCGGGCGACGCCGTCGGTGCCGAGGAAGAGGCCGAGCTCTGCGGCGCTCCCACCGTCGTCGAGGAGCAGGAACGGGAGCCCGACCTCGTAGAGGTAGTCGAGACCGTCTGGCCGGCAACGAGCAGGCGGAATCCCCGGACGCGAAACCGGCCGGCCGCCGCGCGAAACCGGCCGGCCCGCTGCTCGCTCCCCGCGGGTCCGCCCCCCTCGTTCCTCGCTCCGGGGCCGGGTGCCTCCCGCTCGGGGCTCACCGTTGCGGGCCGGGCGGCGGGAGGAGGAGCCAGGCGACCCAGACCGGTCCCGAGCCCGTCCCGGCTCTGCCCCCTGGCTCACCGCTGCTCGCCGCCTCCGCGCCTCTGCCTGCACCTGCACCCGTGCCTGCGCCTGCGCCTCTGCCTGGGCCCGCGGCTCCGCCTCCGCCTGTGCCCGTGGCGGTGGCGGTGGCGGTGGCGGTGGCGGTGGCCGCAGCATCCCGGTACCGGGTCACCAGGGCCCGCAGCTCGCGGTTGAGCTGCTCGAGCGTCTCTGGGCGCAGCTCGAGGAGATCGTCGTTCAGACCCGCGGCGCCGATCCAGGCAGGTTCGAGCGCTGGGAGCTGGACCATGAACCGGTCCAGCGCCTCGAGGAGCTTGCGTCCCATCTGCTCGGGGACGCGGCTGAGCGCGAGGAGTCCTTCGGGCGAACCGATGAAGTCGGAGGCGGTGTAGCCGAAGCAGCGCGAGCTCGGGCGCCACCATCGCTCTCGCCGGTCTCGGGCGAGCTCGGCAGCCTCGATGACGAAGCCATAGTGCGCGAGCTGGTGGAGGTGGTGGCTGACGAGCGCAACCGGCTGGTCGAGCGCCTCGGCGAGGCAGGAGGCCGTCGCGGCCTCGACCGTGGCGAGCTGGCTGATGATGTCCACCCGGAGTGGGTGGGCAAGACACGAGGGCGCCTTCGGATCACGGATCCGGGTGGTGTCCGGGTTCGCGGGGGCGGTGGCCGTGTCCGCGCGGTCCGGCGAGCCGCGCGATGCCGCGGGGGTCTCTGGCGTGGCGCGGGTACCCGTCTGGCGCGCGCTGGCGTCGGCCCGGCCGAGGTGGCGCGCCGGCGCGTGGCGGGCGCTGCCATGGGGCTGTCCGGGCCGGCGGTCCGGTGAGGGTGCCGGGGCACACGGCGACGCTGACTCGCACGAGGAGATTGCACAAGAAGCTTGCGGAAGGTTCCTTCGGCACGTCGAGTCCGTGGGAGGGTTGTCGTGGGAGGGCCAGAGGCTGCGGAATATCCCCTGAACCGGACCCGTTCACCCCCTTGCTGGGCCGGGACAACGAAGGGAGATCCGATGCCTGCGATCACCGTGGAGAACGTGCTCGAGCTGCCTCGTGTGGTCCCGCCTGCACCCGGCGTTCCCGAGCGCGCAGTGCGCAGGGTGACCTCGGCTCCGAGCGGCCTCGAGGGCGAGGGCTTCCCCGTCCACCGGGCCTTTGCGGGTGTCCCGCTCGCAGAGCTGGACCCCTTCGTGCACATGGACGAGATGGGCGAGGTCGACTACGCCCCGGGCGAGCCGAAGGGCACGCCCTGGCATCCCCACCGGGGCTTCGAGACGGTCACGTACATCATCGACGGGATCTTCGACC
>JAJYWE010000128.1 GCA_021791675.1 Actinomycetes bacterium | reverse complement strand
ACGACGATCCGCTCGTGCCCGTCCTCCCCTGGGCGATGGCGGAGGTGGCGGAGGTGAAGCGGCTCTTCGTGGTCACCGCCGCACGGCGCCGTCGGGTCGGTGCCACGCTCCTCGAGACCGCTTCGGCACGTGCCCGTGCGCTCGGGCTCGTGCCCGTCCTCGAGGTGCTCGGACGCGACGTCGCGGCCATCGCCCTCTACGAGCGACTCGGCTGGCGCCACCTCGGCCAGCGTTCCGCCATCTGGGACGAGCACCACGGCGAGGAGCTCGACATCCAGGTCTACGCCGCCCCTACGGCCTGAGGCGACGAGGCACCGGCCGTCCTGGCCGCCCCCCGGCTGCGTGAGTACCCACACCGGTCTCGGGCATTCCGGCCCGGGTCGAGACCCCGACCGACCCCAGCGCTTCAGGTCGCTGCGAGGGTGTCCGCTGCGGCCGCGAGTGCGGCCATCCCGTCCCACACCTCGACGAAGCGCGTGGCGAGCGGCGTCATCCCGACCCGGACCACGGAGGGTGGTCGGTGGTCCACCATGACCCCCCGGATGGCGAGCGCTTCGACCAGCTCGGCCGCCCGTGGGTGCGAGAGCGTGAGGTGCGCCCCGCGCAAGTCGGCGGCATCCGGCCCGACCACCGAGAAACCCCGGGGCGCCAGATCCTCGGCGGCCAGCTCGAGCGCGAGCGCACCGAGCGCGATCCCCCGCCCCCGCGCCTGCGCGAGCCCGACGGCACCGAGGTGCGCGACCGCGGCCGCGAGCCCGGCCGTGGCGACCACCGGCGGCGTCCCGGGCTGGAAGCGCCGCACCCCGTCCTGTGGCGCGAAACCGGCCCGCATCGCGAACGGCGTCTCGTGTGCCCACCAGCCCCAGATCGGCGGCATCAGCTCCTCGACCAGGCCGGCACGCACGAAGGCGAAGGCGGGCGCGCCGGGGCCGGCACAGAGGTGCTTGTAGGTCGCCCCAACCGCGAGATCCACCCCGGCGTCGTCGAGGTCGAGCGGGACCGCACCGACCCCGTGGGAGGAGTCCACGAGGAGTAACGCGCCGACGCGATGCGCTGCCGACGCGAGCAGTGCCAGGTCTGCCACGGCTGCGCTGCGGAAGTGGACGTGGGGGACGACGGCGACGCAGACGTGCTCGTCGAGGACGGACTCGAGGGCCGCGACGGCGCCGGCGGGGTCACCCCCGGCTTCGAAGGGGCCGGCCTCCGCCCGGCGCACCTCGAGGCCGAGGCGGGCCGCGATGCCATCGAGGACGTAGCGATCGGTCGGGAAGTCCTCCGCGACGCCGACGAGCACCCGTCGGTCCGGACGGGCAGCGGCCGCGGCGGCAACGAGCTGGTAGAGCTCGATGGTCGTCGACTCGCCGACCACGACCTCGCCGGACCGGGCGCCGAGGGCGACCGTCGCCAGCTCGTCGGCGACCAGGACCATCCGCTCCGCCCACCGCTCCCACGCCGCGACGCCGAGTCCCGCCCACTCGCTGGTCACCACCTCGCCCACGCGGGCCGCCGCCGCAGCGGTCGGCCGGCCGAGCGAGTGGCCGGCGAGGTAGGTCACCCCCGGCATGAGGAGCAGGTCGTCCAGGGTCGAGGCGAGAGGGTCCCCCTCGTCCAGCGCGATGACCCGGTCGCGAGGAATGGAGAGCGCCCTCCCGCGGACGCCACGGCCCGCACCGCCCTCGGCCAGTGCGCCGGGGTTCCCGAGGCTCACCACCAGCTGCCCCGGACGGCCTTCCAGCTCGCGGCTGCGACGCCGAGCGAGGCCGCCGCGAGCCCGAGGTGCACCGCGCGGAAGCGGAGGTCGTGCTCGTGGTCGCGGAGCATGTTGCGGGCGAAGATGGACCAGACCACGCCGGACCAGATCGCCCCGCCTCGCACGATGATCGTGGAACGCTGCATGAGGGGAAGCTACCCCCGAGTCACGGCGTCCACACACGCCGGCCGGCCCGGGAGCGGTGGAGCCGTCCGGGACGGGTCCGTTGTGGCGAGCCCGTCGGGCACAGGCCAATGGCGGCGGAGCCGTCCTGCGCGGGTCAGTTGCCGCCTGTATCGCCCTGCGCGGGTCAGTTGCCGCCGTTCCCGCCCTGGTTCCCCTTCCCCTTCCCTCCCGCGGCCTGGCCAGGCGGGGTCGGCGACGGCACGGTCGTCGTGGTTGCGGGTGGAACGGTCGTCCCGAGGGCGCTCGCGAGCTCGTGGAGGGACTGGGTGAGTGCAGTGACAGTCGTCGCTCCGGCGATCTGGCCGCTCGCGACGTCCTGGTCGAAGTTCTGAACCAGCTGGTCGAACTGCTGGACACGCTGAGCGGGTGACCCCTGCGGGGAGAACAGGATCGGCTGGAGGTCCTGGTAGAGCTGCTGGCCAGCCTGCGCGGAGACCGCTCCGGCGCTCTCGCCCGAGGCGAGACGGGCAACGAAGTCGCCGGCGGCTGCCCCGACCGTGAGGCTGGTCGCCGTGACCGCTCGAACCGGCGCACGCGTGGTCGGGGTGTGCGGGGTGGAGTCCGAGCGTCGCCTGCTGGTCGCCTTGCCCGAGGCGGCGGAGCCGAAGAGCATCCCCCCCAATCCGAGCCCGAGGAGGAGCGCGACGACGAGCGCTGCCGCCAGCAGTGCCATGCCCTTCGCTGGGCGCGAGACCGGCGCCGCTGCGGATCCTCCCCATCCACCGGCACGCGTGGCATCGGCGCCCGCGGCGACGGGGGGCTCCGCAGCGTGCCCGAGCAGCGCCGTCTGGTCGGCTGGCACGGGTACGACGCTCGTCGCTCCGCTCGCGAGCACGCCCGTCCTGGCGCCGGGCTCCACCGCCAGCAGCGTCGCCTCCCCTGCCACCGGCACAGCCAGCGGGTCGCGCCTCCCCGCGACGACCGGCGACCCCTCGGGGCCCGCCGGTGTCGCCCCGGCCCCCGAGCCGCCCTCGGCGGCGGGTGCGCCGAGATGGCTCCACGCGGCGAGCTGGCGGGCGACCACCTCTGCAGCGATGCGCTCCACGGGCTCGCGGACCAGCATCGCACCGAGGAGTGCCCGCCACTCGGGATCCAGCGCCTCGGGAACCTCGGGGTCGCGAACGACCCGGGAGGCTGCGAGCTCCGACAGACCGCCCGTGAAGGCCCGCGCACCGGTCAGGCACTCGAGCAGTACCAGGCCGAGGGCGTAGACGTCGGCGGGCGCGCCAACGGCCCCACCGTGGAGCTGCTCGGGGGCGAGATAGGCGGGAGTCCCGACGAGGAGGCCGGTGGCGGTGAGCCCCGTCGTGTCGACCAGGCGGGCAATGCCGAAGTCTGCGAGGTACGGGGTGCCCCGAGAGTCGAGGAGGATGTTCGCCGGCTTGAGGTCGCGGTGGACGAAGCCCTCCTGGTGCACGTAGGTGAGGGCGGCGCCGATCCCGGCACCGATAACCGCAACCTCGTCCGCGGCGAGCGGACCGCCTCCCAGGCGCGCCGAGAGCGTCGAGCCCTCGACCAGGTCCATCACGAGGAACAGCCGTCCTTCCACCTCGCCTGCGTCGAGGAGGCGGACCAGGTGGGGATGGGAGAGGCGGGCCAGCGTCCGGACCTCCGAGCGGAAGCGGCGATCGTCGGCGCCTGGCGCGTCTGCGAGCAGTTTCACCGCGACACGCCGCTCGAGGCGCAGATCGAGGGCCCGGTAGACGGCTGCCATGCCACCACGCCCCACCAGCGCTTCGAGGCGATAGCGCCCGTCGAGCAGGTCGTACGGCACGCGCTCTGGCCCCTCCACCTGCTTCGGCGGTGCCATGGTCACCATTCTGCCCGGACCTCGCCGGGGTTCGGCCCGGCGGGTCACGAAAGCGACCCGGGGACCAGCGCACGTTGCCGCCTTCGGCCCAGTTGGCAGCCACTGGCGCAACACCGGGTGCCGACGGACGCGAAGGTCCGGGATCACCGGACTCGCGACCGCCTGGCCCCCGTCGATCGCGCTCCCGACGACGTCAC
>JAJYWE010000005.1:72978-78577 GCA_021791675.1 Actinomycetes bacterium | reverse complement strand
AGCTTGCTCGCTACCTTGTCCCACATTGCGTCGGGGAAGAGCGTCGAAACGGCGGCAAGAGCGATGTTGGTGAGCTGTGCAGGAGAGACGCGCTGGATTGGAGCGTATTTCGAGCTGAGCAACTTCGCTGCGTCGTCCTGTTCGACCTGGGCCCATTTCCCTTGGACAACCGTCCTGCCGGCGCCTGACGGGCGTGCGGGGCCATGTCCATCGGTCGGTTGGCGAGGCTGGTGGCTACCCGCCAGGAAGGACGCGGCGGCGTCGTCGGCCGCTCGCTCGAACTGGTCGCCCGGCTCACTTCGCTGCAGGTCGGTGCCGGCGAGCTGGCTGCCGGTGACTCGACCGGTTCGCTGCTGGACGACGTGGGCAAGCTCGTGTCCGAGAAGGCGTCGTCCCGCTGTCGTCCCAGGCGAGAAGGCACCCCGTGCGAACACGATGTGCTCCCCGGCGGTATACGCGGTGGCGTTCCATGCCTCGGCTGACGTGGCAGCCGAGGCGTCCGTATGGAGGCGAACGGAGCGAAGGTCCGTGCCGTAGGCATCCTCGTACTCCCGTCGGACCGGTGCGGGGAGGGCCGAGCCACCGGATCGGGGCACGGAGTCGACCAAGCCCTGGGGGTCTCGCTCTGGTTCCAGCAGCCTCGACAGGGCCCGATTTCCGACGACGCGTTGGAGGCTGAGGACGCTCCTCTGATGAGAGGCGAGGTCGACATCGTGCTCTCGCTTGCCGACGGACGGACACGCTGCGGCCCTGCTGAGGTGACCGGTGCTCGAGGACTGACGTCGCCCCGCCGCAAGGGAGCCGACCGCGCGGACGTCATCGACACGGAGTCGGGCCACCCTCCTTGGCTCCTGCTCGCCCTCCTCGTGTTGGTGCAGAGAGGTCATGCCCGACCATACGCGGCGACTACGACGCCCGGCAACGAGTGCCGCGCCCGTCGGCGGGTCGCCCCCGGGGTTTGCCGGACCGGGCGCTCGCGGGTCGTCTACGAGCGAGGTGCACCCGGTAGCAAGACGCAAGCGGTAGCCAGGCGCAAGTGGTAGCCAGGCGCAGGCGTCAGACGGGCAGGCCCCAGAGCGGGAACCACCGGGAGAGGTCGCTCTCCATCGGCAGCTGCTCCCCGACCACCGAGCGGAGCTTCAGCTCGAGCTCGTTGTCCCGGTTCTCCGCGCCGGTCGGGGCGAAGGGGTAGAAGGTCCCGCGCTTGTAGAGGTAGACGAGGTAGCACCGCCTCCCGTCGGAGCCTGCGAGCCCGAAAACCGAGCAGAGCAGCTGCGGGCCGTAGCCCTTGTCCTCGAGGCTCGCGTTCACGACGTGGACCCGGTTCACGAGGTCCTCGAGGCCGTCCGCCTGGAGCACGATCCACTCGTAGCCGTACTGGTCGGTCTGGCGGGTCCAGCCGGCCGGGTCGGGGCTGGCGGGAGT
The DNA here is from genome assembly GCA_021791675.1 of Actinomycetes bacterium. Lineage (GTDB taxonomy): Bacteria > Actinomycetota > Acidimicrobiia > Acidimicrobiales > JAKAOS01 > JAJYWE01. The sequence goes on along the minus strand of JAJYWE010000005.1, from coordinate 77,152 downwards.
TCCACTGGCGGAGGTCGGACTCTCGGACGCGGGGCTGGGAGCCGCGGGGCCCGTGCCCGGCGTCGGCGCCCCGGGCCCACCGTCGTCGTGGACGTCGAGGATCGCCGTCACCTCGGCCTCGATCTCGGCGAAGACGGCGCCGGTCGCGGGCTTGAAGCAGACCCCGGCCCGGCCGCTCGAACGAAGCCCCGCGACGGCATCGAGGTCGATGGCCGCGGATGGCAGGGCGAAGAGCCGGTCCAGGTTCGCCTGCGCCGGCTTCGAGCGACCGAGCAGGGCGTCGAGGAAGCCCATCAGTGGCTGCGGCCGAGCTGCGCCTCGAGCTGGCTGAGCTGGGCCAGGCGGACCTCGAGGGGCGGGTGCGTGGCGAACAGCGAGGAGAGGCTGAAGCCGTTGCTCTTCACCGGGGCGAAGAAGAAGGCGTTGAACGCCTCCGAGCGGCGCAGGTCACGGGTGGGGATCCTGGCCATGTCGCCCGACACCTTCTGGAGCGCAGAAGCAAGCAGCGACGGGCGCCCGATGAGCAGCGCCCCCGAGCGGTCGGCCGAGAGCTCGCGGTAGCGAGACAGGGCCCGAGTGAGTAGGAAACTGATCGCGTAGACGATCACGGTGACGAGGAGAACGCCCATCTCGATGAGGATGATGTTCTGGCCGTTGTTGCCCCGGCCACCCCCTCGCCCGCCGCCGTACCCGCCGCCGAAGCCGAACATGCTCGACCAGAGGATGGTCCGGGTGAGGAGGCCCGCCGCGACGCCGAGGAAGCCGGCCAGCGTCATGACGGCGACGTCCCGATGGGCGACGTGGGAGAGCTCGTGTGCGAGGACGGCCTCGAGCTCCTGCTCGTTGAGCCGGCGCATGATGCCGGTCGTCGCGCAGACAACGGCCTTCTTCGGACTCCGCCCGGTGGCGAACGCATTCGGCATGTCCGTATCCGCGATCGCCACGCGGGGCTTCGGCATGTTGGCGAGCGCGCAGAGGCGGTCGACGATCGCGTGCAGCTCCGGGGCCTGTTGCGGGCTGACCTCGTGTCCGTGCATCGCGTAGAGCGCGATCCGATCCGAGAACCAGTACTGGCCCCCGAGCAGCAGGACGGCGAGCACGAGCACGAACACGTAGCCGACCCCGACCGCAATGAGGATGCCGATGAACGCGACGTAGAGCAACAGGAGAAGGAACATGGTCACGCCCATACGGGCTGTCAGCCCCGGGTCCCTCGGGTATCTGGTCGCTGCCACGCAGTCGCCTCCCTCGTCTCGAGCCTCGCGCCCGAGCGCCGCCCGCGAGCGACGGCCGGACTGGTTCCAGTATCGCCGGTTTCGCTCCGAGAGCGGCGCCGCGGCTGGCTCAGTAGCCGTAGCCCGAGCTGGTCGTCGAGGTTGTCGAGGTGCTCGAGCCACCGGCGCTCGACGCAGCGGCCAGGCTGGGGGTCGCCACGTACCAGATGTTGAGGATGCCTTCCCCGTGCGCCTGGCCTGGGGCGCTGTCCCCGCTGTAGGTGTAGAGCGGGTGCCCGTCGTAGGTGACCTGGTCCCCGTTCGCGTCCATGCGGACCCCGAGCTTGCCGCCGAAGTCCGACGCCTCACCGGTGCCGTGGGTCAGGAGCGGCGGCCAGATCGCGGCGCAGCTCCCGCTACAGACGCTCGTGGCGGTGTCGGTTGTCCGGTAGTAGAGCGTCCGCCCCGCCGCGTCGACGAGGACGGTCTCGTCCGTCCCGCCAACGGAAGCCTTCCCGGTCCGGACGAGGCCCGACGAGGCGGCACCGGTGCTCGCCGCGGTGCTCCCCATGGTCGTGGACGTCGATGCGGTCGAGGACGCCGCAGGCTTGGTCGCGTTCGCCGGGCTCGTGGAGCCGCACGCGGCGGCGAGCAGGGCGGTACCGACGAGAGCGAGGGCAACTCTGGTTGTGCGCATGTCTACCTCCTGGTCCTCCGGGACTACGTCGGAGGCGGCCCCTGCGTTCACCGCTTGCACGGACCACCAGGCGGCTGCCCGCTCGCCAGGGGAACAGCGTCAGGGCTCCCGCCGAGGGAGAGGCGTCAAGCCGTGGCGGCACGCTCGATGGCTCGGTCGAGCCGCTCGAGTGCCCGGGCCCTTCCGAGCGCCTCGAGCGCGTCGAACAGCGGGGGCCCGACCAGCCGCCCCGTCACCGCGAGGCGGATCGGCGCCTGGGCCTGCCGGAGCTTCAGTCCGGCTGCGTCTGCGATCGCCGCCGTTGCGGCGTGGAGCGGTTCGGCTTCCCAGGCCACGTCTGCGTACGACGCCCGAGCGGCCACGAGGATCGCTGGGGTCTCGGGGGCCCGTGCCAGCTTTGCCCACGCCGCCTCCTCCATCTGGAGCGGCTCCTCGAACAGGAAGCTGACCATTCCCACGACCTCGGAGAGCGTCCCCACCCGCTCCTGCACGGCGGGCGCGAGCCGGGTGAACGCCGCCGCGTCGAACGCGTCGGCCGGCCAGGGTGCCGCCCGGAGGAACGGTTCGCAGCGAGCCCGGAACGTCGCCGGGTCCAGCCGGCGGATCCAGACGCCGTTGAAGTGCCGGAGCTTCACCGGGTCGAAGAAGGCCGGGGCGTGGTTCACGCGCTCGAGCGAGAACTGCGCGACCAGCTCGTCGAGCTCGAGCACCTCCTGGTCGTTCTCGGGCCCCCAGCCGAGCAGCGCGAGGTAGTTGCACATCGCCTCGGGGAGGTAGCCCTCGGCCCGGTAGTCCTCGACCCGGACCGGGTCACGGCGCTTGGAGAGCTTCTGGCGGCGCTCGTTCACCAGCATCGGGAGGTGCGCGAACCGCGGGAGCGGCCGGGCCCCGATCGCCTCCCAGAGCAGCTGGTACTTGGGGGTGTTGGGGAGGTGGTCCTCGCCACGCACGACGTCGGTGATCGCCTCGTCGGCGTCGTCCACGACGTTGCAGAGCAAGAAGAGCGGCGCCCCGTTCGACCGGAGGAGTGCGAAGTCGTCGAGCTGGGCGTTCGAGAAGGTGACCTCGCCCCGGATCCGGTCGGCGACGGTCGTCTCGCCCTCGAGCGGCACGGCGAAGCGCAGCGCCCGGTCGGGTCCCGGTCCGAGCCCGCGGGTACGGCACCAGCGGTCGTAGCCGGGAGGTCGGCCAGCCGCCTTCGCTCGCTCGTCGACGGCCTCGCGGGTGCAGTCGCAGTAGTAGGCGGCCCCGGAGCGGAAGAGCTGCTCGGCCACCTCGCGGTAGCGCTCGGTCCGGGTCGACTGGCGGTAGGGGCCCTCGTCCCAGTCGAGCCCGAGCCATGAGAGGACGTCGAGGATCCCCTCGACCCACTCCTCGCGCCCCCGCGCGGCGTCAGTGTCCTCGATCCGGAGGACCAGTCGCCCCCCCTCCCGGCGCGCAACGAGCCAGTTGTAGAGCGCGGCGCGGGCGCTCCCGACATGGAGGTAGCCCGTCGGCGACGGCGCGAACCGCAGCCGCGGGCCGCCGCCGCGCGTCTCCCGGACGCCGTCGCGCACCTCACCGGTGCTGTCGACCGCTCCCATCAGCGCCGGTAGTCGTAGAAGCCTCGGCCGGACTTCCGGCCGAGCAGGCCGGCCTCGCACATGCGAGAGAGGAGCGGGGGTGGGGCGTAGAGCGGCTCCTTGAACTCCGCGTAGAGCGACTCCGCGACGGCGAGGGTCGTGTCGAGGCCGATCAGGTCGGTGAGGGCGAGCGGTCCCATCGGGTGCGCGCAGCCCTCCACCATCCCGGCGTCGATGTCCTCTGCGGTCGCGAAGCCCGACTCGAGCATCCGGATCGCGGAGAGGAGATAGGGCACGAGGAGCGCGTTCACGATGAAGCCGGCCCGGTCCTTCGAGCGCACGACCCGCTTGTCCAGCGCCCCGGTCGCGAACTCCTCCGCCCGAGCGGCGGTCTCCGGGGCAGTGAGGAGGGAAGAGACGAGCTCCACGAGCCTGAGCACTGGGACGGGGTTGAAGAAGTGGAGCCCGACCACCGAGGACGGTCGCTCCGTCGCCATGGCGAGCTTCATGATCGGGATCGAGCTGGTGTTCGAGGCAAGGATCGCATCCTCGGCCACGACGACCTTGTCCAGCGCCGCGAAGACCTCGACCTTCGGGTCCTCGGCCTCCACGATCGCCTCGATGACCAGCTCGCGGTCCGCAAGGGCGTGAAGGTCGAGCTGGAAGTCGATCCTCGAGGTCGCGCGCTCGGCGGCGTCCGG
>JAJYWE010000005.1:47898-72878 GCA_021791675.1 Actinomycetes bacterium | reverse complement strand
CCCTCGTCGGCGAGGAGGTCGCCGAGCTCGCCGTCCTCGGTGCCCGCCACGGGCTCGGAGAGCGAGTGCGCCTCCGAGGGTGTGGTGAAGGCCTCGACCACCCTGCGCTCGGTCAGGCCGGTCGCCCTCGCGACCTCGGCCGGCGTCGGCAGCCTGCCGAGGGAACGTTCGAGCTCTTCGGCGGAGCGTTGCACGTCCCGGAGCCGGCCGGCTGCGTCGGCAGGTAGGTAGACGGCAGCGCCCGTGTTCCGGATTCCTCGCGTGATCGCCTGGCGGATCCACCAGGTGGCATAGGTCGAGAAGCGGAACCCCTTCCGCCAGTCGAACTTCTCCACCGCGTGCAGGAGGCCGAGGTTGCCCTCCTGAACGAGGTCCTCGAAGGCCACCCCGCTCGCCCGGAAGCGCTTGGCAATGGTGACCACGAGTCGGAGGTTCGCCTGGACGAAGGCCGCCCGTGCCGCCTCGCCCGCCACGGTGGCCCGAGAGAGCTCTGCCCGGCGCATGGGGTCGAGGGCGGTGCCGACCTCGAGCTCGGCACGCGCTGCCAGCCCCGCCTGCACCGCCTGCGCGAGGCGCACCTCGTCCTCCGGCCTGAGGAGGTCGATCCGACCGATCTGCGCCAGGTAGGCGCCGACGACGTCCCGTCCCGGCTCCGCCGCCCGGACTGCCGCACTCCGCATCGCAACCCTCCTGCGCCGAACGCGGCGCCCTACTGGCGGGGGGCGCGTGCATCATGGCTGCGCGCACCCGGGCCGGGGAGCCGCTCGACCGTCGCGAGCCGAGCACAATGAACCTGTGGCTCTGACTGTAGCGGACGAGCGTGCGGCCCTGGCCAGGCTGCGCCTCCGCATGGTCTGGGTCGCCCTCGCGCTCGGCTGGGTCTCGGCGGGAGTGGTGGTGGCCGGGGCGCTCCTCCCGGTGGGACATCGCGCGGACGAGCATCCACTGGCCCTCTGGGGGCTCGTCACCGTTGCGGTCGTCGTCAACGGCGTGCTCGGCCTGCTCCCCTGGCGGAGCTTGGTCGCGTCCCGCTTCGCCGGCGTGGCCTTCGGCGGCTGGGCGGTCGCCGTAGCCGGGCTCGTCGCCGCGTTCGTGCGGCTGCAGGGCGGCTGGCGGAGCGACGACTACCTGCTCTACTTCCTGCTGGTCCCGTTCGTCGCGATCACGGAGGACCTCGCCGAGCAGGTGCTCCTCGACGCAGTGATCGTCGGGAGCTACGTGGTCGCCGTCCTGCTGGGTCCGCCGCCTCCGGTCGGGGTGGTGGTGGTCCGCCTGGTGGCCGTCGTCGCCGTCGCCGTCGTCAGCTCGCTGCTCGCGGCGGCCATCGCCCGGAGCGTCCGGGAGCAGGTGGCTGCTGAGGCCACCGCGCGCCTCGAGCGACTGCTCGCCGACGAGGCGCACCACCGGATCAAGAACAACCTCCAGCTCGTCGCGGACCTGCTCTCGCTCGAAGCAGGTAAGGACGACTCCTCACTGGCCGCGGTGGTCGAGGAGACCGTGGCACGGATCCAGAGCGTGGCCGCCGTGCACCAGAGCCTCGCAACCCGCGCAACCGGCCTGGTGGAGCTCGGGCCGGTGGTGGGCCAGATCGCACGGCTGCTCGGAGACCGCCTCGCGGGGGAGCGGCGCGTCGAGGTGCACGCTGCGCCGGTCGTGCTCGACGCGCAGCGCGCCACCTGGACGGCGATCGTCGTGAACGAGCTGGTCACGAACGCCCTCCGCCACGGGTCCGGTTGTGTGCGCGTGGCCGTCGGCACCGAGGAGGACGCGGTCGTGCTCACCGTGGACGACGAAGGCCCGAGCGAGCCACTCGCTACGGCGATTGCCGCGGGGGCTTCCCGCGAAGGACTCGGGCTCACCCTGGTGAGCCGGATCGTCGAAGACGGCCTCTCGGGCACCCTCGTGGCAAGCCCCCCCGGCGAGAGCGCGGGTGTCACGATCCGCTTCCGCGCCGGGCCCCCGGCGATGCCGACCCACGAGGGGAGTCCGCGGCGTCGCGAGGGCTCGGTGTCGCTCCGGGCTCGTCTCGGCAGGGCCGGCGGCTCTGGGGCCGGCGGCTCTGGGGGCGGTGGATCCCCACGCTGGTGGCGACCGCGGCGGGCGCTGCGCTCCGGCGGCGCGACGCCCGCATCGGGGGCCGACACCGAACCCGGCTCGCCGGCTCGGGGCGCGGCCGGCGCCGCGCCGAGCTCACCAGCTCAGCAGCGAGCCGACCCGGTGCCGGGCTCGCTCGCTCGGGAAGGTGCCGAGGAGGGGAGGTCTCGTGCGAGTGCTCCTCGCTGAGGACGATCCGGTCATCGCCCTCGGGCTCGAACGGGCGCTCACCGACCTCGGGCACGAGGTGGTGGCTCGGGCCGAGGACGGCCTGACGGCGATCCGCCTGGCGGGCGAGTTCCTGCCCGACGCGATCCTGATGGACGTCCACATGCCGGGTTGCGACGGCCTCACCGCGTCCCGCGAGATCAGTGCGCGCCGCCGGCTGCCGATCGTCGCGATCACGGCCTTCGACGGTGTCGATGTCGTCCAGGGCGCGATCGACGCTGGGGTGGCCGCCTACCTGGTGAAGCCGGTGACCGCCCGGCAGGTCGACTCCGCGCTCCGGCTCGCCGTCTCTCGCCACGGCGAGTTCGAGGCGATGCGCGCCGAAGTCGGGCGGCTCGCGGAGGCCCTCGAGACGCGCAAGCTGGTCGAGCGGGCCAAGGGCGTGCTCATGCGGCGGGCCGGCCTGACCGAGGCAGAGGCCTTCGGGCGTATCCAGCGCCGGGCACGGGACACCAACCGGCGGATGGCAGCGGTTGCGCAAGAGCTCCTCGCTGCGGACGAGCTCCTCGGCCCGGCGGCCGGAGCGGGGCCGTGCCGCTGACCCGCACCGGAGCCCCGACCCTTCGGGCGTCGAGCGAGGCGGTCTTCGTCACACGCCTCGAGGAGGGCGGCCGGGACGGGTTTCGCCTCGCGGTGAAGGACCTCGTCGACGTCGCGGGAACCATCACCACGGCCGGGAGCGCGGTGGTCGCGTCCGTCGCGACCCCGGCAGCAGCGGACGCCGACTGCCTCGACGGGGCTCGCCGGGCGGGCACAGTCCTGGTCGGGAAGACCAACCTCTCCGAGTTGGCGTTCAGCCCCGTGGGGACGAACCCGCACTTCGGCTCGCCGCTGAACCCACTCGACCCGTCACTGATCCCGGGCGGGTCCTCCTCGGGCTCGGCGGTCGCGGTCGCGACCGGGCTGGCGGACGCCGCGTACGGGACGGACACCGGCGGGTCGGTCCGGATTCCGGCTGCGTGCTGCGGGGTCTACGGGCTCAAGTGCTCGGCGGGGAGCGTCTCGATGTCCGGGGTCTGGCCGCTGGCCGAGAGCCTCGACAGCCTCGGGGTGCTGGCAGCGGATCCCGCCCGCCTCGCCGAGGGGGTCCGGCTGCTCCTCCCGGACCTGACCCCGGCGACCACGCTTCGCGGGCGGGTCGGGCGGGTCCGTGTCCGGCTCCCCCGGCTGGGGGCGTCCGACCCCCGCATCGATGCAGCCGTGGACGCCGCCCTCGCTGCAGCGGGCCTGGAGGTCGTGGAGGTCGAGTTACCGGGCTGGGCCGCGGCGACGCGGGCCGGTTCGGTGATCCTGCTCGCAGAGGCGGCAGCCCGGCACGGGCACCTGCTCCGGGAGCGCCATCGGCTCGATCCCCTGGTGGCAGGCCGGCTCGACGAGGGTTGCGCACTGGCCCCCGAGGCAGTCGCTGCAGCCCGCGCCGTGGGGGCTACGTGGGCCGAGGAGCTCGCGGCCGCCATGGTAGGGCTGGACGCATTGGCGCTCCCGACGCTCCCGGCGTTCCCCCCGAAGGTCGGTACCGCGTCCGTCTCGACGCTCACGGCGCTGACCCGGGCGGCCAACGTCGCCGGGGTCCCGGCGCTCGCCGCACCGATCCCGGTGCCCGGGCTCGGCCTGCCGGCCTCCCTCCAGCTGCTCGCCCCGCGCGGGGGCGAGGCGGAGCTGCTGGTCCTTGGCGAGTTCTTCGGCGCGACCGGGTCCTGACGAGCTGAGACGTCCGCTGTCCCACGAGCCCTGCATCGACATTTCGACCAGGGTGCAGGGCGCCCCCGCAGAGGTTCCCCGCGGGTCAGGCGGCGCCGGCCGTCGGCTCCAGCTGGAGCGCGGCCCCGGCGCCGGGGGCAGGCGCCCAGTCGGCCCGGAAGCAGTAGCGGTCGCCACGGGTCAGGCTGCGGCGCCACTCGATGGGCAGCTCACCGGCGAGGGCAAGACGCTCGACCAGGAAGGCTGCCTCTCCGGCGGGCAGGCGCAGCACGCGGGACTCCTCTGCGCTCGGCACGACCGGGCGAATGCGCTCCCAACCACCGGTGACGCGATGGTGCCAGCGCTCGGCGAGGAGGTCGTAGAGCGACCCGTCCGTGAGGTCCCCCGGTTGGATCCCGGCTGTGGCGCGCTCGGGGAGCCAGGAGCGCTCGAGCGAGAGCGGCTCGGTTCCGCCGAAGCGGAGGCGCTCGATGGCCACGACCGGGTCGTCCGGATCGAGGCAGAGGTGCGTCGCCACCATGGCCGGCGCCGAGCGGGCGGGGAGGACCTCCAGACGACGGACCTCGCTCCGCTGGCGCTCTCCGGTCGCCTCGACCGTGCGTGCGAGGCTGTAGAGCGAGTGGAGCGGCTGCTCGAACTCGGTCGGTGCGACCCGGCTGCCGAGCCCGCGACGGCGCTCGACGAGCCCGTCGCTCTGGAGCCGTCGTACCGCCTCACGGACGGTGTGCCGGCTGCAGCCGTAGGACTGGGTGAGCTCGAGGTCGCTCGGGAAGTGCTCTGCGAACTCGCCCTCGGCGAGCCGTCGCCGGAGATCTTCCAGCACCTGTGCCCAGAGTGGGCCCCGACGCTCCGCAGGACTGCCAGTCGTCGGGCCGTCGGTCCCCGCCGCGACGGTCGCGTCCGAGTGTCGCGCCGCGTCCGTCACGCCAGGAAGAACGAGAGGAGCAGCACCGCGAGCACGAAGAGGGTCACGAAGGTCATGGGCGGGTCCTTCTCGTAGATGAAGGAGAGGACACCGATCGCGACCCGGAACACGGGCGTTGCGACCAGCACGATGAGCCCGAGGACGATGATCCCCTCGCCATCACCCCGGCTGAGGGCACTTCCCATCTGGGAGACCGTGTGCGGGAACCGGGTGCTCTTCGACGTGAGCTCGTGGTAGGAGATACCACCGGTGATGTGCCGGTAGTCGGGGTGGTGGACGAACGTCACGACCAGGCCGACGAGCAGGATCGCGACGGAGAGCAGCACGCCGATGCGAAGCCCAGCGCTGATGGCACCCTCCACCTTTCGCAGCTTCTCCTCGTCGACGGGATGGCGGACTGCCGGCTGGTCGGGGTTGCCGGCGGCGCTGGCGGGGGTGAGGGGCGTGGTCATGAGAAGATTCCTCGCTGGAACATCTCGATCGAGATGACGATGAGTACGACGACGAAGATGAGGCGGATGGTCTTGCTCTCGATGCGGCCGAGCAGTCGTGACCCGATGAGGGAGCCGCCCAGCACGCCGATGGCGACGGGAGCGGCGATGATCGGGTCGATCTGGCCACGAGCGAAGTAGACGCCGGCGCTTGCCGCTGCGGTCACGCCGATCATGAAGTTGCTGGTGGCGGTGGACGCCTTCATGGGCATGTGCATCGCCAGGTCCATCGCAGGCACCTTGAGCGCGCCCGAGCCGATCCCGAGCAGCGCGCTCACGAGGCCCGCGACGTACATCATCCCGAGCCCGATCTTGGTCCCGGTCACCTTGTAGTCGACCTCCTCGTCCAGGTTGTAGTCGTGGTACGAGCCGTGGAGGTCGAAGTAGTTGGCGAGGCGGTCGGAGGAGGTGGCGAGGATCCTCGCTTCGTGACGCTTGCGGTACATCGCGACCGCTGAGTAGGCGAGCACGACACCGAAGAGGACGAAGAGCACGGAGGCGGGGAGCAGGGTCGTGAGGTAGGCGCCGGTGACGGCTCCGGTCGTCGTGGCGATCTCGAGGAACATGCCCGCCCGCAGGTTGGTCATGCGTTCTCGGACGTAGGCAGCGGCCGCCCCGCTCGACGTGGCGATCACCGAGACGATCGAGGCCCCGATCGCGAGTCGGATGTCCACGTGGAACAGGAGCGTCAGCACCGGCACGACGACCACGCCACCACCGAGGCCGATCAGCGAGCCGAGCACGCCGGCGGCGATCGAGATCAGCGCGAGCAGGACGACGAGGTCGAGAGGACTCACGTCTCCAAGTGTACGGACATTTCCTCGGAATGCAAACCCGCCTCGCCGGAGCGCAGACTCGCCTCGCCGGAATGCAAGCCCGGCGGGTCGGGAGGGGGTCGTTCCTCGTGAGGCGGACGCGTCCCGGCCGGGAAGGAGTCGCCCGAGGACGTCAGCGCGGCCAACGTCACCAGGGGGGGCGCTGCGACCGGGTCCGCAGGTGGCCCCGTCACGGGGGCGGTCGTGAAGCCCACGTGGACCACCTGCTCGGGGCGGCGGGTGTTCTGCGTCGCCTGGAGCGTGAGCGAGGTCCGGTCTGCCTCGGTGAGTGGGGGCTGGACGAGGCTGCGTGGCCAGAGCCTGTACGCCAGCACGGCGTTGAGCTCGGCTGCGTAGAGGGTGATCTCGGCGGTGAGGTAGACGAACGCGACGAGCCCGAGCACGATCCCGAAGGTCCCGTAGAGCGCGTTGTCGGTGCGGAGGTAGTGGCCGACGACGAAGGTGCCCGCGAACTGGAGCACCGACCAGGCGAAGCCCGCCACCAGGGCCCCGGGCACCAGGCGCCGCGCTGGGATCCGTCGGGGGGTGAGGACCCGGAACGCGAGCAGGAAGACGCCCATGTTGGCGGCGATCGAGGCGACGGTGCCGAGGCCGACCAGGATGGCCTGCGACGCCGCCAGGGTGCCGTAGACCGAGAGCGCCGTGCTCAGGAGCACGCCGAGCCCGAGCACTGCGAGGAAGCCGGCGCTGCGGGCGAGGCGCTGGAAGTAGTTCGGCCGGTAGACGCCCGGGATGTTCCAGACCTGCGCCATGGCGAACTGCCCCGCTTGGGCGAGCCCGGTGCTCCCCCATGCGAGGCCGACCAGGCCCACGACGATGCCAAACAGGCTGTCCCGCCGCAGCCCCTTCAGGTTCTCGAGCAACACCGCGCCGGCGAGGGGGATCCGCGTGGCGATCGCGTCACGGATCGTGGCCTCCGCGCTCGAATCGGTGCCGAGGAGGAGGCCGGTCAGGGTGATCGCGAGGAGCAGGAGTGGGAAGAGCGAGAGGAAGCCCGAGTAGGCCAGGTTCGCGACCAGGATCCCGCCGTTGTCGTCTCCGAACTTCTTGACGACCCCGAAGGCGAAGCTCGGTACCGTGTGGCGTCGCTGGAAGGCGTCGACTGCCCGCGTCGCCCGCTCGAGTGGGTTCATCGCTCGACTCCGTCCGTGTCCGACGGATGCCTCCCGTTCCGAATCGGTGTTGCCCGCCGCGCCGGACGCCGCCCGCTGCTCGCCACTCTCGCCCCGGCGCTGCTGCCCGCTGGATGCTGCCGGTTGCTCCCGCTCCACCGCGGCCGCCCGCCGGCTGGTACCACCCGCCTGGCGACGGCTCCTGCCCGGTGCCCCGCCGGATTGAGGCTACCCCGGGCGCGGCGGTGCGAAACCGCGAACGGCCCGCCTGGGGGCTCGTCTGTGCCCCCCGTCAGCGCTGGGGCCTGCGGCATGGTTGTGGCCCCCCCGTGGCGGGCTCTCGAGGGTGGTCCACCGCACCGGGAGCCGCCGGCCACTGCGGGTGGCACGGGAGTAGCCTCCGACCGGTGACGGCTCGACCCCGGCGACTCCGCACCCGGCTCGGTCGCGCCCTCGGTCTCGGGCTCGCCAGCGCGCTGCTCTGCGCCGCCTGCACGAGCGCCCCCGCCTCTCCCGGGCGGGCCCACGACCGCGCGGCGACCACCACCACCACCGGGTCCGGGGCGCCGGCCTCGGCCTCCGGCGCGCCCGGGCCGGCCGACGTGGCTCTCGGGGAGACAGTGTCACCACTGCGCTGGCATGCGTGTGACGTCAGGTTTCGCTGCGCGACGCTCGCCGTGCCGGTCTCCTACCGCCAGCTCGACCTCGGCACGCTCCACCTCGCGGTCGTGAGCCTGCCGGCCACGGGACGCTCCGAGGGCGACCTGGTCCTGAACCCCGGCGGCCCCGGCGCGTCGGGCGTCTCGTTCCTCGAGGGATCCTGGCAGAGCTTCCCGGCCTCGCTCCGCGACCACGAGACCCTCGTCAGCTTCGACCCCCGGGGGGTCGGCGCGAGTGACCCCGTGACCTGTGTCACGCCGGCGGGGATGCGCGCGTGGCTCGCTGTCGATCCGAGCCCGTCGACGCCGGCCCAGGTGGCCCAGGTCGTCGCGGCAACCAAGGCGTTCGTCGCCGGGTGTGTGCAGCGCTCTCCGAAAGGCCTGCTCGCGCATCTCTCGACGCTCGACACCGCCCGGGACATGGACCGCCTCCGGGCTGCGCTCGGCGAGCGCCAGCTCACCTACCTCGGCTTCTCCTACGGCACCTACCTCGGCTCCCTCTTCGCCGAGCACTTCCCCCATCGGGTCCGGGCGATGGTGCTCGACGGTGCGCTCGACCCCGCGCTCGGCGTCGTCGCCCTCGACCGTGCGCAGGCGGCCGGGTTCCAGGGCGATCTCGAGAGCTTCTTCCGCTGGTGCGATGCCAACGCGAGTTGTGCCCTCTCCCCGAAGGCGGCGGGCGGGGTGCCGGTCGCCGGGGGTGCTGGGGCTGCGTACAACCGGCTCGTCACGGAGCTGTCGAGCGGCGCGTCCATCCCGGGGACGCTCCAGCCGGCCTACGGGGGGAACGTGGAGGTCGACCTCGGGACGGCGGAGACGGGTGTCGCGTCGGCGCTCTACACCACGTCCACCTGGCCACTCCTCGCGACAGCGATCTCCGACGCCTTGCAGGGGAACGCGAGCCTGCTGGCGGCGCTCGCCTACTCCTACGCAGGGCTCCAGCAGGACGGCCAGTACCAGAACATCCTCGAGGCCTTTGTCGCCATCTCCTGCTTGGACCGCCCGGCGCCGCATCGCCTCACCACCTACGAGTCGCTCGCGCGCTCCTTCGCCCAGGCGGCGCCGGACTTCGGTGCCTCCGAGGCGTGGGGGACGTTGCCGTGCGCGTACTGGCCGGTGCCGCCGCAAGGCAAGCCGGCGCCGATCCATGCGCCCGGAGCGCCGACGATCCTGGTCGTCGGCTCCACGGGGGATCCTGCGACCCCGTACGCCTGGGCCGTCGCGCTCGCGCACCAGCTGGACCACGCGCGCCTGCTCACCCGCGTTGGCGAAGGACACACCGGCTACTTCGCGAGCTCGTGCGTGCGCAGCTGGGTCGATCGCTACGTCCAGACTCTCTCCCTCCCCCCGCCCGGGACGGTCTGCCAGAGCAACTGAGGCCCCGAGGCCGGGTGCCAGCGACTGGGTGCCAGGGCGACTGGGTGCCAGCGACTGGGTGCCAGGGCCGGCTGGTATCTCCGCCCGGGGAGGGTCTGCCGGGGACGCTGATCGGCAGAGGCGTCCTGCGGCTCGCGGGGTAGCCTGAAGACGGGGGCTTGGATGCGGGTACTTCGAGACGACGACGCGGGGGTTGGCGAGGCCGAGACAGACGCGGGATCACCGACCAGATGGTTCTCCTTCCACCCGGATCCTGCCACCTACCGGCACCTTCGCTATGAGCTACGCGACCGGGTCGCCGTCGTCGAGCTGGCGATCGATGAGGAGGCGCCCTTCGTTCCCGGCTACCGGCTCAAGCGACGGTCCTACGACCTCGGCGTGGACATCGAGCTTGCGGACCTGACGGAGCGTCTCCGGCTCGAGCACCCAGAGGTGGCGGCGGTCGTCCTCACGGGGGGTGCAGACGGCGTATTCTGCGCGGGAGCGAACATCGGAATGCTCGCTTCGTCCTCCCACCCGTTCAAGGTGAACTTCTGCCGGTTCACCAACGAGACGCGGAACGCCATCGAGGACGCCGCCCGCTACAGCGGCCAACCCTGGATCTCCGAGCTCGCAGGTGCGGCGTCTGGTGGGGGGTATGAGCTCGCGCTCGCGACCGAGCGGATCCTCCTCGTCGACGACGGCAACGCAGCGGTGTCGCTCCCCGAGGTTGCGCTCCTCGGCGTGCTCCCCGGCACCGGCGGCCTGACCCGGCTCGTCGACAAGCGTTGCGTACGCCCGGACCTCGCCGACGTCTTCGCGACGCGGGTCGAGGGGATCAAAGGTGCGACCGCGCGCGACTGGGGTCTCGTCGACGAGGTCGTCCCGCGCCGTCAGCTTCGGCACCGGGTCGAGGAAGTAGCCGCTGAGTTGGTCGCCCGGTCCCACCGCCCGCCGACCGGACCCGGCCTGGAGTTGCCGGCCCTCGAACCTCGGCGAGGGGTGGGGATGCTCGAGCTCCCCTGGGTCCGCGCGTCGTGGGGGGAGGCGAGCCGGGTCGCCACCGTCGTGCTCTCGGGTCCGGACCGGGCACCGGCAACGTTCGCCGAGCTCATCGCCGAGGGTGGCGACTCCTGGGCCGTGGCCTGTGCCCGCCAGTTCGACGAGATCCTCCTCGAACTGCGCTTCGGCGCGCTCGAGGTCGGGACCCTCGTCCTGCGGAGCGAAGGGTCGGCCGCGGTGCTCGCCGAGGTCGACCAGCTCCTCCACGCAGCGCGGGGCCACTGGTTGGCCGAGGAGATCCTCGGCCTCTGGCGTCGGGTCCTGCGCCGGCTCGACGCAACGCCTCGAAGCCTGTTCGCGCTCCTCGAGCCCAACAGCTGCTGGGCTGGTCCGCTCGCGGAAGTCCCCCTCGCCGCGGACCGGAGCTACCTCCTCGACGCCCGTGGCGCCGGCCTCGGGGAAGGGGCGATCTGGCTCGGCATGACCAGCGACGGCGTTGCGAGGACCGACGCGGGTCTCACGCGCCTCGAGCGGCGCTTTCGCGGGGACGCCGCTGCCGTCGCTGAGGCGAAGGCGGCGATTGGGCGTGCCGTCGGGGCCGATGAAGCAGCGGCGCTCGGCCTCGTGACGTTCGTGGTGGACGAGCTGGACTGGGAGGACGAACTCCGCCTGGCGCTCGAGGAGCGCGCCGGCATCTCCCCCGACGCGCTCACGGGCATGGAGGCGAACCTGCGCGCTGGCGGGCCGGAGACGGTCGCAACCAAGACCTTCGGGCGTCTCAGTGCGTGGCAGAACTGGGTGTTCGCCAGGGAGAACGCGACCGGCCCGGGCGGGGCACTGCGGCGGTACGGCACCGGGGAGCGGCCGGCGTTCGACTGGCGTCGAACCTGACTCCGGCGAGGAACGGGCCGGCCCGGCACATTGCGACCGGGACGTTGCAACCGGCCAAGAGCGAGAGGGCAACCAAGCGAGAGCGAGAGAGGGAGGGCCCCATGGGGGGAGTCGACTACGGCGAGCGGATCCCGAACAACGTCGGGCTGGCCGAGGACCGCCGCCTGCAGCGGGCGCTCGAGTCCTGGCAGCCGAGGTTCCTCCGGTGGTGGGAGGAGCTCGGGCCGTCCCAGTTCTCGCGTCACGACGTCTGGCTCCGCACGGCCGTGGACGTCGGCCAGGAGGGCTGGGCCAACTTCGACTACGTCCGGATGCCGGAGTACCGATGGGGCATCTTTCTCGCGGACCCCGAGCCCGACCGGACCATCGGCTTCGGTGCGCACCGAGGACAGGAGGTCTGGCAGGCCGTGCCGGGGGAGTACCGGGCGGATCTCCGCCGTCTCGTGGTGGTCCAGGGCGATACCGAGCCCGCCTCGGTCGAGCAGCAACGCCATCTCGGCGCCACGGCGCCGAGCCTGTACGACCTGCGCAACCTGTTGCAGGTCAACGTGGAGGAAGCCCGTCACCTCTGGGCCATGGCGTACCTCCTGCACGCGTACTTCGGTGCCGACGGCCGCGAGGAGGCCAGCCTCCTTCTCGAGCGTCACTCCGGTGACCAGGACCGGCCGAGAATCCTCTCGGCGTTCAACGAGCCGACGCCCGACTGGCTCTCGTTCTTCTTCTTCACCTACTTCACCGACCGGGACGGGAAGTTCCAGCTCCACTCGCTCGCGGAGAGCGGCTTCGACCCACTGGCCAGGACGACCCAGTTCATGCTGAAGGAGGAGGCGCACCACATGTTCGTGGGTACCTCCGGCATCGGTCGGGTGCTCGCGCGTACGGCCGAGCTGATGGTCGCCCACGACACCGACGACGTCCGGCCCTTCGGTGCGATCGACCTCGCGACGATCCAGCGGTACCTCAACTTCCACTTCAGCGTGACGCTCGACCTCTTCGGTGCCGACACGTCCTCGAATGCGGCGACTTACTACGCGGAAGGCCTGAAGGGGCGTTTCCACGAGCGAGAGCGGGCCGACGACCATCAGCTGCACGGGAGCACCTACCCGGTGTCGGCGGTGCGCGACGGGCGGATCGAGGTCGTGGAGGTGCCGGCCCTGCAGGCGCTGAACCAGGTCCTGCGGGACGACTTCGTGGCGGACTGTACGAAGGGCCTGGCCCGCTGGAACCGGATCCTCGCTGAGTCGGGGGTCTCGGAACGGCTCTTCCTTCCCCACGTGGGCTTCAACCGCCAGGTCGGCACGTTCGCTGGCGTTGCCGTGAGCCCGGAAGGTCGGGTTCTCTCCCCCGAGGACTGGGCGCACCAGAGCTCGGCTTGGTTGCCGTCGAGAGACGATCGAGCGTTCGTGGCGTCGCTCATGCAACCGGTCACCGCCCCCGGGCAGATGGTTGGCTGGATTGCGCCCCCGGCGAGCGGGATCGCCGGGAAGCCTGTCGACTTCGCCTACGTGCGGGCGGCGTGAGCGGGCAACCCTCTGGCGGCGCGTCGTCCCGAGCCCCGGTGGTCGGGACGCTGAGCGGCCGGACCCTCTGGAACGCGAGCACCTGGCTGGTCGACCGTCACGTCGAGGCGGGCCGGGGCGGGCATCTCGCCGTGGACGGCCCGGGGGGCCGGCGCACCTATGCCGAGCTCGCTCGGGATGTCGCCGCAGCCGGGGAGGTCTTGCGGGGTCTCGGCGTGCGGCCGGAGGAGCGGGTCCTGCTCGTGATGACAGACGGACCGGCGATGGTGGCCGCGCTGCTCGGAGCGATGCGCATCGGCGCGGTGGCGGTGCCGGTCTCGACGATGCTCCGGGCCCGAGAGCTCGCCAGCTTGGTCGCCGACAGCCGCGCCCGTGTGCTGGTCGTCAGCGCGGTGTTCCTGGAGGTCGTCCGAGGTGCGATAGACGAGCTCGGGGGCGGGGAGGTTGGCGACCTCGTCATCGCGGACGACGAGGTCCCGAGGCACGCGACGAGTCTGGCCGGGGCCGATTCCTCCGCTGGCGGCGCAGGGGAGGGGCCGCCCAGGGGGCGAGGCGTGCGGACGTGGAGGTTCGCCGAGCTCCTCGAGGGTGCCACGAGCGTGGAGCCCCCCTACCCGACCTGGCCGGACTCGCCGGCCCTGTGGCTCTACACCTCGGGCACGACGGGCCGTCCCAAGGCGGCGATGCATCGCCACGAGGACCTCGCCGCAACCGTAACGACCTATGCCGAGGCCGTCCTCGGGGTGACGGCAGAGGACCGGTGCCTCTCGGTGGCGAAGCTGTTCTTTGCCTACGGATTCGGGAACTCGCTCACGTTCCCGCTAGCAGCGGGCGCGACCGCCATCCTGGATCCGGAGCCACCGAGCCCCGAGCGGGTCGCCGCCCTCGCGCGCCGGGAACGTCCGACGCTCTTCTTCGCCGTCCCGACCTTCTTCGGCGGGTTGCTCGCGGCCGACCTACCGGCCGACAGCTTCGCGAGCGTTCGCCAAGGGGTCTCGGCAGGCGAGCCACTCCCGGCCGGGATCTGGCGGCGGTTCCGGGATGCGTTCGGCGTCGAGATCCTGGACGGGATCGGCTCGACCGAGGCGCTGCACATCTTCTGCTCCAACCGGGCGGGCGACGTGCGCCCCGGCACCAGCGGCACCCCGGTTCCCGGGTGGGAGCTGCAGCTCCGAGACGACCGTGGCGCTCCGGTCGGTCCGGGTGGCACCGGACAGCTCTACGTCCGCGGGCCGGCGGTGGCGACCGGCTACTGGTGCCAGGCCGAGGCGACCAGGCGGACTTTCGAGGGGGAGTGGCTTCGCACCGGGGACGTCTACGCGCTCGGTGAGGACGGCGTCTACACCTACCTGTCCCGCTCGGATGACCTGCTCAAGTCGGGGGGGATCTGGGTGTCGCCCGCCGAGGTCGAGGCGGTCTTGCTCGAGCATCCCGACGTGCTCGAGGCGGCGATCGTCGGCGTGGTCGACGCAGAAGGCATCCTGCGGACGACGGCCTGCGTGGTCGCCCGCCCGGGCCATCGGATCGAGCCGGCCGCCCTGGTCGAGCACTGCCGTGCTGCACTTGCGCCCTACAAGCGACCGCGCGACGTGGTCGTGATGGCGTCGCTCCCGAAGACGGCGACCGGCAAGATCCAGCGGTACCGCTTGCGTGAGACCCTCGGCGGGCAGGACGCAGCCAGGGGCTGACCGGCTCGTCGGCCGGCTTCCGGAGCGGCTCGCAGGTCGGGCCCCTCACTGCCTCCACGGAATACCCCCTCCCTGTATCGGCGTTGTAGCCTCGCGCAGACCCGAGCGGGAAGGAAACCCGTCGGGAGTAGTTCCGAGGAAGGCAGCGCACCTCGGGATGCCAGAGCCCGGAAGGGTGTGACGGCCCGGGTGGGCCACGAGGGAGGCAATGATGGCGACCGTGACCGCGACGATGGACAACTTCGAGCAGCTCGTGACGGAGAACGACATCGTGCTCGTCGACTTCTGGGCGGCGTGGTGCGGTCCGTGCCGAGCCTTCGCCCCGGTCTTCGAGGCGGCGTCGGAGTCCCATTCCGGGATGGTCTTCGCGAAGGTCGACACCGAGGAGGAGCGCGAGCTCGCCGCCGCCTTCGAGATCCGGTCGATCCCGACGCTCATGATCTTCCGTGACCGCGTCCTCGTCTACTCCGAGCCCGGCGCGCTCCCGGCGCACGCGCTCGAGGACCTGATCGGCAAGGTCGAGGCGCTCGACATGGACGAGGTCCACCGTGCCGTCGCGGCCCAGGCGTCCCAGCGCGACCAGGCAGCCGCAGAGGCGTCAGCTCGGTCCTGAGCAACCGCCCCGAGACAGCTCGGTCCTGATCAACCGCCCCGAGACGGCGAGGCTCCTCTCGGCAGGCCTCGGCACCGGCGCGGAGATCCGGCCGATGCCTCGGCTCTCCGGCGATCGCCAGTCAGATCCCGGGGTGCGCGAGGAGCACTGCCACCGCGTGGAGGACCAGCCCGACCGCGGCTCCGACGACGCAGCCGTTGATGCGGATGAACTGGAGGTCGGGGCCGAGCAGGAGCTCGAGCCGCCGCGCGGCCTCCCTTCCGTCCCAACGGGTGACGGTGTTCGTGACGAGCCCGGCGATCTCGCCGTGGAACCGATCGGTGACGAAGGTGGCGGCCTGGGCAAGGCCCTGGTCAGCAGCGGCGCGGAGCTCCTCGTCGGACGCGAGTCGGTCCCCTACGCCCTGGAGGACGGCCCCGAGGCGGGCCTGCCACTCCGAGGCTCCCGCCTCGGGTCGTGACGCCAGCCCGCTCCGTATCCCCTCCCACAGGCTCGCCGCCCAGGCTCGCAGGTCGGGCTGTGCGAGGAGGTCGCGCTTCACCTGCTCTGCCTTCTTGGCGAGCTCCGGAGAGGTCTGGAGGTCACGAGCCAGCTTGTCGAGCCCGCCCTGGAGCTGCTCCCGCAGCGGGTGATCCGGGTGGCCGACCATCTCGCCGACCACGGTCGTCACGCGATCCACGAGCCGCTCGAGGATCCGCTGCTCGATCGGGGCTGGTAGCCACCACGCCACCTGGCCCTTGAGGCGGGCCTGGAGCTCCTCCCGGTGGGTGTCGAGCCACCGGTGGAGTGCCTGCAGGGCGTTGTCGACCAGCTCGCTCTGCTGGCCCGCGGCGAAGACGCGTTGGAGTGCACGGCCGGCCAGGGGCGCGAGCGGAAGCCCGTCGATCGCCTCCCCGACGAGGCGTTCGATGACCCGATGGATCTCGTCCTCGTTCCAGAGGTCGGCAAGGGTGGAGAGCCCGTCGAGCGCCTGGCGCGCCAGGCGATCGGCATGGCTCGGCTCGGCGAGCCATGCCGCGGCCCGGTCGACGAGGTGGGCGCTGCGGACCCGCTCGGTGATGGCCTGGGGCGTGAGCAGGCTCTCCTGGATGAACGAGCCCAGCGTGGCGCCGAACGCGTCCTTGCGCTCGACGACGATCGCCGTGTGGGGGATCGGGAGCCCGAGTGGGCGGCGGAAGAGGGCGGTCACGGCGAACCAGTCGGCGAGGCCCCCGACCATCGACGCCTCGGCACCGGTTCGGACGTAGCCGGCCCAGGTGGCAGCGTGCCCGAAGAGCGCCGTGAGGACAAAGATCGCGCTCACGACGCCGAGGAGGCCCGAGGCGCGGATGCGAGCACGCCGGAGCTGGGCGGCGCGGGCCTGTTCTGCTTCGGAGAGCTCGACGACCACGGCCACCCTTGTTGTCTAGCCTCCACGCTCCGACCGATCGTGCCGCCCGGCGGCCGTAGGACGGGTTGTCGCACCGTGCTGGGGCGAGTCGCGGTGGCGTAGCCTCTCCCCGATGCGCAACTGGGCGGGGAACCTCAGCTTCTCGGCGAGCCGAGTTGTCGCTCCGGGGTCGGTCGAGGAGCTGCAGGCGCTCGTCCGGCGTGTGGCGAGCGAGGGCGGGGCGCTCCACCCCGTCGGCGCTGGCCACTCCTTCTCGGCCGTGGCCGACGGACCGGGCGAGCAGGTCTCGCTCCGGAACCTCCCGAGTGCCGTCGAGATCGATCGGGAACGCGGCGTCGCTTCCGTCGGCGGGTCGATGACGCTCGCGCAGCTGTGTCCGGCCCTCGACGGGGCGGCGCGGGCGCTGCCGGCGCTGCCATCGCTGCTCGGTGTCACGCTTGCCGGGGCCGTTGCGACCGCGACCCACGGATCGGGCGAGGCGGCTCAGACGCTCGCGGGCTCCGTCGTGGCCGTGGAGTGGGTCGATGCGACGGGCGAGCTGCGCCGGGAGGAGCTCACTGGACCGGACGCACCGCCGTGGGCGGTAGGGCTTCCCGTCTCACTCGGGTCGCTCGGCATCGTCACCCGGCTCTGGCTCGAGACCGTCCCCAGCTACGAAGTGGCGCAGGTCGTCTACGAGCGGGTGGCACTCGACGAGCTGGTGGCGTCGCTGCCGGACGTGCTCGCTGGTGCGCACAGCGTCAGCGTCTTCACCCGATGGCGAGAGGACGAGGGGAGCCGTATCTGGTGCAAGAGGCGACTCGCCGCCAGCGGGCAGGTCGAAGCGGATCCGAGCTGCCGGCCGTGGTGGGCGCGCACGGCCGCCGACGGGCCGCGCCACCCTGTCCCCGGGATGCCTCCCGAGCGGTGCACGCCCCAGCTCGGGGTCCCCGGACCCTGGCACGAACGTCTCCCGCACTTCCTGCCGACGGCGACGCCGAGCCTGGGCAACGAGCTCCAGAGCGAGTACTTCGTCGGCCGCGACCATGCCACGCCTGTGGGCGAGGCACTCTGTGGGCTGGGGCGAGATCGCAGCTCGGCGTTCGTTCGCGCGCTCGCCGTCTCCGAGCTCCGCAGCGTTGCGGGAGATCGCTGCTGGCTGAGCCCCGCATTCGAGCGCGACAGCGTCGCGTTCCACTTCACCTGGCTCGACGACCCCGACACGGTTGCTCGTGCCGTCGAGGCCGTCGAGGAGCTGCTCGCACCCTTCGAGCCTCGCCCGCACTGGGGGAAGCTCTTCGCCACGACGCCCGCCTCGCTCCGGGCGAGGTTGCCCCGTCTCGGGGACGCTGCCGACCTGCGCCGACACCTCGACCCGGCGGGCGTGTTCTCGAACAACCTCACCCGGGAGGTTCTCGGAGGCTGATCGGTTCGTCAGGAGTCCGCCCTCGGTGCGGCGGCCCCGCGGCGGGACCGGCGATCGGCGAGGCGCCGGCCGCTACCAACCCCGGCTGGGGAGTGCGGCGGGCGGACGGCCGGCCCGGCGGCGTACCCAGGCAGCCAGGATGGCGACGAGCACGCCCACGAGGAGGGGTAGCCCGTGACCTGCCACCGCGGCGACCACTGCGCCGCCCAGGGCCGCCACCGCCATGACGACGGTCGCGAGGAGTGCCCAGGTGACCACCTTGCGAAGTCCGTCCTCTTCGAGCACGACCTTCGCCATCACCGCTTCGAGGAGCCGAGAGGGGCGCCAGGAGAGGACGATCTCGGGCTGGCGGCGTGCCCGAGCCCTCTTCGCGGCACGAATCCTCCAGGCAAGGCCGCCACCCAGCGCAACAGCCACCACGCCGAGCCCCCACCACGTGCCGAGCACCGCTGCAGCGACGAGGTAGGCAACCGCGCCGACGGAGGCCGGCCGGAGTAGGAGCGACCAGGTCGAGACCGGTCGGCCCGGCCCCACGATCGATCCTGCGATCACCTGGCCGCCCGCGACGCTCCCTTTGTCGCCGGGGAACACGCCTGGGCTGCCGGAGAGCACCTCTTCTTGCATCGTCACCACCACCTCAGTGCACTGTTCTCCACAACGCCCTACGGGGCTCGGTGTTCCTCGCCGCGGGCGCGGGTGCTGGGGGCGCGTCGCCTCGGAACCTGGTGCGGTGCCTCGTTGCGGAAACGGGGCGCACCCAGATCGCATGTCCAGGATCGCACCCGCTTCGCGGTCTCTACGGTCGCAGGCCGGGTGCTTGCCGCCTAGTCGTCGGCGCTCGCGCTCAAGGCCGGCCGGCGTGGGGTACGTCGACTTCGGTGGCCAGCAGCACGGCCTCGGTTGCCGGGGCACGGTTGGCCTCGAGGAAGTCCGGTGCCGAGCAGAGGAGAAGCGTCCGGCCGTCCGCACCGCCGAGCATGCAGGCGAAGATCCCGAGCCCGTGGGGTGCTCGGATCTCCTCCACGATCTCGCCGCCTTCGCGGATGCGAATGGCCCGAGCGCCCATTGCGTCCGCGGCCCAGATCATGCCCTCGGCGTCGAGGCAGCATCCGTCCGGTGCGACCCGTACCTGCGGGAGGGTCTCTGCGAAGGTCCCAAGTGTCGGGAGCGGGGCCAGCGCGGCCCAGACCCGCCGGCCCGAGAGCGAGCCGTCGGCCTCGACGTGGAACGCGCTGTAACGGCAACCGAGCGTCTCACCCACGATCAACGACGTCCCGTCGGGGGTGATGACCGCACCGTTCGGGAAGAGCATGTCCTCCGCGACGACCGTGACCCGTCCGTCGGGGTCAACGCGTAGCAGCGACGTCGGGTGGGGGTCCCCGCCCGCCATGAGGTCGAACCCGAAGTCCCCGACATAGGCCCGTCCTCGCTCGTCCACGACCAGGTCGTTGAGGTGTCCTCCGCAGTAGGTCTCGAGCTCGGCGTGCACCGAGAGCTGCCCGTCGCTCTCGACCCGGAGCAGGCGGTGGTCCTTCATGGAGACGACGAGCAGCGTGCCGTCAGGCAGCCACCCGAGCCCGGAGGGCTGCCCGTCGACCTCCACGACGGTCTCGGCCTGGCCAGCGTCGGTGATGCGGAGCACGCGGTGGGCGTAGAAGTCCGAGACCCACCAGGCGTCGTCGTGCCAGCGCGGGCCCTCGAAGAAGTGGCCACCCTCGAGCACGGTGCGAAGCGCTCGTGTCATCGGTTCTCCTCTCTCGTCGGCGCTGTACTGGTCGGCGCTGTTGCGTGCGACGTTGCGACTCGTGCCCCCACGGTGTCGAGCTCGAGCCGGCCGGTGAGCTCGAGCCGTCCGGTCAGGTCGACGATCCGTAGGGTACGGGCACGTGGAGTGTCTGCGCCAGGACCCAGCGTGCAGCGGACGTCCCGTGGCCTCCGACGAGGTGGCGGACAACAACCACGGTGTCTCCCCGGAGGGAGAACACGGTGACGCCCTGCGCCGCCGGGAGGGCGAGCGCGGCTGCGCCCGATGGCGGCGGTGCCATCAGGCCCCAGCGCTGCGTGGTCGGACCGGACTTCACGGCCTGCACTGCCCAGGGCCGTTGCACACAAGGAGGGCGAGCGACCCGTTGGGCTGGCTCACGGCGCCGGCGCAGCGCCGGGGCCGGCTGAGTTGGGAGACGACGAGGCTCGGGGCTCTCGTGCCTGGTTGGACCCCCGACGGGCCGTGGGGCCCGAGGAGCGAAGCTCGGCAGCGAGCGACTCGAGCGCGGCGGTTGCGGCCACGATCTGGACGCGTGTCGGCTCGTCCAAGCGCTCGAGGGCGGAGGCGAGGACCCGTGCCCGGGTGGCACGGAGCTCTGCATAGAGGAGGTTTCCGGAAGCGGTCAGCTCCACCCAGACCAGGCGGCGGTCGGCGGGGTCTCGTCGGCGCACGAGCTCGCCGCGACGTTCGAGGTCGACCACGAGCCGCGAGACCATGGTCTGGTTCAGTCCCTCGGCTCGCGCGAGATCCTGCACCCGCACGGGTCCCTGGCGAGCTATGGTCCCGAGGAGGGCGGCCTCGGTCTGGGTGAGGGAGCTCTGGCCGACGGTGCGACGGAGCTCTCGGGCGACCTGCGCAAGCGCGAGGCGTAGGCGTGCGGCAACTTCGTCGTCGACGGCTCCCGGAGACTGGGGGGTCCCCGTGCGCTCGACCGCCACCCCGCACTCGTCGGCCGCGGCGCGGTCCAGAGGCGCCGCGCGGTCGAGCGCTGCTGCGTCGTCGGCCGCTCCAGTCGGTCCGCCAGCGTCTTGGAGGCACTCGAGGGTCACGAGTCCCTCCTCCGTAGTTCCTCTCCCCACCTCATCCGCCCTCTCGCGCCACGCCCACGCCGCACAAGCGCACGGCAGTCCCTGAGACCAGTCGGTCCTCTGTCATGCCAGAGGACCGACGACGCCACGGTGGGGTTCCATCGGGGCCCGCGACCGCTGCGGCGCGAGCGTCGAGCCCCGGCGGCCGCGCACCGGCACGAAACCGAGCGGGTGGGACCGTGCGCTGCTCAGTGGTCGCGAAAGACGCGACGCTCGAAGACTGCCCGCTTCTGGAGGGTTCCGAGCTGGTCGGAGAGGCGCACGCCGAGGGTCGCGAGCTCGAGCACGCCGCGCCAGACGAGCAGGGCGAGCGCCCCCACCGCACCGCCTGCGAGGAGCACCACGATCCCGACCACGGGCCCAAGGCTGAACGCCCACGCTGTGGTGACCACCCAGGCGAGGAGCGCGAGGCCAGCGCCGCCCACGAAGAGGATCCTGGCGAAGCGGGCAACCGCAACCTCGGTGAAGCTCAGGTCTGCGAGCGCCTCGACCACCGGGGCTGTGCGACCGAGCGGGCTCGGCCTCCGCCTCGTTGCTGGGCGGTTGGGCTCAGCAGGCCGGAGCTGCTCGACCCAGGACAGCGGGTCCGAGGGGGCCGGGGCGGCGTTCGCCTCAGGCGGCTCTGCACCTCCGGGTGCGCTCCGCGGTACTCGGCGGCTCGGGAAGCCCTCGTCGTGGGCCGCCGATGGCAGATCCCGGTCGGCACCGATCGGACCCGTGCCGGCGGCGGCCGAGCCGCTCCTCGCGGCGCGGAACCCCTGCGCCGCCTCCGTGGCCCCGTTCTCGGCATAGAGCGTCATGCTGCTCCCTCCCCGTTACACGCCTTCACCTACTGCTCGGCACCCACCGAGTCCGGCGCAGCCCCGAGAGGGTGCTCCGCCGACCGGGCACCGCTCCCGGCCGCTCGAGGCTTGGGCCCGCCGGCATCCCCAGGCGCACGCCACGCACCAGGCCTGCCTCCGGATCACATCGACCAGCGGTGAGCGCTCGCCGACGAGGCCGTCGAACCGCACCTCGACATCTGACCTTACCAGAGATAGGAGAAGTGTGAAATCGCGCGCTGGTACGGTGTCGGAGAGGGCCAGCTGAAGGAGCCTGCTGTCTCGGGGGGCTGCCGAGCTCGGATGGGGCCCAGCCGCGATGGGGAGGTTGGCGATGCCAGGAGCGATGACCGAGGCGCCGACGAGCCGCTCGGGCCGCGACGGCCGGTCGGTACCCACCGAAGTCGAGCTGCCCGGCGCCCCCACGACGTCGGACGCGGCGAGGGAACACTTCGATGCCCTCGTCGCATCGGACGAGCGCATCGAGCCGCGCGACTGGATGCCGGACGAGTACCGGAAGACGCTGGTCCGTCAGATTGCCCAACACGCGCACTCCGAGATCATCGGGATGCAGCCGGAGGGGAACTGGCTGACCCGTGCGCCGAGCCTCCGGCGAAAGGCCATCCTTCTCGCCAAGGTCCAGGACGAGGCCGGCCACGGCCTCTACCTCTACAGCGCAGCCGAGACGCTCGGCGTCGCCCGTGACGAGCTCGAGGCCCTCCTGCTCTCGGGCCGGCAGAAGTACTCCTCGATCTTCAACTACCCGACGCTCACCTGGGCCGATGTCGGCGCGATCGGCTGGCTGGTCGACGGGGCGGCCATCGTCAACCAGATCCCGCTCTGCCGCTGCTCCTACGGCCCCTATGCGCGGGCCATGGTGCGGATCTGCAAAGAGGAGAGCTTTCACCAACGTCAAGGCTTCGAGCTCCTCTACACCCTCGCCCACGGGACCGACGCGCAGCGGGCGATGGCCCAGGATGCCGTGGATCGCTGGTGGTGGCCGTCGCTCATGATGTTCGGACCGCCCGACGCGGAGTCGTCACACTCAGCCCAGTCCATGGCCTGGGGCATCAAGCGTTTCTCGAACGACGAGCTCCGCCAGCGCTTCGTCGACCAGGCCGCGCCCCAGGCAGCGGTGCTCGGTCTGCGCCTCCCGGACCCCGAGCTCCGCTTCGACGAGGAGTCGGGCCACTGGCGCTACGGGGAGATCGACTGGTCCGAGTTCCGGGCCGTGCTCGCCGGGAACGGCCCCTGCAACCGCCGGCGTCTCGAGCGGCGGAGGGCAGCACTCGCGGAAGGTGCCTGGGTCCGGGAGGCGGCGACCGCCTATGCAAGGAAGCATCCCCTCGTCTCCGGTGCCGGCCTCGGCACCGCGAGGCAGCCGGGAGCCGACGCCACGCCCGTCGTGGCCGCCGGAACGGCACCTCTGGGCTCCCCCGAGGCCGAGGCCACGCCCGCCGGCCTCGCCACGCCCGGAGCGACAGCCACGGCCGGAGCGACAGCCACGGCCGCAGCCTGAGCGGCGGAGCGATGGCGGACGAGCCCCGTGCACCGGCCTCCGAGGCGGGCGAAGACACCGGACTGCCCCGCCCGCCCGGTCCCATCGGTTCCACCGCTGCCGAGACGCATCGGGAGGGACCGCCGGGGCAGGCATGGGCGCTCTGGGAGGTCTTCGTGCGGCCTCGCCGGGGACTCGCCCATGCGCACGCTGGCAGTCTGCACGCCGCTGACGCCGAGATGGCACTGCGGATGGCGAGAGACCTCTACACGCGCCGCGGCGAGGGCGTGAGCATCTGGGTCGTGCCGACGGTCGCGATCGTGGCCTCCAGCCCCGGCGAAGCAGACCCCTTCTTCGCTCCCGCGCTCGACAAGGCCTACCGACACCCGACCTTCTACGACCTCCCCGCCGAGGCGCGCCTGTGACCGCGGACGCTGCGAGCGGCCACCCCGGCATGGACGGCGCTCGCGCACCTGCGACGGCCGCCCCCGGCAGCGAGGCACCGCTCGGTGCCCCCGTCACCAGCCCCGGGCTCGGGGATGAGCCGGCCGGCGCGCTGCGGGATGCCGCGCGGGCGTACGTCCTCGGGCTCGGGGACGACGCGCTGATCCTCTCCCATCGTCTGACGGAGTGGGTGACGCGCGCCCCGGCGCTCGAGGAGGAGCTCGCGCTCGCCAACGTCGCCCTCGATCTCCTCGGGCAGGCTCGTGGCCTGCTCGAGCGCGCGGGGCAGCTCGGCGGGCCGGCGTCGACGGCCGACGACCTCGCCTACCTCCGGGACGCACGCGGGTTTCGCAACTGCCTCCTGGTCGAGCTCGAGAACGGCGACTTCGCCCGGACCATGGCCCGCCAACTGCTCTTCTCGGCGTGGCAACTGCCGCTGTACGAGCGGCTGCGCCACTCGAACGACTCGGCCCTGGCCGGCGTCGCGGCGGCCGGCGCCCGCGAGGCTGCCTACCACCTCGACCATGCGGCACTCTGGGTCCGCCGGCTCGGCGACGGGACCGACGAGAGCCATCGCCGCATGCAGGAGGGCCTCGATGCCGTGTGGCCGTACGCGGCGGAGCTGTTCCTCCCCGAGCCCTTCGAGGGGGGGCTCGTGCTCGGGGCGCTCGTCCAGCGCGAGCTGGCCGTGGACCCCGCGGCGCTCGAACCGGTGTGGTCGGCGACCGTCCACCAGGTGGTGACCGAGGCGACGCTCGAGGTTCCGACCGGGGACTGGCGACCTGCGGGTGGGCGTCAAGGCCTGCACACCGAGGCGTTCGGGTTCCTCCTCGCCGAGCTGCAGTCGCTCCGGCGAACCGAGCCGGAGGCGAGCTGGTGACCGCCGAGCCGGCGAGGTCGACAGCCTGCTCGAGCGGCGCAATCCCGCAGCCGCCGGGGCTCTCGGAGACCGATCCTTCGGAGACCGAGCTCGCGCGGGCCGCTGCCCTCGCGGCCGAGATCGTCGATCCGGAGCTCCCGGTGCTCACCGTCGGCGAGCTCGGGATCCTCCGGCGCGTCCTGCCGGTCGCGTGCGGGGGCGTCGCCGTGGAGCTCACGCCGACCTACTCGGGCTGCCCGGCGGTCGAGGTGATCGTCTCCGATGTCCGGGCTGCGCTGTCGGCTGCGGGCTACGAGCCGGTCGAGGTCCGAGTCGTGCGGGATCCGCCCTGGTCGAGTGCGTGGATCTCGCCGACCGGGCGGGAGAAGCTGCGAGCAGCGGGGATCTCGGTCGGGCCGCCCTCGGAGGCGAGCGACGACTCCAGCGGACTGGTGGACCTGGTGCGCTGCCCGGCGTGCGGCTCGCTCGCCGTGCGCCGCCTCAGCCCCTTCGGGCCGACCGCGTGTACCGCGCTCTACGCCTGTCGCGACTGCGGCGAGCCCTTCGAGCACCTCAAGGCGGTCTCGTGACGGC
>JAJYWE010000005.1:41043-47798 GCA_021791675.1 Actinomycetes bacterium | reverse complement strand
CCGGCCACGACGACCGCCTCCGCGCCATCCCCTACGAGCACCCCACCCCCATCCCCGGCGCTGCGCCGCCGGCCCCGGCTCCACCCGCTCGCGGTCGACCGGGTGGAGCGGTTGACCGACGACGCGGTGAGCATTCGTTTCGCTGTGCCCGACGAGCTCGCGCCGGACTATGCGTTCCTCCCGGGCCAGCACGTCTCGATCCGCACCTCGCTCGCCGGGGATGACGTGCGGCGCAGCTACTCGATCTGCAGCCCGGCCGGCTCGGGGATCCTGGAGGTTGCCGTCAAGCGCCTGGAGGGCGGCCGCTTCTCGAGCTACGCGCACGAGCGGCTCGCGCCGGGCGACGTCCTCGAGGTCCTGACGCCCGCCGGGGGGTTCTGCCTGGTGCCGGATCCGGCGCGTACGCGCCACGTCGGAGCGATCGCAGCGGGGAGCGGGATCACCCCGATCCTGTCGATCCTCTCGAGCGTCCTCGAAGCAGAGCCAGCCAGCAGATGCACCCTCCTCTACGGGAATCGGGCCGCTTCCTCCGTGATGTTCGCCGATCGGCTTGCGGACCTGAAGGACCAGTACCTCGACCGCTTCGAGCTCCACCACGTCCTCTCTCGTGAGCCGAGCGAGGCCGAGCTGCACTCCGGGCGCCTCGACGGCGCGCGCCTCGAGCGCTTCCTCGCGACGGTGCTCACCCCGGAGACGGTAGACGAGTGGTTCGTCTGCGGGCCGGGGGCGATGGCCGACGACATCGTGGCCGCACTGGCCGCCGCCGGTGTCCCGGGCGGGCGGGTGCACCGGGAGCGCTTCCATGTCGACGAGCCCGCCGTGGCGGCGACGCAGGGCTCGGATGAGCGAGCCGCCAGCGATGGCGGGGCCGGGGTGGGGCCGGGGGACCGGAGCGCGTCGGGCGAGCCGCTGGCGGGTGCGGGAGGTTCGCCGGCGGTGTCGACGCTGACTGCGAGGCTGGACGGGCGGACCTCGGTGGTCGCGCTCGCGCCGGGTGAGACCGTGCTCCAGGGGTTCCTCCGGGTCCGGCCCGATGCCCCCTTCGCCTGCCAGGCGGCGGTCTGCGGGACCTGTAGGGCCGTGGTGCGGGAGGGCCGCGTCTCGATGGCGCACAACTACGCCCTCGAGCCGGACGAGGTCGCTGCGGGCGCCGTCCTCACGTGCCAGTCCCGCCCGGAGACGCCAGCAGTCACGGTCGACTACGACGCCTGATCGCCTCGGCAGTCGGTGTGGATCCGGCCTCAGCCCACCGCCGCACCGAGGAGGTGCCCGAGCCCGAAGGTCACCCCGGCGGCGAGCAGGCCGAAGACGAGCTGGCGGGTGCCCGAGAAGAGCGCCCCCTTGCCGGTGAGGAGGGTGATGAGCGCGCCGATCAGGAACAGCCCGACCGCCGCGAAGCCGCTCGCGACGAGCACCGCCGGCGTGCCGGCGAGGAAGAAGTAGGGCAGCAGCGGGAGCAGCGCACCGGCGGCGAAGAGCACGAAGGACGAGACTGCCGCCGTGTACGGCGACCCGCCCAGCTCGCTCGGGTCGAGGCCGAGCTCCTCTCGGACCATCGCGTCGAGCGCGGCGTCCCCGTCGGCCATGAGCCGGGCTGCGACCTGTTCCGCCTCCTCCTTCGGGAGCCCCTTCGCCTCGTAGATGAGCGCGAGCTCCTCGCGCTCCTCGTCGGGGACGGAGCGGATCTCCGCCGCCTCGGTCCGGACCTGGCGCTGGTAGAGCTCCCGGGCGCTCTGGACCGAGACGAGCTCGCCGATCGCCATCGAGCACGCGCCGGCGAGGAGCCCCGTCAAGCCCGCCAGGAGGACGGTCCGGCTGGCGAGCCCGGCGCCGGCCACGCCCACCACGAGCGCCAGGTTGGACGTGAGGCCGTCGTTGGCGCCGAGCACCGCAGCGCGGAGCGCGTTCCCGCCGAGCGCCCGGTGTCGCCCCTCGAGCCGGGCGAGGGTCTCACCTGCGAGCCCTGCCGGAGACCCCGAGGTGATGTACCGGAGGACGCGGGCGTGCGAGCGCTCCTCCGCGGGCATCGCGGTGCCCGACGCCTCCGGCTGGTCGTCGTAGCCGGCCTGGTCGACCTGCTCGAGCGTCGCCACGGTCGGGAGCACCATGCCGGCGCCGAACCGGCGAGCGAGCCAGGCCATCACGCGGGCGCGCCACGATGGTCGTCGTGGTCCGGGATCGAGACCCTGGCGGCGGAGCTGGTCCTCCCAGAAGCCGAGGTGACGCTCCTCGACCTCCGCAAGGCGCGTGTAGACCGACGAGAGCCGCTCGTCCTCCTCGGCGGCGGCCATGGCGCGGTAGACGAACGCCGAGTCGATCTCTCCCTGACGGTTGGAGCGATAGCGCTCCGCCGGTGCGGTCATGGTCTCTCCTCGGGTGTCGCCGAGCCGGTGGGCGAGCCGACCCCAACTCCTGGCCCACGGGCGTAGGGTACGGCTCGGCAGAGCGGGACGCAGCCCAACTGCCGGAGCTGGGCTGTTCGACCGTGGCGAGGAGAGTCTTCGATGACCAGGCGAGGAGGATCGGCGGTGTCCGGGCTGGAGCCGGGACCTTCACTGTCAGCGCTTGGTGGGGCCATCGGCATGTCCGGTGGGTGGTCCGGGGGGACAGCGCCGCCTGGGGACCCGTCGGGGGGAGGCTGGTCGCAGCCGGGCGCACCTTCCGGCGGCTGGCCGGGAGGTGCGCCCCAGTCGGGTGGCTGGCCGGGCGGTGGTTGGCCCGAGGGCGGGGGCCAGGGCGGCTGGCCCGGGGGTGGCCCGACGGACGGCGGTGGCCAGGGCGGCTGGCCCGGCGGTGGCCAGGGCGGCTGGCCCGGCGGCGGCTGGCCCGGCGGCGCGACGAGCCCACCGCGCAACGGCGCGGGTGTGGCCGCGCTCGTCTGCGGGATCGTGAGCATCCCGGCCATCCTGACCGTGATCGGAGGCCTGGTCTTCGGGGTTGTCGCGGTCGTGGCAGGTTTCGTCGGTCGGTCCCGCGCCAAGCACGGCAGCGCCACGAACGGAGGCGTCGCGCTGGCGGGGATCATCCTCGGCGCGCTCGGCCTCGCCGGGAGCATCCTCGTCCTCGTGCTGGTGATCGTCCTGGTCGTCGGCCATGTCGCCGACTTCCGCGCCTACTCGACCTGCGTGCAGCACGCGACCACCCTGTCGGCTCGTGAGGCGTGCGCGACGAACTTCACGCACGAGCTGCTCGGATAGGGAGCGGGCGCTCGTCGGCCGCTCAGCCGGGCGCCGACGAGGGCGGAGCGGTGGCCCCGGACGGCGGCGCCCCGAGCGCGGGTGCCGGTCGTGCCTGGCCGCGGAAGATCGCGACCGTCACGTTGTCCGCGGCGCGCTGGACGTCGACGTCGCAGATGCTGGTCCCACTGGTGGTCACCCGTTCCAATGCGCTCGCGACGAGCTCCTCGCCCACCCGAGCCGGTCGCACGAAGTGGATCTCGCACGCGGCCGCCACCATGGCTCGCCCATGACTGTTGCAGGCGAGGGCGAAGGTGCTGTCGGCGAGCAGGAAGAGGTAGCCACCGTGGCAGATCCCGTGGCCGTTCACCATGTCCTCCCGGACCACCATTCGGGTGAGGGCGTAGCCGGGCCCGACACCGGAGAGGCGGATGCCGAGTCGGTGCGAGGCACCGTCGCGCGCCCACATCGCCTCGACTGGCGACGCTCCACTCGCCTCCGTCGCCCTCACCTCGGCGGCGCCGCGGTTGGGCTCGTCGGGAGTGCCGCCGGGCGCGAGCATGTCACGCTCGGGGCGCGATCCCTCTGTCTCGGGCTCGTCGCGCTGCGCGGATCGATCCGCCGGCCGCCTCCCGCGCTCCCCGGGCGTCATGCGGGCGCCCTCGGCTCCGGTTCCGACGGCGGCACGGGGGCGGGTGGTGAGAGCAGCGTGGCCCCCCCGATGCGGACGTCGCGACCCTCCCAGTACGGCTCACGCAGCGCCCGCTTGAGCACCTTGCCGGCGCCCGAGACAGGGAGGGGCTCGGCGCGCAGCTCGATCCGTTTCGGCACCTTGTAGCCGGCGAGCTCACGCCTGCAGTGCTCGAGCAGCTCCTCGACCGTCACCGGCTCCGCCCGCGGCACCACGACGGCCATCACCGCCTCGCCCCAGGTGTCGTCCGGCACGCCGAAGACCGCCGCCTCGGCGACGCGAGGGTGGCGGAACAGCACCTCCTCCACTTCGGTGGAGTAGACGTTCTCGCCACCGGTCACGATCATGTCCTTGGCTCGGTCGACCAGGTAGAGGTAGCTTTCGCCGTCCATGCGCCCGAGATCACCGGTGGCGTACCACCCCTCGCGAAGGACCGACGCGGTCGCCTCGGGCTGTTGCCAGTAGCCGATCGTGACGTTCGGCCCGCGAACCTCGACCTCGCCGACCTCCCCGGGCGAGGTGGGGGTGCGGTCCTCGCGAACGACGCGCAGGTCCACGCCGACGGCCGGTTGGCCGCAGGAGCGGATCCTCGGCAGGTCGAGGAAGCGCTCCTCCTCCGGGAACATCGTCGCGATGGGCGCGGTCTCGGTTGCGCCGTAGACGTGGAGGAGCGTCGCACCCGGGAAAGCGGAGCGTGCTCGTCGAAGGATCTCGGTCGCGCACGGCGAGCCCCCGTGGGCCAAGTGGGTGAGCCCGGTCAGCCTCCGTGGGGACCGGAGCTGCTCGTCGGCCATCGCCGCCAACATCGTCGGGACGACCAGCGTGTGCGTCGCCCCCTCTGCGGCGGCCAGATCGAGCGCACCGGCGCCGCTGAAGCGGGGGAGGAAGACGTGCGATCCGCCCCGCCAGACCGTCGCGAGCACGCCGATCGTGCCCGCGAGGTGGAACATCGGCGCCGCCACGAGCCAGCGCGTGCGCTCGGAGAACGGCCAGTAGGCCATGAAGTGGAAGGCGTTCGCGACGAGCGCACGATGGGGGAGCATGACCCCCTTCGCCCGTCCCGTGGTCCCCCCGGTGTAGAACAGGCCGGCGAGGTCCCCCTCGGTCACCTCGCCCGGCCACTCGGGGATCGCAGGAGCGTCGGCGAGGAGGCGCTCGTAGTCCTCTCCGAGCTCGACGAGGCGTTCGACCGCCTCCGCGAGGGCCGGGGTCGGCTGGTCGGTGAAGAGCCAGCGGGTGCCGGCGTCGGCGAGCGCGGCGCGCAGCTCCCGCTCGCTCGAGCGGGTGTTCAGCGGCACGAGGACGAGCCCGGTGGCGGGGATCGCCAGGTAGCACTCGAGGTACTGGTGGGAGTTGGCGCCGACGACGGCCACGCGGTCTCCGGGTCGCAGGCCGGCCTCGAGCAGCGCCCCGGCGAGGTGGCGGCAGCGGCGGTCGAGGTCGGCATAGCTGAGCCGCGTGCCCCCGCTCACGGCCGCCTCGGCATCGGGGGCGACGGCAACGGCGCGCCGGAGCGCCGCCGCGATGGTCGGCCCGGTCCCTGTGACGTCACCCATCGGGACCCCCCCTCTGGCTCTCTCCGCCTCTTCGTCCTCGTCGAGCGGGCTCTTCAGACAACATCGTCGAGCGCGAGCGTCGACGAATCTCGTCGGATGCGCTCGCCGGTCGCGGGGCCGTCGACCCCACCCGGGCCGGTCTCGTGCGGCCGAGCCCCCAGCACGTCAGTCCCACGCATAGAACCCCTGGCCGCTCTTCTGGCCCAGGCGGCCTTCGGCCACCATGCAACGGAGGAGGGCCGGGGGGTCGAAACGCGGGCCGAGCGTGGTGGCGAGGTACTCGGCGATGCCGAGGCGGACGTCCAGGCCGACGAGGTCCCCGAGGCGAAGGGGCCCCATCGGGTGCCGGTACCCGAGCACCATTGCACGGTCGACGTCCGCGGGGCTCGCCACGCCCTCCTCCACCATGCGGATCGCCTCGAGCCCGAGGAGGACGCCGAGCCTGCTGGTGGCGAAGCCCGGCGCGTCGGCGACCTCGATCGTCTCCTTCCCGAGCCGGGCTGCGAGGCCGTGCGCGAGCCCGACGGCCCTGTCGCCCGACGCCGGTCCCCGGACCACCTCCACCAGGACCGATGCGGGAACGGGGTTGAAGAAGTGGGTGCCGACGAGGCGTTCGGGACGGCGGAGTGCCTCGGCGAGCGCGGCGATCGAGAGCGAGCTGGTGTTGGTCGCGACGATGGCATCGGCGTCGAGCGCGCCCTCGACCGCGGCGAGGACCGAGCGCTTCAGCTCGAGACGCTCCGGGAGCGCCTCCACGACCAGCTCCACCCCGGCGAGCGAGGGCTGCACCGGGACGACGTCCACGCGCGCGAGCACGCCTTCCTCGGTCGAGCGCAGCTTGCCCCGAGCGGCGGATCCCCTGACCGAGGCGGCGACGCGTCGCTCGGCGGCGCTGACTGCCTCGTCGCTCACCTCGACGACGGTGACCGAGATCCCAGCGTCTGCGAGCACGTGCGCGATCCCGGCACCCATCGTGCCCCCTCCGAGGACGACGACCCTCCGGAGGTGGGTCGCCAACTCGTCCTCGGTGCGCGATGCATCGGCCTGGCCGTCCCTCTGCTCCGAGGGGGGCGTGTCGGGGCGGGGCCTCGCTGCGCCGAGTGGGGTCGGGGCCGAGCCCTGCGCGCCAGCGGCGTCCTCGGGAGGTCGGGTTGCGCCGGACACGGCTCTGACGGTAGCGCAGGCATCCGGGGCTCGGCAGCGACGCCCTGGTCGTCGGTCGAGGCTGGCTACCCCCCGGGCGTCGGTGGCCAGCGAAGGTCCACCCGGCAGCGGGCGACGCTGTCCCAGTGGGTGTCGGGTGTCGGGTGTCGGGTGTCGGGTGTCGGGTGT
>JAJYWE010000005.1:35343-40943 GCA_021791675.1 Actinomycetes bacterium | reverse complement strand
GGGTGTCGGGTGTCGGGTGTCGGGTGTCGGGTGTCGGGTGTGCAGGAGCCGTGCCGGCCAGAGGAGTGTGGGAGGCGTGCCGGCTCGAGGAGTAGCGCGAGCGGTCATCGGCAGTGATACTGGTCCCCGTGCACGAGTCCAGTGACCGACCCTGGGGCAGCTACACCGTCCTCGGCGAGGAACCCGACCACAAGGTGAAGCGGATCACGGTGCGTCCCGGGTGTCGCCTGAGCTACCAGCGCCACGAGCGGCGGGCCGAGCACTGGCTCGTCGTCGCAGGCACTGGCATCGTCACGCTCGACGGGGAGGAGCGGCCTGTCGGGCCGGGGAGCTCGGTGGACGTCGGGGTGGGGGCTGCACACCGGATCGCCAACACCGGTGAGACCGGACTGGTCTTCATCGAGGTACAGACCGGCGACTACTTCGGCGAGGACGACATCGTCCGCCTCGACGACGACTACGGGCGGGCCGCCGCGACCGCCTAGCGATGGCCCCGTCCGGGCGCGGGGGCGACCGGGTGCCCAGCTCAGTACCCGGCCTCCAGGTCGACGAGGTTCTCGAGCGGCTTGCCCGAGGCCCATCGGGCAGCGAGGCGCTCGAAGAGCGCGACCATGCGCTCGGGCACGCGCGGTGACGACCACGTGTGGTGCGGGACGACGACCACGTCCTGGCGTCGCCAGTAGGGGTTGTCGGCCGGTAGGGGTTCGGCCTCGAAGGCGTCGAGGAGCGCTCCGGAGACCTGGCCGGCGTCGAGGGCCGCGAGGAGCGCTGCATCGTCCACCAGCGCCCCGCGAGCGACGTTCACGACGAATGCGCCGCGCTTCAGAGCACCGAGGGTCGCGGCGTCGAGGAGGTGGTGCGTGGCGGGGGTGTGCGGGACACCGAGCACGAGGTAGTCGACCTCGCCGAGCACGCCTCGCCACTCCTGTGGCCCGTACCACGCCGCGACCCCTGGCGGGAGGGGCTCGGGCCGCGTCCTGCTCGTGGCGAGCACCTGGGTCCCGAAGGGCTGCAGGAGGGTGGCCACGATGGTGTTGACCGAGCCCAGCCCGACGAGCAGCGCCACCGCTCCGTCCAGCTCGGCGAGCGTCCCCGCGGGTTGCCACTCGCCGGCCGCCGAGTGCCGAAGGGTTTCGGGAAAGCGCTTCGCAGCAGCCAGCATCGCCAGCACGACGTACTCGGCCATCGGTCGGGAGAAGTTCCCAGCCCCGTTCGTGAGGGCGATTCCTCGTCGAGCGAGGAGCTCGAGTGGTACGCCGTCGACACCGACGAAGTCCGAGTGCACCCAGGCGAGACCTGGCAGGCGCTCGACGGCGGCGGCGACCCAGGTGCTGGCGAGCCGGCCGTGGCGCCACAGCACCTCCGCGCGGTCCGGCTCACCCGAGACGACCTCGGCGTTCTCGCCGAGGACGACGTGCTCGATCGGGCAAGCCACCTCGGCCGCGTGGCCGAGTCGCTCGAGGGTTGCTGCTGCCCAGGCAGGGGCGGCGACAACCAGGGGCTCGCCGCTCCGGTCGGCGGGCCGTCGGGACGCCGGAGCGGATGCCGACACGGGACGCGAGGTCGAGCCATTTCCTTGCACGGACCCATCCTGGCAGAGCACCGTCCGGTCGGCGCGCGCCACCGGAGCGCGGGTCGACCGCGGAGAGCGGGTGGACCGCTCCGGGTTCGGCTCCGAGCGCAGGCGGTCGCCAGCTGGTCGACAGGCAGCAGGGAGGCGGCAGCCGGCCGACCCCCGGCCGGCAGAGGCTCGTCGGTAGGGCGGCCCACGGGTCGGTAGGGCGGCCGGCGGGTCGGTAGGGCGGCCGGCGGGCAGCCCCGTCAGATGGTCGACGAGCGCTCGGTCGGCCTGCGACTCGCAAGTCGGGGGGTGACCACGAGGCGCCGGCCGCTCACGCGCTCGGGGCTGATCGCCAGCACATGGTGGGGCGGCCCCGGAGCCCAGGACTCAACCGCGAGCCGGCGGAGCGCGTCCGACCGGTGGTCGAGGGCGGCCGTCACGTCGAACGCTCGGCCCTGCACGACGACGCTCCACCCCAGCTTGCGAGCGTGGTCGACGTGGTCCACCTCGAAGGCCACCCAGGCCTGCTCGGATGCCGTCAGCTTCGTGCCGTCCTCGGTCCGGACGATGACCGTGCCGTCCTCGGCGACCGCGTAGTTGACCGGGTAGATCTCGGGCTTCCCGTCGACGACGACCGCCAGCCGCCCGACGTGCTCCGTGGCGAGCAGGCTCAACGCCTCGCCGCGCTTCACGTCGGCCAGCCCGACGCTCGGTGGGTTCGCAGCCCGGGTCGGGCTCGCCTGCTCGGCTTCCTGCTCTCCGGTCCCGGTCCTCGCTGGTTCTGTCGTCCCCGCTCGATCCTCCATCGTCGCGCGCTGCATGGTCGCTCCTCCCGCTCACGGACCGCTCCGCGGTCTCTCACCAGGACAGCCGCGCCGGCTCTGTCCGGGCAGTGTCGATCGGCTCCTCTTCCCGGGTCGAAGGTCCCCCGTGCGCGCGGATAGGTTCTGCCCGTGGCAAGCGGTGGGCGCAGCGGTGCAGGTGGCGAGAGCCCCTCCGCGCCACCCGACGAGCGGGTCCGCGAGGGCACCGACCAGTCCGGGGCTCGCGAGCGAGCGGGCGAACCCACCCAGCCCCCGGCCACCGCCGGGCGAGCGGCTGCCCCGGGGGGTGGGCTCGGTGACTTCCTCCGCCACCAGCGCGAGCTCGCCCGGCTCTCCATCCGGGAGATGGCCCGGCGCGCCGGGGTGTCGGACTCCTACCTCTCGCAGGTGGAGCGCGGCCTCTACCGTCCGTCGGCCAGCGTGCTCAAAGCGGTCGCCGACGCACTCGAGCTCTCGGCGGCCAGCCTGTACGCACGGGCGGGGCTGCTGGACGAGGAGGTGTCCGAGCCGGCCCCGGCTCCGGCGCGGCCGCACTCGCCGGTAGCACCCGGGGGCACCGGCAGCGCCGTGGAGCGCGCCATCCGAGCCGACCGTCGGCTCAGCCCCGCCCAACGCGAGGCGCTCGTCGAGGTCTACCGCGCAATGACCGCGCCCGGCGGCTGATCCGCCGAGCCAGGCGATCTCGCCCCCGCGCCGGGCGGTCCCGCCGTCGTGACGAGCGAACGCGCGATCAGGCCCGGCGGTAGCGGCGCACCGCGAGCGGCGCGAGCACGACGACGATGCCGACGGACCACGCCACGGACTGCCACACGTAGGACGCCGTCGGGCCGCCCAGCATGAGGGCACGCGCCGCGTCGACCACCACGCTCACCGGCTGGTGCTCGGCGAAGCCACGCAGCCAGCTCGGCATCGAGGCGACGGGGACGAAGGCCGATGAGGCGAACGTGAGCGGGAACAGCACGGGGAAGGACATCACCTGCGCCGTCTCGCTGTTCGGAGCGGAGAGCCCGATCACGGCGAAGCCCCAGGAGAGCGCGTAGGCGAAGAGGAGGAGGAGCAACAGCCCCGCCACGAAGGCGGCCACGTTGGTCTGGATGCGGAAGCCGACCGCGTAACCCACTGCGGTGATGATCAACACCACGACGACGTTGCGGGCGAGGTCCGCGACGGTCCGGCCCGTGAGCACGGCGGAACGAGCCATCGGCAGGGCGCGGAAGCGCTCGATGAGGCCCTTCTGCAGGTCCTCGGCGAGGCCGATCGAGGTGGAGACCGCACCGAAGGCAACGGTCTGGACGAAGATGCCGGGGATCAGGTAGTTGACGTAGCTCACCCCAGGCACGTGGATCGCCCCGCCGAAGACGTAGCGGAACAGGAGCACGAACATGATCGGCTGGACGGAGGAGAAGAAGAGCGCCTCCGGGATCCGCAGGTAGGCGAGCAGGTTCCGCTGGACGACGGTGAGTGTGTCCGAGACTCCCCAGCGAAACCGGCGCAGCGGTCCTCGCGCGACGCGGGCCGCTCCGACCCGCTCCCCAGCGATCGTCGTCATGGCCTGACCGCGCTGGCCGGCACGCTGGCGGGATCCCCCCGGTCGTCGGCGGGGCGGCCGGTCAGCGTGAGGAAGACATCGTCCAGGCTGGGCTCGCGCAGTGTGAAGCTCACCGGGACCACGCCCGCCTGGTCCAGCAGGCGCAGTGCCTCCATGGCGACGCCGGGCCCGGCGTTTGCCGGGAGCTCGATGGTCGTGCCGCTCACCCGTGGCGGCTGGCCCCCGATCCCCGTGAGTGCCTCCATGCTTGCAGCGACGCCTCGGTCGTCGGCGAGGACGATCTCGACGACTGTGGTGCCGAGGTCCGTCTTGAGGGCGGCCGGCGTCCCGGCCGCGATCACCCGTCCGTGGTCCACGACGGCGAGCTCGCTCGCGAGCCGGTCCGCCTCCTCCAGGTACTGGGTCGTGAGGAGCACGGTCGTGCCGTCCGCGACGAGGCCCTCGATCACACGCCAGAGATCGAGTCGGGACTGGGGGTCGAGCCCGGTCGTCGGCTCGTCGAGGAAGAGGACTGGCGGCGAGGCGACGAGCGCGGCGGCGAGGTCGAGGCGCCGGCGCATCCCCCCGGAGTAGGTCTTGAGCGGTCGGTCGGCGGCATCTTCGAGGGCGAAGTCGGCAAGGAGCGTGTGGCTCCGTTCGGCGATCACCCCGCGGGGCAGGTGGTTGAGCCGCCCGACCATCCGCAGGTTCTCCCGCGCCGTCAGGTTCTCGTCGACGGCGGCATACTGGCCGGCGAGACCGAAGAGCCCTCGGACCAGGCCGGGCTCTGCCGAGACGTCGTGGCCGAGGACGGCAGCGCGCCCGTCATCCGGACGGAGCACGGTCGTCAGGATCCGCACGGCCGTCGTCTTGCCTGCGCCGTTCGGCCCGAGCAGCCCGAAGACGGTCCCTGGTTCGACGGCGAAGCTCACCCCGTCGAGGGCACGCACCCCGCCCTTGAAGGTTTTCACCAGTCCGTCGGCTTCAATCGCCGCAGTCATCGAGGCCCCTCCTTGGTCGCCAGCCCACCGCTGGGGTCGTCGCCTCCCCGCGGGCGACGGCTGCCCCTGGGTCTTGCGCGGCGCCGCTCAGCCTAGGTCCCCCACCGGCTGCTGCCTCGGGGGCGTGACGAGCCCCGCAGGCTCCCCTCCCGACCCCGCCGCCTTCCCCGCTCCCGCCCCGCCGCTTGCGGAGGTGCGGCATGGACCACGCAACTGCGTGGTAGACTACGCACTGTTCACGGCGACGCGTTGGTGGCGCCGGGGAACGACAGTTGGCGCACGAGTGTGCGTCCGAGAGCGTGCCGAGCGACGGACCCGGCACCCGAATCCGAGAGGAGCAGCGATGCAGAAGGTTGTGCTGGATCGAGCGACGAAGCTGGGGGAGCGGACGATCACCGAGCTGAAGGCCCTCCAAGACCGTTCGGTCTCGGTCGCGGCGACGGCGGCCGGCCGGCTCGCCTCGGTGCGCGAGCGGGTGCCCGCAGATCGGCTCCCGCAGGTGCCAGCGCCGCTTCGGCGCGTCGGCGCGGCCCTGCCTGCGCCGGGCGAGGTCACCGAGGTCTGGTTGAGCCTCACGGAGAAGCTCCTTGCAGCCGAGAAGGACTCCGTCGCCAAGGCCCGGCGGGCCGTGCGCCAGCTTCGCGGGGGGACGGCCCGGTCGACCCGCGCCCAGCGGGCCGCCTGAA
>JAJYWE010000005.1:17502-35243 GCA_021791675.1 Actinomycetes bacterium | reverse complement strand
GCCACGAGCTGGCCGAGCACCGAGGGACTGATCGACGGCGCGAGGATCGTCGAGGTGGGATGGTTCCCCGGGAAGGTTCGGTGCGGCACCAGCGCCGGTGCCACCCCGTCGGCGGAGACCTCCGCTGCGGTCTTGCCGAACGCGAGTGCCTCGGTCTGCGCGAAGAAGTTGGCCATGAGTAGGTCGTGGTGGCGCGCGACGGAGGGTGCGAGCGCGTCGTTGGGCTCGGGCGCGGGGTGCAGGAAGCCGATGAAATCTGCGGGGATCAGCTTCGTCCCCTGGTGGATGAGCTGGTAGTAGGCGTGTTGGCCATTCGTGCCGGGTGTCCCCCAGACGACCGGCCCCGTCGAGGCCTCGACGGGCGTCCCGGCGAGCGTGACGGACTTCCCGTTCGACTCCATGTCGAGCTGTTGGAGGTAGGCGGAGAAGCGCGAGAGGTAGTGGGAGTAGGGGAGCACGGCGTGGGTCTCGGCGCCGAAGAAGTCGCCGTACCAGACTCCGAGGAGCCCGAGGAGCACGGGCAGGTTCTCCGAGAACGGCGCGGTCCGGAAGTGGACGTCCATCTCGTGGAACCCTCCCAGCATCTCGCGGAACCCTTCGGGTCCGATCGCGACCATGAGCGAGAGCCCGATCGCCGAGTCGTAGGAGTACCGCCCTCCGACCCAGTCCCAGAAGCCGAACATGTTCGCGGTGTCGATCCCGAACTTCGCGACCTCGGCGGCGTTGGTCGACACGGCGACGAAATGGCGAGCGACCGCGTCGTCCCCCATGCCGAGCTGGTCGAGCAGCCAAGCCCGTGCGGTTCTCGCGTTCGTCAGCGTCTCGAGCGTTGTGAAGGTCTTCGACGAGACGACGAAGAGCGTCTCTGCCGGGTCGAGCCCGCGCACCGCCTCCGCGAAGTCCGCGCCGTCGACGTTCGAGACGAAGGCGAAGTGCAACGACCGGTCGGCATGAGCGCGCAACGCCTCGTATGCCATCGCCGGACCGAGATCCGAGCCCCCGATCCCGATGTTGACGACGTTGCGAATGCGACGGCCAGTCGCGCCGGTCCAGCTGCCCGAGCGGACACGCTCACTGAACGCGGCCATGCGGTCGAGCACCTCGTGCACGCCAGCGACGACGTCGTGGCCGTCGAGGAGGATCTGCTCACCGCGCGGCGCGCGCAACGCAACGTGGAGGACCGCGCGGTCCTCGGTCGTGTTGATCCGCTGGCCCGTGAACATCGCCTCGATCCGACCGCGGAGGTCACGTGCCTCGGCGAGGGCAAGGAGCAGCTGGATCGTCTCGGCGGTGATTCGGTGCTTGGAGTAGTCCAAGTACAAGTCACCGGCTGTTGCGACGAAGGTCTGGCCTCGGTCGGGGTCCTCCTCGAAGAGTGTCCGTAGATGTGTCTCGCGAAGGCTGTCGTAGTGTCGCAGGAGCGCCTTCCATGCCGGGGTGTCGGTGAGCACGATCAGCTCCCTCCGGCGGGCTTCTCGTCGTGGCCGCCGAACTGTTTCCGCATCGCCGAGAGCAGTTTGTCGGCGAAGTCGCCCTCCCCGCGGGAGCTGAAGCGCTCGTAGAGCGCCGTCGTGAGCACCGGAGCCGGCACGCCCTCCTCGACCGCTGCGATCGACGTCCAGCGCCCCTCCCCGGAGTCCGAGACGCGCCCGGTGAAGCTCGAGAGCCCGGGGTCCTCGACGAGTGCGGCGGCGATCAGGTCGAGCAGCCACGAGGAGACGACACTGCCTCGACGCCAGACCTCTGCGATCTCGGGGATCGGCAGGTCGAAGCGGTAGAACTCGGGGTCGGTGAGTGGTGCGGTCTCTGCGTCCGCAGCCGGTGGGTTCGCCCCGACGTCGGCCCGCTCGAGGATCGCGAGCCCCTCCGCGTACGCGGCCATGATCCCGTACTCGATCCCGTTGTGGACCATCTTCACGAAGTGTCCCGCGCCCGAGGGCCCGCAGTGGAGCCAGCCCTGTTCCGCCGCAGTGGGCTCCCCGCTCCGGCCTGGGGTGCGGGGAGCGGCGGCGACACCCGGGGCGATGGAGGCCAGCACTGGCGCGAGCCGGTTGACGGCGCTCGCCTCGCCGCCCACCATGAGGCAGTAACCCCGCTCCCGGCCGAAGATGCCGCCGCTGGTCCCGACGTCGACGTAGTGCAGCCCGCTGGGCCCGAGACGCGCTGCACGGGAGATGTCGTCCCGGTAGTACGAGTTGCCGCCGTCGATCACGACGTCATCACTCGAGAGGAGCGGGACGAGCTGGTCGAGCGTCTGGTCCACCAGCCCCGCCGGGACCATGATCCAGATCGCTCGCGGGGCGGCAAGCGCCTCGACCAGCGCCTGGAGGCTGTGACAACCCGTCGCGCCAGCGGCTGCCAGCTCCTCGACGGGCACAGGGTTCACGTCGTAGACGGCGAGCTCGTGACCGTCCGCCATGAGGCGGCGGACCATGTTCGCGCCCATCCGTCCCAGTCCGATCATCCCGAGTTGCATGCCGGTCTCCTCTCGCTGCGCGTCGTCGTCTTCCTGCCCGGCCACTTCCCGTTCCGGCTCCAGTTCGCGCCCGCAACTTCCTACCCGAGCGACTGCTTCCTACCCGAGCCACTACCCAGTCCGGCCAGCTCCCACCCCAGCTACGTCCTACCCAGGTCGCCCGAGTCCCGATCGCAGCTGGTCGATGCCCCGTCAGGCGCCCTCGCGCTCCCAGAGTCGCAGCCCGCCGAGGATGCCGGCGCTGTTGTCCACGAGCGTCACCTTGTCCCCGAGGTCGATCGTGATCCTGCTCGAGTTCCCACCCCCGATGTAGACGTGGTCTGGGTAG
The DNA here is from genome assembly GCA_021791675.1 of Actinomycetes bacterium. Taxonomy (GTDB): domain Bacteria; phylum Actinomycetota; class Acidimicrobiia; order Acidimicrobiales; family JAKAOS01; genus JAJYWE01. The sequence continues at coordinate 32,439 of JAJYWE010000005.1, read as the reverse complement.
AGGAGCGCGTCCAGGGTGGCGACCGCTTTCCGGACCCGGCGGTTCCAGCGCTTCTTGCCGATCTTCTTGCGAGCGGCGTCGCCGATCCGCTCGTTGTAGGTCTGGTCGTGGTGGAGCGGGTGCTGTGCCAGCTCCAGGTGCGCCTGCAGCTTGCCGTCGAGGAACACCGCGGTGCCCACCCCGGTACCGAGGGTGATTGCCAGCTCGAGGCCCTGGCCGGTCACGACCGCGGCCCCTTGGACCTCAGCGTCGTTGTCGACGCGGGTGGGCTTACCCAGCCGCGTCGCGAGCGCACCGGCGAGGTCGAAGTGGTCCCACGCCGCGACCAGGCGCTTGTCGATCTTCGAGCCCGGTCCGGCGACGGCCACGAAGTGCGGTGCCGAGAGCACCACCCCACGTCGCACCATTCCGGGGAACCCGACCGAGACGCGATCGAAGTCGGGGAGGTCCGCAACCAGGCGGACGAGGGTGTCCACGAGCCGGTCTGGCGGCATCGGGTAGGTGGTGTCGACCCGGACGCGATCTGCCACCATCGTGTCGGCGATGTCGAGAACCGAGGCCTTGAGGCCCGTTCCTCCGATGTCGATGGCGAGCGTGAAGGGTCCACCTGGGCGCGACGTCTCCGACGCCGCCGACTCGGCACCCACGTCCGCGGCGGGCTCGGAGTCCGCGGAGGTTCCCGATCGGGGCGGCGCAGCGGGGCGCGGGGCGGGCCTGGACCGTTCGGCGGGCTGGGTCCTCGGGTTCGTGGGAGCACTGGCAGCCTGAGCGGCTCCGCGGGTCGAGCTGGCCCGACGCGCGGGCGTCGCCGGCCGCCGGGCGATCACTCCTCCGGCCCGGGGCGCCGGGGCGCCAGCGCGAGGCGCGCCAGCTCCGGGTGCTCGTGCACTGCGGTTTCCCACCGCTGGCGCCCGAGCCGGTCGGGACTCACCCTCGCTGGGCTGGTCCCCATCGGGCGAGGGCGAGTTGTCGCCGCGGCTCGGGCCTTCGGGTGTCGCCATGGACCCGAAGCTAGTGCAGCTCGCCGGACCGGGGGTTCGGCCGCGGCTACGCGGCCGCGGCGCTCCCCGAGCCGAGCCCGCCCCGGTGGCGGTGCGCTCAGGCGGGGGCGACCACGCGCCGGACGAACGCGGCGCGCCCGCTGGCGAGCACGAGCGAGGAGACTTCGAGTCCAGCGCGCGTGGCCCGTGGGCGATCCAGGAGCTCGCTCATGGTCACCCCGCTCGCAGCGACGACCGCAGGGCCCCGGGCCAGGTCGTCGGTCGCGAGGGTCGCGAAGCGTTCGGCCGGCGGGAGCTGCTCGAGCAGGCCTGCCTCGGCGTCGGAGGCGGGGGCGTGGCGGAACAGGAAAGTTCCCGAGAGGACCTTCGTGGCGCAGGCCACCAGAACCCCCTCGGGGGCCCCGCCCACGCCGAAGACCCCGTCGAGATCGCCCCCGGGGAGCAACACCCTGAGTGCGGCGAGCACGTCGCCGTCCGGCATCGCGTGCACGCGGACGCCGAGCGCGCGGGCTCGGCGGATCAGGCCCTCGTGGCGGGGCTTGGCGAGGATCGCGATCTCCAGGCGGTCCGGGGGCTTCCCGAGCGCACGGGCGAGGGCGAGGAGGTTGTCCTCGATCGGTGCGCCGAGGTCGACCACGTCGGCCGCCTGTTCCGGCACAACCAGCTTGTCCGCGTAGTAGCCCGGCGTGGACCACAGGCCCCCCGGCTCGCTCGCGGCGAGGATGGCGATCGCGCCCGGCCGGCCCTCGGCGCAGTAGGTCGTGCCCTCGAGCGGATCGGCTGCGATCTCGAACGCCGGGCCATCACCCGTCCCGAGCTCCTCACCGGCGTAGAGCATCGGCGCGTCGTCCTTCTCGCCCTCTCCCACGACCACGACACCCCGTCCCGGAACGCCCCCGAGCGCTTCGCGCATCGCCGCCACGGCCGCCCGGTCCGCCGCCTTCGGGTCGCCGCGGCCGACCCAGGGCTGCGCCGCAGCGGCGGCGGCCTCGGTCGCAGCGAGGAGGGACCAGGCGAACCCGTCGAGCTGGAGTGGGCTCGGCGCGACGCAGGCGAGCGCAGTCGGACCCACCGGTTCCCGCGTGCTCACGCTGCGGGGGGGCTGGTCAGGGCTGCCTCGGCAGCCAGACGCAGCGCGTCGATCCCGGCACCCGGGCCGTCCGGATGGGAGAAGACGGCGCTCCCTGCGACGAGGACACGCGCACCCGCCCCGACCGCCCCGCCGACCGTCGCCGGGGAGATCCCGCCGTCGACTTCGAGCTCGACGTGCCGGTCGAGGGTCGCGAGCAGCGCGGACGCCTCCTCGATCTTCGGCTCCATGCTGGCGAGGTACCGCTGGCCGCCGAATCCGGGGTTCACCGTCATCACCAGGAGGAGGTCGACCAGGTCGAGCACGTGGCGCACGTGTTCGACAGGTGTGGCGGGGTTGAGCGCGACGCCTGCCGCCGCCCCGAGCTCGTGTATCTGGCCGAGCACCCGGTGCAGGTGGGTGCAGGCTTCGGCATGGACGATGACGAGGCTGCAGCCAGCCGCGACGCAGCCCTGGAGGAGACGCTCGGGCTCGCTCACCATCAGGTGGGCCTCGAAGGGCAGGTCGGTGGCAGACCGGTTGGCTGCGATCACGTCCGGGCCGAAGGTCAGGTTCGGCACGAAGTGGTTGTCCATGACGTCCCACTGGACCCGGTCAGCTCCGCCCTTCTCGAGTCGCCGCAGGTCCTCGCCGATCGCGGCGAAGTCCGCCGAGAGGGCGGATGGGACGATGGTGACCTGGCTCGACATGGTGCCTCCGATTCGCTGTTCGCTCTCCGTCCGGTGGGGCCGCTCGCTGTTCGCTCTCCGTCCGTCTGGGCGCTCGGGGGGCTGGCCCGTGTCGCACCGGGCCGACCGGGCCTCGGCGCTGACCAGCCGGGAGCCGGCTGCAGACCCGCCTGCTCCCACGCTCGATGCCGGGCGCACCGGGGTTTGGTTGCTACTCGGCCGGCTCGCGACACCTCCTAGCCCGCGCCGACCTCGGTTGCCACTGCCCCGAGGACCCGACTCGGTTTCCTCTCCGACGACGACACGACGCTACTTGGGCTCGCGTCACCTGGGCTCCCGCTCCCGTGGTCCGGTCGTGGGGGACTGGTGGTCCCCCGAGCGCAGGCTGACGAACCCGGCGGGTCCGAACCCCAGTTCCCACCGGCGCTCCTCCGGACAGGGGAGCAGGCTGTCCCACCTGCTCCGTAGCGTGAGCCGATCCGATCCCAGGCCGTCGTGGCCGGACCCGAATGGGCCGGGCACCCCGTCGAGAGCGAGCTCGCATGACCCTCCAAGCCGTGCCCGAGGACCGCGCCCTCCCCTCGGATCCCTCCACGCCAGAGAACCCCGCCGTGACAGGCGTCCCCGCGCGGGGCAGCGGTCGCGCCGGGGACGCGCTCGTGGCGACCGCCTCGCGCCTGGTCTCCGGCGGGCGTGGTGTCCTCGCCGCAGACGAGAGCCCGAAGACGCTCACCGAGCGCTTCGACGCCCTCGGGATCGTCTCCACCGCCGAGACGCGGACCCGCTACCGGGAGCTGCTCTGCTCGACGCCGGACTTGGCCGAGTCCGTGAGCGGGGTGATCCTCCATCGGGAGACCTTCCTCGCAGTGCTGCCCTCCGGACGGGCCTTCCCGGCCTTCCTCGAGGATCTCGGTCTGCTCGCCGGGGTGAAGGTGGACACGGGCACCGCACCCCTGCCGGGCCACACGCCAGAGCTCGTCACGGAGGGTCTCGACGGGCTCGCCGCCGAGGCAGCCGAGCTCCGGGCGCGGGGCGCGAGCTTCGCCAAGTGGCGTGCCGTGATCGCCATCGGGGAGGGGCTCCCGAGCCGGGCCTGCCTGGTCGCCAACGCGACGGCGCTCGCCCGCTACGCGCTCGCGTGCCAGGTCGGCGGCCTCGTTCCGATCGTCGAGCCCGAGGTGCTCATGGACGGCGGCCACGACCTCGAGCGTTGCGCCGCCGTCACGGAGGAGGTGCTCACGACCGTGTTCGCCGCCCTCCGGGACCTCGGGGTCGCGCTGGAGGGCATGATCCTCAAGCCCTCGATGGTCCTTCCCGGCAAGGCCGGGCCAGCCGCGTCCGTTGCAGCCGTCGCTGCGGCAACACGGACGTGCTATCTCCGCTCCGTGCCGGCGGCAGTGACGGGTGTGGCGTTGCTGTCCGGCGGGCAAGGGGAGGAGCGTGCGACCACGCACCTGGCAGAGATCAACCGTCAGGGTCCGCTGCCGTGGCCGGTGACGTTCTCGTTCGGTCGTGCGCTGCAGGACAGCGCGCTGGCGACCTGGCGGGGGAGCGAGGACCGAGTCGCCGAGGCGCAAGCGGTGCTCCACGCGCGCGCCACAGCCTGCGCCGCCGCGGCAAGAGCCGGCATGGGGCAGCCGGTCGCTCTCTGACTCGAACGCTCCCGCAGGGGACTCCCCGCCGATAAGGTTCCCGATCATGGGGCGGGTGCCGACCGATCCGGCTCGTGCCGCCGGCGCGTCGACCCCGAGGCCCGACCCCGAGACGGCCGAGTGGGGCGCCCCAGCCGCCCGCGTTGGCCTGCGTGAGCTGAAGAAGGCACGTACTCGCGCGCAGGTCCTCGAGGTGGCCGCTCGCCTGTTCGCGTCGAGCGGCTTCGATCGCGTCACCGTCGAGGAGATCTGCGCCGAGGCGGAGATCTCGCCGCGCACGTTCTTCCGGTACTTCCACTCGAAGGACGAGCTGGTGTTCGCAGACATCGAAGAGCGGCTGGACGTGCTCCTCCAGCAGCTGCGAGCGGAGCCCGAGGACGCCGAGCCGCTCGGAGCGCTCGAACGTGCCGTGCTGGCGCTGGCACTCGAGATGGAGCGGCGCCCGGATGCCATGACGTGGGCGTACCAGCTCATGCGGGACTCGCCGGCGCTGGTCCCGACGAACCTCCACGTGCTGCGCGCGTGGGAGGACGACCTCGTCGAGGAGGTCGCACGGCGGATGACCCGGCTGGACGCGCAACAGGCGCGCGCCAGGAGCGGTCCCCTTGTCCCGCCGGCGCCTGGGTCGCCGGGGTCCGGCACGGCCGCGCTGTCTCCGTCGTTCGGGGCGCGCCTCGCCGTGAGCGAGGCGCTGACGGCGCTCCGGGTCGCTGCACAGGCCTGGGTCGAGGGCACCGTGCCTCCCCCGACGGTGACGATGGCCCTCGCGCTCGGCTCGCTCTTCGAAGGGCTCGGAGCCTCCTTCGGTCGGGACGCACGGGGTGAGCCGATGGCGCCCGACGCGCCCGGACCTCGGTGAGCGGCGACGCGGGGGCAGGCGACCGTCCCCTCCGAGCCCGAGTCGAGGCGCTCCGGGGCGAGCTCGAGGCCACCGTGGCACGGGCGGCTGAGCGGGAACGGCTTCCCGGGGTCGCCTGGGGGGTAGCCGATCGCCACGGCCTCGTCCTCGCCGGCGCGACCGGACGGGCCAGCCTGTCGCCCCCGCTCCCGGCGGACGGTCGCCTGGTCTGGCGGATCGCGTCGATGACGAAGAGCGTGACTGCGTGCTGCGTGCTCCTCCTTCGCGACGACGGCCACCTCCGGTTGGACGACCCGGTCGTGGGGTACGTGCCGGGCTTCGGCACGAGCCGTCTCCCGACTGCGGACAGTCCTCCCGTCACGATCCGCCACCTGCTCACGATGTCGGCAGGGCTCGTCGAGGACGACCCCTGGGCAGATCGCCAGCTCGCGATGGATGAAGCCGGTCTCGCGTCGCTGCTCCGGGGTGGCATCTGCTTCGACACTGCGCCGGGCGTGCGCTTCCAGTACTCGAACCTGGGCTACGCGCTGCTCGGGCAGGTGGTCCGCGCCGCATCGGGGATGTCGCTCGCCGCCTTCGCCCGCCAGCGCCTCTTCGCTCCGCTCGGCATGGCGGCGACGACCTTCGACGTCGCCGGGCTCGCCCCGGAGGCGCGCGCAACCGGCTATCACGACGACGCCGACGCGCGCACACCCGAGCCGATCCTCGCCGACGGCGTCTTCGGCGCGATGGGTGGGCTCGGGACGACGATCCCGGACTTCGCTCGCTACGTCGCATTCCATCTCGACGCCTGGCCACCGCGGGACGACCCGGATCCCGGCCCCCTCGCACGGGCGAGCCGCCGGGAGATGGCCCAACCCTGGCGTCCCGGCCCGGCCTGGCCGGCGGTGACGGAGCTCACGCTCGAGGGCTACGGCTTCGGCTGGGTCGTCGGTCGCCACGCCCGCCTGGGGCGGGTGGTGGCCCACTCGGGGGGCCTCCCCGGCTTCGGCTCCCACGTCGCGCTCCTGCCGGACGCGGGCCTGGGGGTGATGGCGTTCGCGAACCGGACCTACGCGCCGGCGCGGGCGCTCGTCGCGGAGCTGGTGGAGCAGCTCGCAGCGGCGGGAGTGCTCGACCGGGCCGTGGGTGGGACCGGCGCGGCGGGTGCCCCGGCCCCGCTGCTCGCGGCCCAGGCGTGGCTGTCCGACCTCTACCGAGAGTGGGACAGGGAGCGGGCGAGATCGCTTGCGGCGGAGAACCTGTTTCGCGACAAGAGCGAGGGCACGCGCGCCGCCGAGCTGTCAGCGCTGCGCAACCGGCACGGCGTGCTGCGGGAAGTCGGGCCGCTGCGCCCGGAGGGCGCCCGGCGCGCCTCGTGGCGACTGGTCTGCGAACGCGGCGAGCTGGCCGCGTGGGTGTGGCTGGTGCCGAGCGCCGGTGGGGCGGTCCAGGCCTACGGCTTCGAGGTCGTCGAGGGCGGCTGAGCGCGGCTGCCGGCCCCAGACGGAATAAGTGGCATCCTCTGCCAGTTGGCTCCTGGTGCCAACAAAGTCGAGGCGGTCCACCGCCAGGGGCGGGACACCGCTGAGGAGGAGCCATGTCCACACCCGTCATCGAGACGGTCGCGACGACACGTCGTCCGGAGGTACCTCGTGAGCCCGCCGGACCCGGGACCCGCGGCTCCGGGGGCCGGCGGGGCAACCCCTGGCTCACGCTCGCGGCGGTCGCCTTCGGGGTGATCATGGTCGGTCTCGACGGCACCGTCGTCGCGATCGCGAACCCCTACATCGCCCGAGGCCTGCACGCCTCGCTGCCCGACCTGCAGTGGGTGACGAACGCGTACCTGCTCGCGCTGGCCGTCGGGCTCGTCCTCGGCGGTCGGCTCGGGGACCGCTTCGGGCGACGGCTCACCTACCTCGTCGGTGTCGTCGGCTTCGCCGGCTTCTCCGCGGCGGTCGGCCTCGCCGGGTCGATCTCGGGAGTCATTGCCTTCCGCACCCTCCAGGGCCTGGCCGGGGCGCTCCTCCTCCCGAACACGCTGGCCCTGCTGCGCAGCGCCTTCCCCGCCGAGAAGCTGAACGCCGCCGTCGGGATCTGGGGGGGCAGCTCCGCCGTTGCGATCGCCGCCGGGCCGATCGTGGGCGGCCTCCTCGTCGAGCACATCTCCTGGCAGAGCGTCTTCTACCTGAACGTCCCGGTGGGCGCGCTCGGGCTGGTCCTCGGGCTCGCGGTGCTCGCCGAGAGCCGGGAGTCCAGCCGGCATCGCTTCGACCTCGCTGGGCTCGCCACGCTGGCGCTCAGCCTGTTCTCGCTCGTCTTCGGGGTCATCAAGGCCCAGACCTGGGGGTGGGGGAGTCCGAAGACCCTCTCCCTCCTCGGTGCATCGGTGGTGATCGGCGCGCTGTTCGCCCTGGTCGAATCGCGTGTCGAGCACCCGCTCGTGCCGCTTCGCCTCTTCCGGGACCGGTCGGTCTCACTCGGCACCCTCACGGTGCTGCTCAACTTCTTCGCGCTGTTCGGGGTGCTGTTCTTCGTGAGCCTCTATCTCCAGAGCGTCTTCGGCTACTCCCCGGTGGAGGCGGGCGTGCGGACCCTCCCGCTCACCACGCTGTTCGTCGTCTCGAGTCCCCTCGGGGCGTGGCTCACCGGGAAGTTCGGTCCCCGGGTCCCGATCGCCGTCGGGCTCGGCGCAGTCACGGCCTCCCTGGCGTTCCTCACCCAGCTCGAGGTGCACTCGCCCTACCTCTACCTCTGGCCGCCCCTCGTCGGCCTCGGGCTCGGGATCGGGCTCGTCGTCGTCGCCTCGACCGATGCCATCGTCGGCAACACCCCCGTCGACGACGCGGGCCTCGCCGGTGGCATCCAGTCGACTGCAGTGCAGCTCGGGGGCGTGCTCGGCTCGTCCGTGCTCGGCTCGGTCCTGGCAACCCGCGTCGGGACGGTGCTCGTGGACAAGCTGACGGGTGCCGGCGTGCCCGCGGCGCTCGCGCCGAAGTTCCTCGCCGCGAAGGAGATCGTCGCCCAGGGCTTCGCCCCGGTTCCGGCCCACACGCCCGCCCCGCTCGCCGCCGCGATCACCGAGGGCAGCCACGCGGCCTTCATGTCCGGCTTCCACGTCGCGATGATCGTGGGCGCCGGCGTCGCCTTCGCCGGGATGCTCGTTGCACCGTTCATCCGCCGGGGAGCGAACAGCGGGAGCGGGCCGGTCGCGCCCTGACCAGCCGGCCTCCCCGGCGGCAGCCGAGCCCCGAGCCCTACCGAGGGCCCGTGGTAACGTCTCGTCCGACGCAGGCCAACTGCCATGGGCTCGCACGCCGAGGAGGTGACGGTGCGACAGGTCGTCAGGCGTGTTTCGCCAGATCGTCGATCGGCTGGGGCGGCTCGCCGGGACGGGAGCGTCGGCCTTGCCCCGTCGAGCGAGCGGGTGCTCGCACTCCAGCGGCGTGCGGGCAACCGTGCGACGGTGGCCGCGCTGCGGGCGGCCCCGCTGCGCGGGAGTCCTGCCGACGGGCTCTCGGTCCAGCGCTGGAATCCGTTTCGGCGCAACAAGGGCGTGCGGCGAGGACCCTCCTCCGGGCTGGACCCCTCGGCGCTCGTCGTGAGCGCGCCGAGTCGTGGTCGGGTCATGGGGGAGAAGGCGCCGGAGGCGCCGGCTCGGCGTCCCCAGATCCTTCCGTTGTACGACTACGAGAGCGACCCGCGCCGACGCTCGATCTTCGCGGCGTGGGTTCGGGCGCGCAAGCCCGTCGAGGGCGTGCAGGGCGGGGACCCGTCGAGGCAGTTCGACAACACCAAGATGACCGCCGAGATCCTCCGGGTCGATCGCGTGCTCCGGCCGTTCGGGGGCACGGACCGGCCCACGCTCGAGCAGGCGAGGGCCATCGTGGCCGAGCTGCGTGCGAGCCCCGATCCGGAGATCCATCGCGTGGTCGCCCAACAGGAGGCGAAGTACGCGCCGCACGGCCGGATCCGGCGTCTCGAGGATGCCGTTGCGAGCGAAGAAGCGTTTGCGGCCAAGTTCGGCGGGCTCGCCTTCCTCGGCGGTATCGCCGGCATCGTGCACTACATGGGGAACGACAGCTACGGAGTGTTCGTCGACACCGCCGAGTACGCCCACGCGCTCGGGCTTCCCGCGGTCCCCGAGATCCCGAGCCGGGTCGGCCGTCCGGAGCTCGGCGGCGATGGGTCCGGCGCGCCACCGGTACCGAGCCGGGTCGGCCGCCCAGAACTCGGCGGCGATCGGCCGGGCGCTCCTCCGGTACCGAGCCGGGTCGGCCGTCCGGAGCTCGGCGGCGATGGGTCCGGCGCGCCTCCGGTACCGAGCCGGGTCGGCCGTCCGGAACTCGGCGGCGATGGGCCGGGCGCAGCTCCGGTACCGAGCCGGGGGCCGGAAGCGCCGGCGAACGGGTCCCGCCCCGCCGAGCGGGTCACCCTCGAGCCCCGCCAGGATCCTCGGCGCACCGAGCGGAAGGTCCTCGACGCCCTCGACCGGGGCGAGCGGGTCTCACCGCAGCACCTCGCCGAGCTCGGCCGCAAGCTCGGCAAGGGCCAGAGCACGACCCGGGGTCGAGAGGTGACGGCAGCGACCGAGGCGGAGTACGCGGAGATCGCCTCGAAGCTCACTCCGGAGGAGCGCGGCCTCCTCAAGCGGGCGGCGACCGACTACACCCAGGACTCCTCTCGGATCAACACGCTCGCGCGCGGGGGACAGGGACAGAGCGAGGAGCTGAAGGCGAGCATCCGCCACAACATCGAGCTGATCGACGAGGCGTTCTCGGCGCTCGACCGGAAGGGGCTGACCGACAAGCGCCGGATCGTCTATCGCGGTGCCACGTACCGGCAAGGACAGCCGATCCCGTACGGCACTGCGATCTCGGTCGGTGACATCGTCGGCGAGAAGGGCTACGTGTCGACATCGGAGAACCGCCAGCTCCTGCAGGAAGGAGCGGTCGAGCGCAAGCCCGGGACCCGCTTCGTCCGCTTCACGATCATCGGCACGGGCGGGGCCAACATCTCCGGCGGGTCGCACTACACCAACGAGAACGCGAAGGCGATGGCGAAGCTCCACGGTCTGCGGGGTCCGCACGCGGTCGGGCAGGCGGAGATCCTGTTCCGGCGCGGGTCGCTCTTCCGGATCGAGAGCATCACCCCCGCTGGCCAGGATGTCCAGGTTGTCGCCACGCGGGTCGATCCCGACGAGGTAGCCGGGAAGCCGCTCAAGGACGCGTTCACCGGCAAGCCGTACTCCCCGGCCTGAGTGCGACTGCGAGTCCGGCCCGAGCGCGACCGCGAGTTCGGCTCGGCACTGCGGGTCGAACGGGGTTCACGCCGCTCCTCGGACTCCTTCCTCGCCCAATCCGGGGGTGCCCGTCCGGGCATCGCGCCCTACTCGGAAGGGCAGCCGAGGACGACACGACGGGACAACGGTCGACCCGGAAGGACAAACCCTGTGGAGGATCTTGTTGGTGACGTGCCGTAGGCGTAGGATTCGGCCCGGGTAGAAGGTCGCGCGAGCAGGCCGAGCGCCTCGCTGACCTGCTGTGTCAGGTCTTCGCGGACCTCCCCGGTGCCGGGGAGCCCGAGGGTTCTCGGGCGCCGGACAAGAAAGAGGGGAGGCGCCGCATTGCTGCTCGGGGTGCGAGCCGTCCCGAGGGTCGTGCCGCCTTCCCCTGCGTCGCAGCTTGGAGGGGCGATGGGCCAACAGCGCAGGCACGGATGGCTGGAGGGCGACGAGCGGCGTCGGGAGTTGGAGCGAGCGCGGCGAGCCTCCGAGGACGAGCACGATCCTCGGGGGTCGGTGGCGTCTGGCTCGTCGGCTCGTGGCCGCCATCGCTCGGCGTCTCCCGGGTCGGGGTTGCGGCAACCGCCGCCTCCCGTGGCGGCGATCGGACTCCAACGACAGGTCGGGAACCGGGCGACGGCGCGGCTCCTCGGCGGGGACTCTCCCGCTCCGCTGCATCCCGCCGTCGTGGCCGGCTCCGCCGTGCCGTCGTCCCTCGTCGTCCAACGCCTCTTCGGGCTCGGATCGCGCCGCGGGCAGGCGAAGCCGGTCTCGGAGGAGGACCAGGAGCGCTACTACGACCTGACGCACGTGGACCCCGCGATCCTCGCCACGATCGAGCCCGAGCTGGACCCGAGCCATCCGAGGGACCGCGCCATGCTCACGGCCATCCGGAAGGAGCGGGCACGCCTGGCCTCGAGCGGCGAGGAGGAGGGAGGCGAGGGGGGCACCGGCTTCGCGGAGGAGAGCAGTTCGAGGGCGACGGGGAGCGACGAGGTGGGCTCGCGGAGTGTGCCCCCGAGGGGGCGGGCGCTCCTGGACGCCATGCTCGAGAATGCGACTGCGTGGGCGGCCTTCTCGAAGTACGCGGCAACTCGGCTGGTCGAGGAGAGCACCGGGTTCCTCGTGGCGGTTCGCGAGTACGAGGAGGAGCCGACCCCCGAGCGCGCCCAGGAGATCTGGGCGAAGTTCGTCGACCCCAAGGGGGCGGAGCTCGCAATCAACATCGACGCGCCGATGGTGAGGACGATCCAGCAGGAAGTCCAGTCGGGTTCGACCGACCCGAAGCTGTTCCAAGCGGCGTTCAACCACATCGCCAGTCTCCTCGAGCCGACGGCGAACGCCTTCCCGGGCTATCAGGACGGTGCACTCTGGCGCCAGGCGGTCCGGGCCCTCGGCTGCGACGTCCCCGAGCCGGCGACGGGTCCGCCCCCCGGACCGAGCCGGGCGCCGGCAACCGGCGGGCAGCGCCGGGGGTTGCTGGGCATGCTGCGTTCCCTGGGCGGGTCGATCTCGGGCAAGCTCAGCTCGCTCTTCGGCCGCCGGCGATGAGGGTCCGGGGCGATCTCGAGACGAGCCCCGGGATTCGAGCCCCGGGCAACGAGGTGAGGCGAGGACAGCCCCGTCCTTGCCCGATCAGAAGGCCCCGTCGGTCCCCGGCTGAGAGGCGAAGCTGACCCACGCACTGGAGACGAGCAGGAGCGTCTCCCCGACCCCGTGAGGGGCTCCTGCGCCGAGTCGTGCTCTGGTCGCTCCGGGGAGGCTGGTCGCGACCAACGGGCCGGCCGAGAAGGGTCCGCCCCGGGTCACGCCCGGTGCCCGGGTCTCGGCTCGGCGTCGCTCCGGCGGACCGGCGCCCAAGAGGTTCCTCGGGGAGAGGTGTCGCCGGACTTTCTGGTACCCACCCGCCGCAGTGCTAGGGTCCGCGCTCCTGGGGGGGAGTGGGGGAGTTCGGCCGACGGCGGCCTGGCCGAGCTCTTCCGACCGCTCGTGGGGTGGTGCGGCTCGGCCTCGGGGTGCTCGCTGCGGGCTGCACGTCGACGCCGTGACGCGCTCCTTGCGGCCGTCGAGCGGCGAGGGATCACGGCCGTCGTGGCCACGCACGACCCGCGCGTCGCCCGGCGGTGTGGGCGGGTCGTCGAGCTCGACGGCGAGCGTCTCGGCGGAGGGTGAGCGCCACCGGCGACCGGTGTCGGGTGCCGGCGCGCCGCTCTCGGGCCCGTTCAGAATCGCGCCAGCCCGTTCGGGCCCGATCAGAACCTTGGCGTCTCGCGCCACTCCCCCCACAGGGCCCGGAGCGTCCCGCAGATCTCCCCGAGCGTCGCCTCGGCGCGGGCGGCCTCGAGGATCGGGGGCACCAGGTTCGCCGTCCCGGACGCTGCCTCGCCGAGGCGTTCGAGCGCACGGTCGACGGCGCCCTGGTCCCGTGCGGCCCGGCGCTCGGCGAGCGCTTTCACCTGGCCCTCCTCGACCTCGTGGGGGATGCGGAGGATCTCGAGCTCGGCCTCGTCGGCGTCCCGGTAGGCGTTGACCCCGACGATCTTCTTCGCGCCCCGCTCGAGTGCCTGGGCGTAGCGGAACGCTGCGTCGCCGATCTCGGCGGTGAACCAGCCCTCCTCGATGCCCGCGAGGATCCCCGACGCGATCGTCCCGTCGCTGCCGAGCGCCTCGATGCGGGCGAAGATCGCCTCGACCTCGGCCTCGAGGCGGTCCGTCTCCGCCTCCACGTACCACGAGCCCCCGAGGGGGTCGGCGACGTTCGCCACGCCGGTCTCCTCGAGCAGGACGAGCTGGGTGCGCAGCGCGACCTTCGCTGCGTGGTCCGAGGGGAGCGCCAACACCTCGTCGAGCGCGTTGGTGTGGAGCGAGTTCGTCCCGCCGAGCACGGCGGCGAGCGCTTCGATCGCCGTGCGCACGACGTTGTTGTCGGGCTGCTGCGCGGTGAGCGAGACGCCGGCGGTCTGGGTGTGGAAGCGGAGCCACTGGGCGCGCTCGGTCCTGGCGCCGTAGCGGTCGCGCATCCAGCGCGCCCAGATGCGCCGGGCGGCGCGGAACTTCGCGATCTCCTCGAAGAAGTCGATGTGCGCGTCGAAGAAGAAGGTGAGCCCCGGCGCGAAGACGTCCACGTCGAGGCCGCGGGCGAGGCCGAGCTCCACGTAGGCGAAACCGTCCGCGAGCGTGAAGGCGAGCTCCTGGGCGGCCGTCGATCCCGCCTCGCGGATGTGGTAGCCCGAGACCGAGATGGGCTTGTAGCGGGGCATGTGGGCGACGGTGTGCTCCATCAGGTCGCCGATCAGGCGCAGGTGGGGCTCCGGCGGGAAGAGCCACTCCTTCTGGGCGATGTACTCCTTGTAGATGTCGGTCTGGAGCGTGCCGTCGAGCGCCGTGGGATCCGCCCCCTGGCGCTCCGCCGCGGCGACGTACATCGCGAAGATGGGCACCGCCGGGCCGGAGATGGTCATGGAGGTGGTGACCCGGTCGAGGGGGATGCCGTCGAAGAGCGCCTCCATGTCGGCGGCCGAGTCGATGGCGACCCCGCAGTGGCCGACCTCGCCGAGGGCGCGGGGGTCGTCGCTGTCCCGGCCCATGAGCGTCGGCATGTCGAACGCCACGGAGAGCCCGGCGCCGCCCCCAGCCAGGATCAGCTTGTAGCGCTCGTTGGTCTGGCGGGCGTTCCCGAAGCCCGCGAACTGCCGGACCGTCCAGGGCTTGCCTCGGTAGCCGCTCGCGTGGAGGCCGCGGGTGAAGGGGTACTCGCCCGGCCAGCCGATCCGCTCGAAACCAGTCACCGGATCCCCAGCCGGTGGTCCGTACACCGGCTCGACTTCCGCCCCCGAGAGGGTCGTGAAGTCCGCGTCCCGGAGCCGAGACGCCTCGTACCGCTGCCGCCAGCGATTGGCTCCTGCCTGCACGTCCTCGGGGCTCATCGTCGCCTCCTGGTCGGGGCCCGGCTCCTCCAGCGCGCCGACGAGACCCCGCGCACTTCCACCCTACCGAGGCGGGTGGGAAACGGCCTGCTGCGGCTCGGGGGAGCGCGTCAGCGCGGGCACGGGCGCGCCGACCTGCGATCAGGTCGGCGCGGGTTGCAGTGCTGGCTGGGGGCGAGCGCGTCCGCTCGGGTCCGGGCGCGCCGACCTGCGATCGGGCCGGCCGGGGGCCGCAGCGCTGGCTGGTGCGGCGCTGGGAGGCGGGGGACACTGGGAGCATGTGCAGCGCCTGGGAGTCCCGTGCCGGTCCCTTCGCGGACCCGGTCATCACCTGCATCGACTGCCTCGGGCCGGCGTACCTGCTCACCACGCGCCCGGCGGACGACCCCGCGCTGCCGGGGGACGTGGTGAGCTACCGCTGCCGGGACTGCGGGGATCGCTGGGACCTCGTGGTGCCCGAGCCGCCTCCCGGTCCGGC
>JAJYWE010000005.1:11280-17402 GCA_021791675.1 Actinomycetes bacterium | reverse complement strand
CCTCCCGGTCCGGCGGCTCCTCCCTCGGTGCGCCGGTCGGGGACCTGAGCCTTGCCTCAGGCGCCGAGGGCGTTCGCGATGGTGGAGGCGAGGAGTGCCTGGCCAGCCGCAGAGGGGTGGATGTTGCAGCCGCCGCCGGGAAGGGGGATCAGGAGTCCGGCGGTGCAGGGGTTCCCGCCGAACGACAACGAGGCCTGGTAGAAGGCTCCGTAGCCGTTCGCAACGATCCCGCCGTAGGACGCCGTCGCCGCAGCGACGACGTTGTTGAGTGCCGTCACCTCTTCGTCGGTCGTCGTGTTGGCGTAGTCGGTCGAGTAGTAGCTGAGCGCCACGATCGGGCCGCGGTAGTGACCGTCGTGGCGCAGCGCCGCATAGATCGTGTCGAGGTTCGTCTCGACCGTGTGCAGCATCGTGTCGAAGTCGCTCCCCGTGCAGTGGTCCGGCGTGGTCTCCTGGCAGACGAAGGCGTCGTTGACGCCGAGGTCGATGGTGACCAGTCGCGTGTGGGGGTGCGTCCGGAGAAAGCCGACGGCGTAGGAGAGCTGGCTCCAGGGGTAGAAGACGTGCAGCGGGAAGAAGGTCCGGTACCCGATCGGGGAGCCGACGGAGTTCTCGCAGCCGTTGCTCTGGGCGAGCGGGTTGATGAAGCTCGCGGTCGTCTCACCCGGGCAGGAGGCGTTTGCCACGTCGAGATGGAGATCCGTGGCGAGGTCCTCCGGGTAGCCGACGAAGTTGTTCGCGTCGAAGTACTCCCAGAAGGGCGTGACCTGGGAGGGTCGGTACCCGAAGGCGATCGAGTCGCCGAGCGCGAGGTAGTTCGGGCCAGCACCGGTGGCATCCTCGGACTTGCGCAGCGCTGCCCAGTACGCGACCGGGCGCAGGTTCGCTGCGGAGGAGCTCGCCGCCAGGGAGGCGGTCTGCCCGGGTCCCGCGAGGCTTGGCGTTGCGGCGAGGTGGCGGGCGGACGGCGCCGTCGATCCCCTGTTCACCGCTGCGGCGCTCGCAACGCCGCCTGCCCCGAGCGCAACTGCGCCAGCGAGCAGCCCCACGGCGGCACCGGTGAGGACTCGGCGTCGCAGGCCCGCCCTCCATGTTCCCTCGTGGGTTCCCTTGTGGCGTCTCCTGGACGTGCGTGTCACGATCAACCGCCTCCTCGCTGCTCGAGCTGCTCCACTGTGTTCGCCCGGGCTGCTCCCGATCGGCCCGACCCCACTCGCCGCTCCGAGTCCCCGAGCCCTCCCGCACCTCCGATGTCAGCTGCTCCGGTCCGGACCCTCTCCTCCGCCTCGGAGCCCCCTCCGCTACGGAGCCCCTCGGCCCGGCTCGATCTCCACCCCCGGGTCCGACACGAATCCCGGCTCGACCGGAGCTGCGGGCTCGGTCGGGAGGCTCTCGAGTCACGCTGCCTCGGCGAGTCTGCCACAGTCGGGCGAGATCCGGCGTCCGGGCGCGAGCACTCGGCGGCCTCGCGTCAGGCGAGCACCCGTTTCGCGATGACGACTCGCTGGATCTGGTTGGTGCCCTCGTAGATCTGGGTGATCTTCGCGTCGCGGAGCATCCGCTCCACGGGGAAGTCCTTCGTGTAGCCGTAACCGCCGAGCAGCTGCACGGCGTCGGTCGTGACGGCCATGGCGGTGTCGGAGGCGAAGCACTTCGCCATCGCGCCGATCTTGGTGAGCTCGTGCTCGGGGTCCCCGGAGTCGATGAGCGAGCAGGCCCGGTAGACGAGGCCTCGGGCCGCCTCGAGGCGCATCGCCGCGTCCGCCACCATGAACTGCAGGCCCTGGAGCTCGGCGAGCGGCTTGCCGAACTGCTCGCGCCGCTTGAGGTAGGCGGTTGCGTAGTCGAGCGCGCCCTCAGCGATGCCGACAGCCTGCGCGCCGATCGTGGGGCGGCTCCGGTCGAGCGTGCCCATCGCGATGTAGAAGCCCTGGCCCTCCTTCCCGATCCGGTTCTCGACGGGGACCCGGACGTCGTCGAAGAGCACCTCGCCGGTCGGCGAGCCGCGCACGCCGAGCTTCTCCTCGAGCTTGGTGACCTTCACCCCCCAGTCGGCCTCCACGAGGAAGGCCGTGATGCCCCGGTGGCCCGCGTCGGGGTCGGTCTTCGCGAAGACGGTGTAGGTGTCGGAGATGCCGGCGTTGGTGATCCAGTACTTGGTGCCGGAGAGCACGTAGGAGTCGCCGTCCCGCACCGCCCGGGTGCGCATGGAGGCGACGTCGCTCCCGGCGTCGGGCTCGGAGAGGCAGTAGCTCGCCTGGGCCTCACCGGCGGCGACCCTGGGGAGGTAGCGCCGCCGCAGCTCCTCCGAGCCCCACTCGATGACGGGGATCATCCCGAGCTTGGAGATGAGCAGCGAGAGGCTGGTGCTGGCACAGACGCGGGCGACCTCCTCGACCATCACGGCCTGGGTCACGTGGTCCGCGCCGGCACCGCCGTACGCGGCAGGCACCCCGAGGGCGGGGAGCTCCATCGCGACGCAGTCCTTGAAGCTCTCCCAAGGGAACTCCGCCCGGCGGTCGACCTCTGCAGCGCGGGGTGCGAGCTTCTCTTCGCAGAACTGGCGCAACACGGTCCGGAACTGCTGCTGCTCTTCGGTCAACGAGAAGGCGGTCATGGCTCCAGTGTCGCGCTCGCGGGCCGGGTTCGGGCGCGCTGGCGAACGCACCTGACAGTTCTCGGGACGCCGCGAGAAGGGCGCTGCGCCCGGAGCGTGGCGGTCAGTTGGCCGCGAGGTGCGCGAGGACGAGCCGAGCGAAGGTCTCCGCCTCGGTCTCGGGGATCCAATGCCCTGCCCCCTCGAGCTCGACGAAGCGGTACGGGCCAGTGACGTAGGCGGCGCTGCCCTCGGCGGCGGCTCTGCCGAGGGCAGGGTCGTCGCTCCCCCAGACGTAGAGGGTGGGGACGGTCACCTCCCGGGCGCCGGTGTAGTCCGCAGCACGCATGGCGCGGTACCAGTTGAGCGACGCAGTGAGCGTCTCCCGGTCCGAGAGCCGCTCGAGGTAGCGCGCGGCCCGCGCGGCGGGGAGGCCGGTGTCCGCGTAGAGCGCGGAGAGGCTGCCCGCGCCCTCGGCGAGCAGCGCGTCCTCGGCACGATGCTCGGGGAGGCGGAAGAACTCCATGTAGGCGGATCGAGCCGCCTGGTCGGTCCCCTGGTCGGCGATCGCCGCCCCGAGTGCGAGCGGATGCGGGGTCGAGGCGACCGAGAGGGTCCGGACCCGCTCGGGGTGCATCCCGGCAACGCACCAGGCCACGGCACCACCCCAGTCGTGACCCACCAGGTCGACGCGCTCGTGGCCGAGCGCCCCGAGCAGCCCGAGGACGTCGCCGACGAGGTGTGCCATGGCGTAGTCCCCGACCGCCTTCGGCTGCGCAGTCGGGGCGTACCCCCGCTGGTCGGGGGCGAAGACCTGATAGCCGCCGGTGGCGAGCAGCGGCGCGACGGCGTCCCAGGCCGAGGCGTCCTGGGGCCAACCGTGGAGGAGCAGGACGGGCCGGGCGTCCGCGGGGCCCCAGCGGTGGACCTGGAAGACAAAGCCGTTCGCCGGGACGGGCCGGACGTCGTTCTCGGCGTTGCTTGCCGGGACCGCCCACGCGGAGTCGTGCACCGCCAGAGGCTACGCCGTCCGTCCCCGGCGCGTGGCCAGGGCTGGAAACCTGGCAGCGGTCGCCCGGAATGCCTGATCGCTCGGGGGGGAGGACTCGAACCCCCAATGGCAGGGCCAGAACCTGCTGTGTTGCCGATTACACCACCCCCGAAGGTGGGACGAAGAGAATCTAGCCGTGTCGCCGGGCTGGTTCTGTCGCCGGGCTGGTCCTGTCGCCGGGCTGGTCGTGTCGGGACGAGGGGCGTGTCCGCGGTTGGGCGTGTCCGCGGTTGGGCCTGTCGGCGGGAGGGCGGTGTCGCTCCCCACCGGCCAGCGAGGGGCGCTCCGGGGGCGACTCAGCGGAATCGCGTCACATTCGACCGGTTCTCCACGAAAACGCTTGCACCTGCCGGGCTCGTGCAATAAAATCCGTCGGATCCCTCCACTACGGGGGCGTTTCTCATCGCAGCGATCTGCATGGGAAGGGGTGGGAAGTGGCAACGATCGTGGGGGAGGTACCCGCGGCTGGCGGCGAGCCGGCCGCCCGGCTGCGGAGCAACGCGCTCGGCAGGCTCGAGAGCGCGATCATGGGGGTGGCAGGCGTGGCACCCGCGTACTCGATCGCGGCGTCGACCGCCTCGCTGGTGGCGGCCGTGGCGCTCTCGGGGCCGGCTTCGCTGCTCTACTGCGGCATCGCGATGTTCGGGATCGTCTGGGCGTTCACGGAGCTCGGGAAGACCGAGGTGAACGCCGGCGCGGCCTATGCCTGGGTCCGCAGGGCGATCCACCCCGCCATTGGCTACCTCTGCGGGTGGGCGCTGTTCGTCTCCGCCTTGCTGTTCATGGTGGCAGGGTCCTTCCCGGCGGGCTCGAGCTTTCTCGGCCTGTTCAGCTCGAGCCTCGCTGCGAACGTGCCGCTGGTCACGGTGTTCGGCGCGGTCT
This sequence comes from Actinomycetes bacterium, assembly GCA_021791675.1. Classification (GTDB taxonomy): domain Bacteria; phylum Actinomycetota; class Acidimicrobiia; order Acidimicrobiales; family JAKAOS01; genus JAJYWE01. Next base: position 12,873 of record JAJYWE010000005.1, on the reverse strand, counting down.
TCTTCCTCGTCATCCTCGCCTTCGTGATCAAGGGGGTGAAGATCACCGCGACGGCGCAGCTGGTGATGTCCGGGATCGAGCTCGGGCTCCTCACGCTCTTCGCGATCCTGGCGCTCGTGCACGGCACGCTCCATCCCGTCCACGGCTTCTCGTTCGGCTGGCTGAGCCCGCTCGCCTTCCACGGCTTCAGCGCCTTCATCTCCGGGGCGCTCATCGCAGCGTTCTACTACTGGGGCTGGGACGTGACGGCGAACCTCAACGAGGAGACCAAGAACGCCACCAGCACGCCCGGCTTCGGTGGGATCGTCGGGGTGATCGTGACCTTCGCGCTCTTCGAGGTCTTCACGATCGGCACGAACATGGTGCTCAGCATCCACACGATCAACGCCAACAGCGGGGACGTGCTGGACGCGCTCGGCCAGGCGGTCTGGCCTGGCGTGGGGGGCAAGGTGCTCATCGTCGCGGTGCTGCTCTCCACCGTGGCCACCCTCGAGACGACGCTGATCCAGGTGACGCGAACGCTCTACGTGATGGGCCGGGACCACACGCTCCCGGCTGCGCTCGGGCGGGTGCATCCGAGCTGGCGCACGCCGTGGGTGGCCTCGATCGTCGTCGGGGTGCTGTCGCTCGCGCTGTTCGTGGCGTCCAACTTCATCGGCTCGATCGGCACCATCCTCACCGACGCGATCAACGCCATCGGGCTACAGATCACCTTCTACTACGGCTTCGCAGGTTTCGCTGCGGTGATCCTCGCCCGCCGTAGGCTCTTCGACTCGGCGAAGAACTTCCTCCTGATGGGGCTCTGGCCACTGGTCGGTGGGCTGTTCATGTTCCTCATGCTCGTGGAGTCGCTCACCTCCCTCTCCGGGGTCACGATCGGCATAGGCCTCGGGGCGATGGCGATCGGGATCATCCCGCTCGTGATCTACTGGGTGAAGCGGGCGCCCTACTTCGACCGGAGCACGGAGATCAGCCTGTGAGCGGAGCGGCGGCTCCGTGACGAATCGCATGTCCATGCGGTCGAGCGGCGGAACTCGCTCCGGTCGCTACCGGACGCTCGCGACGAGGTAGGCGACGTAGAGGCCGAGGAGCAGGACGCCCTCGGCCCGGCGTAGCCGATGGCCGGTCGCGATCGTCGCGACGACGACGAGCATTGCGAGCACCATCCCGGCGACCGGGAGTCGGGCGACGGCCTCGGGCACCGTGCCGGGGCGCACCAGCGCAGCGACGGCCGGCACGGCCAGGCTGGTGAAGAGGTTCGCACCGAGCACGTTGCCGATGACGAGGTCGGCCTCGCCGCGGGGCGCTGCCCGGATCGCCGTCACCGCCTCGGGGAGGGAGGTCCCGAGCCCCACCACCGTGAGGCCCACCACCGCGGCGGTGATGCCGAGACCCGTCGCGATGCCGAGCGCACCGGAGACGAGCGCCTCGGCCCCGACCACCGTCCCGACGAGGCCGATGGCGGTCCTCGCGCTCAGCCGACCCAGGCTCGTGCCGGCTCGCGCTGCGGGAGTCGTCGCGGGGGGCGGGGCATCGAGGGCTGGTTGTGCTGCCGCGCCGCCGTCGGGACCAGCGCCGTCGGGACCAGCGCCG
>JAJYWE010000005.1:0-11180 GCA_021791675.1 Actinomycetes bacterium | reverse complement strand
CGCCGTCGGGACCAGCGCCGTCGGGACCAGCGCCGAGACAGCCACGGCCGGCCTCTTCGCCGCCGGCCTGCGGGCGATCCGGTGAGCCGGGGGCCCCTGGCCCCTCCCCCTCGGCGACACGGGGGTGGCTCGCCACGTGCAGCGGTCCGAGCGCAACCAGTCCGAGCGCCGCAGCGAGCAGCACGAGCAGGCCGACGGCGAGCGGTCGGCCGAGCGGCACTTGGCACGCGAGGGCGAACACGACCACGGCGCCGAAGGCGAGTGGCGCCTCTCGACGAAGGACACTGGAGGGGATCCGCGGCGCGCCGAGTAGCCCGGCGAGCCCCGCGACGAGCGTGGCGTTGACGGTGTTGGAGCCGATGGCGCTGCCGATCGCCACGCCGAGGGACCCCTGGGCAGAAGCGATGACGCCGGTGATCAGCTCGGGGAGGCTCGTCCCGATGCCGATGACCAGCACGCCGACGACGAGAGGCGTGACGCCGAGCCGTCGAGCCAGCCCGGCTGCGCCGGTGACGAAGAGCTCTGCCCCGCCCGCCAGCGCGACGATGCCGACGACGAGCGCGAGCGCGTGGAGGACCACCGCCGCACGCTAGCCCCGGCGGGCATCCACGCCTCGGCTCGCAGGCGCCCGGGCCGGCTTCAGGGTCTGGTGAGTTGGACCTCGACGGTGTGCTCCTCGACGCCGCGCACGAGCACGAGCGAGAGCATCCCTGTCTCGCCCACCCGGCCGAGGACCGCCCAGAGGTCCGGCGGGCGGCGCAGGTCCGTCCCGTCCGCGTGGACGAGGAGATCCCCCTGGCGGATGCCGGCTGTCGCCGCCGGGCTCTCGGGCATCACGGCTCGGACCAGGAGCCCCTCCCGTTCGGGGAGGCCGACCGCTCGCCGGAGCCTGCGTGCAGCCACGGAGGGGGCGAGCACGACACCGAGCCGAGCGCGGGGGGGCCTGCTGCCCTGACGGAGCGCGTCCAGGCTGGCGGCGAGCGACTCGTCGGCGGGGATGGCAGCGTAGAGTCCGCCCTCGAGGCGGTGGGTGTCGAGTCCGAGGAGCGCGCCGTGCCGGTCGACAACCGGCCCGCCGGATGCACCGCGGGGCGCGGGCGCGCCGTGCTCGATCGCGCCGGTCACGGGCCAGCCCGCTGGTCCACGGAAGCTCCGCCCGACGGCCGCGACCAGACCGAACCCGATGCGAACACCCCTGCCACCCGGGTTCGAGAGGGCGAAGACGACCTGGCCCGGCGCGACTCGTCCTTCCCCTCGAGGGATCGGTAGCGGCGCACGGCTGCCCGTATCCACGCGGAGGAGTGCCAGGTCCCCCTCGTCGTCACGACCGAGCACCTCCGCCTCGACGGCGTGGTCGGCCCCGAAGGCGACCTCGACCGGATGCTCGGGGGAGAGGTTGTGGGCGTTCGTGAGCACCAGCCCTTCCTCGATCACCACCCCGGACCCGCCGCGCCAGCGCCGGCCGACGCCGACGACGGCTCCTCCGGCCGTCTCGAGCACCTGCTGTGCAGCGGACTCCAGTTCGTCGAGCACTCCCATGTCGGCTCCCTTCTGCCTCACGACGCGGGCCAGCAGGCAGCCGCCCGCCTCGCCTGGCTGATGCCGGGTTGGACCCGTCGGCGCGATCGCCTTCGGGCCTTCTCGGGCTGACGCCTTCGGGCCTTCCCGACCTGAGCATAGTCCATCGTGCGTTGCAATGCAGTAGTGACAAACCAGCTGGAGCAGAATGACCGAGTGACGAGTGCGACGGAGTGGTCCCCACCGGGCCCGAGGCCCATCGGGCAGCGGGGTCGTGCGAGGCGCGGAGCTGGGGGCGACGCCGGGGGCGAGGCGGCATCCGGCGACGCCCGTGCGGCGCTCGCCGAGGCGCTGTCGGCGGTGGGGGATCGTTGGTCCCTGCTCCTGGTCTGGACGCTGCTCGACGGGCCGAGCCGGTTCTCGGAGCTGCTCGACGCGACGCCGGGGCTCGCGCCGTCAGTGCTCACCCAGCGGCTGCGTCGGCTGGTCGCAAGCGGGGTGGTCCGCGCCGAGCCGTACTCAGAGCGCCCCCCCCGGCTCACCTACCGCCTGACCGAGCGCGGAGCCGCGCTCGCCGGGCCTGCGGCCCTCCTTGCTGCCTGGGCGGGCGGCGCCGGCGCCTGGGCACCCACGCACGAGGCGTGCGGCAGCGCACTCGAGGTCCGGTGGTACTGCCCGGCGTGCGACTCGCTCGCTGGGATCCCCGAGACCGAGGAGGTCTTCGAGGCTTGAGCAGGGTGCGCTGGGCTGTCCGGTCGAGCCGCCGCTCGGGCTCCGCCCCGGCGAGCGAGACTCGCAGCGCGCTTGGGGCGCTTCGCGCGGGCTCGAGAGAGGCCGGATGGGCGGCCCGGGCGAGCAGGCGGGCCGGCCCGAACTGGGCTGGGACCGGCTGGGTGGACGCCGGCTCGGCGCTTCGCGCTCGCCCGCCCGACCGTCACGACTTCGGCGTCAGGAGGACGGGGCCGGTGCCGCCGTCACCGCCGCCGAAGCTGCCAACCTCGCCCTTTGCCTCCGGCCCGCGCCCACGACCGCCGCGTTGATCCCGCTGCCCGTGGAGCCATCCGGCGACGCGTCGAAGTAGTAGTCGAAGTAGTAACCGCCACCGGTCCCGCCACTGCTGCCGGCGCCGAGCGGCTGCTCCTGGCCGCCGGCGCCTTCGGGTGGATGCCGGCCGTGACGCACGGCCTCGGTGCACTTCGCCGCCGAGGCGGCGGGGGATGGTCCGAGCGCCTCCCGCCGGGCGAGCTCCGCGTCGTCGAGCTTGCTGCCAAAAGGCCCTCCAACCCCGAGATCGCCGAGGTCCTCTCGCTCGGTCGCAAGACGGTCGAGTAGCACCTGGGGCCCGTCTTCTGAAGCTCCAGAGTCACCCACGCGCAAGGCTGAAGCTGCTGTTCGGCGACACCGGCTGACCGCCGCCCGGAGTGCTCCGGGGGATGGCGCGGCTGGAGCGGTGAGCCCGTCTGCGGGGAGGTCGGCGGGTGGAGCGACTCCACAGCTCGAGGCGCCAGTGGGTCGGTGGCCGCTGCTCCTCCCTCGAGGATGGCTCTGAACTGTCCTCGGGTGGGCCAGGCCCCAACCCCTTCGCGGAGCCGAGATGTGCCGAGCAGGGGCCGACGGCCACCTCGCCCCTCGGCTCAGAGCGGGCCGTTCGGATGCTTGCGCGCCCGGATCACCTCTCGCTTCGCGAGCAGCACCTCGAGCCCGCGCACGATCGCGCGCCGCGAGTCTGCCGGGTCGATGACGTCGTCGACCAGGCCGCGCTCGGCGGCGATCCAGGGGGTGAGGTAGGTCTGCCGGTAGGCCTCCTCCCGCTCGACGCGCTCGGCCGGCCCGGCGCGCCGGTGGAGGATCTGCACCGCGCCCTGTGCCCCCATGACCGCGATCTCGGCGCCGGGCCAGGCGAGCGTGAGGTCGCTCCCCATGCCCTTGGAGTCCATGACGATGTACGCGCCACCGTAGGCCTTGCGCAGCACGAGGCAGAGCCGGGGAACGGTCGCCTCCGCATAGGCGAAGGCGAGCTCTGCGCCGTGGCGGATCATGCCCCGCCACTCGAGGTCCTTGCCCGGGAGGAACCCCGGCGTGTCGACGAGGGTGAGGATCGGCAGGTTGAAGCTGTCGCAGAAGGTGACGAAGCGCGCGGCCTTCTGCGAGGCCTCGATGTCCAGCGTTCCCGCGAGCGTCCGTGGCTGGTTCGCGACCACACCGACGGGCGCCCCCCCCACCCGGGCGAGCACGGTCACGATCTGCGGCGCCCAGCGCGCGCGCAGCTCGAGGAGCTCGCCGTCGTCGACGATCTCGGCTACGACGTCCCGCACGTCATACGCGCCGGTCGGCGTGGCCGGGAGCAGCTCGAGCAGCTGCTCGGTTCGGCGGTCGGGAGGATCCTCCGTGCGGCGATGGGGCGGGGCGTGGTCGGTGTCGTCGGGGAGGAAGGAGAGGACCGTGGCGAGAGCGCTCACCACCTCCGCGGGGTCGGCTGCCTCGAGCGTCGCAACCCCGCTGTGGCGAGCGTGGACGTCGATACCCCCGAGCGTCTCGGCGTCCACGTGCTCGCCCGTGACCTCGGCGACGACATTCGGCCCGGTGACGTAGGCGAAGCCGCTCCGGGCGAAGACGACGATGTCGGCGAGCCCGAGCAGCAGCGCCGGGCCCGAGAGCGCCGGCCCGAGGACTCCGGCGAGCACCGGGACGACTCCAGAGCAGCGCGCGAGGGCGCGCGCTCCGAGTCCCCAACCGTGCAGCGCCCCGACCCCGTCCCCAACCGCAGCACCGCTCGTGGAGAGGAGCAGGACCAGCGCGAGGCGCTCTTCGAGGGCCCGGTCGGCGGCGTGGCGGAGCAGCGCACCGTCGCCGAGCGTGAGCGCCCCTGCTCGACGGGCGGGGTCGCTCCGGACCACGATCGCCTCTCGCTCGCCGAGGCGCTCGCGCGTGACCTGCAGGCTGCCGGCCCGCGTGCGCGGCGGCGGTGCCTGGGGAGCCCGGGCCATGGGGCCCCCCTGGGCGGTCCCGGGCGTCGTCGCGCCAGTCATACCCCACCTCCGGGGCTCGCAGCCAGACTGTCGGGCGAGCGGTCCCGGCTGGCATGGACGCCGCCTGGCTCCGCCGCCCCACGACCGAAGCCGAGCAGCTCGGCACGAGTGGCCGGCATACCGCTCCTCCCGCCCGGCCCCGGCCGCACCGCGAGGACCTGGTGGACCGAGAGACGGCCCGCCTCGAAAGCGAGCGCCGCGCCGGCCATGTAGAGCCGCCAGATGCGCGCCCGCGTGTCGCCGGCGAGCCGGCACGCCTCCTCGAAACCGGCCTCGAGATTTGCGACCCAGGTGCGCAGCGTCCGGCCGTAGTGCTCCCGGAGGGACTCGACGTCGCGCACCTCGAAGCCGGCTTCCTGGGCCGCGCTGACGACACCGCCCACCTCGAGCAGCTCGCCGTCCGGGAAGACGTACCGCCCCACGAACGAGCGGCGGGGGAGTGCGGCCGGGAGGCCGGCTGGGCGCGAGATCGCGTGGTTGAGGAGGCGCCCCTCCGGTCGGAGGAGCCGGTGGATGCTGCGGAGGTAGACCCGGTGTCGACCGAGCCCGACGTGCTCGAACATCCCGACGCTCGAGATCGCGTCGAAGGGTCCGTCGTCGACGTCGCGGTAGTCCTGCACGCGGAACTCGACGGCGTCCGCAACGCCGGCGGCCAGCGCGGCTGCTCGCGCCTGGGCGATCTGCGGAGCGGACACGCTCACCCCGACCACCCGGGCGCCGTAGTGGCGGGCGGCGTGACAGGCGAGGCCGCCCCAGCCGCAGCCGACGTCGAGGAGGCGGTCGCCTGTGCGGAGGCCGAGCTTGGTGCAGATGAGGTCCCACTTCGCGCGCTGGGCCTCGTCGAGGGTCGCGCCGGGAGAGGGGAAGTAGGCGCAGGAGTAGGCCATCGTCTCCCCGAGGAAGACCCGGTAGAAGGCCTCGTCGTCGTCGTAGTGATGGGAGATCGCTGCAGCGTCACGGCGCCGGCTGTGCCGTCGGCCGCCGAGACGAGCCTCCTCGGGCGGCACGGGTGGCGGGCCGGCGAGGCCGGCGAGCGCGAGGGCTCCGAGCCCGAGGAGCGCGAGGCCCGGGAGCGCGCGCCGCCGGAGGTGTCGCGACGGCCCGAGCACGCTGTCCCGCAGTGACAAGAGGCGAAACAGGTCACCCTCGAGTTCCACCTCTCCTGCTACGTACGCCCGTGCGAGCCCGAGCTCCCCCGGTGCCCAGAGCAGCCGGTGCACCGCCCGGGGGTGGCGGATGACCGCGCGAGCGGGGGCCGTCGGCGGCCCGATCTCGGTCCCGTCCCAGAGACGTAGCGCGAGCGGGCCGTCCTTGCCGAACAACGACCGGAGGCCGGTCTGGAGCGCGAGCCGAGCCGAGCTGCGTACCGTCGGGAGGCTGGGAGCGGGCTCCACCGCGGTGATGCTCACCGCGCCCCCCTCGCCGGAGCCGGCTCGGCTGACGTCGCGGCCGCAACGGCGCTTGCCGCGCGGAGCCCGCTCGCCAGCGCCCCCTGGATCGAGGCGGTGTCGCGGTGGTCGCCGCAGACGAAGCGGCCCTCTCCGAGGGCCACCGGCCGCTCGAGGGGTTCGAGTGAGCCGGGCAGCTGAGCGGGCAGGGCGTGCGGGATGCGGTAGGTCCGTAGGTGCACCAGCTCATCGGCGCGAGCCCCCCACCATCGACGGAGCTGGGCGACGATCGCTCGGGCGAGGACGTCGTCGTCCGCGCCCGCCGGGCCGGTCGGCCCGACAACGGTTGCGGACAGGAGCGCCCGTCCGGCAGGCGCGGCGAAAGGGTTCAGGTTGGTGGGTGCGAAAACGAGCGAGGCGGGGCCCTCGCCGTCGCCGTCCAGCAGGATGGCCGGCTCGGAGACCGGGATCGCGGAGGCGGGGGCGCTGAAGTATGCGCAGGTCACCTCCCTCGATGGCGGCGGGCCCGGCCTCGACGGCGGCGGGCCGAGCCCCGAGGCCGGTGCGTCCAGCCGCGAGGGCGGTGTGCTCACCCCCGACGCGGGTGTGTCCAGTGCGCCGGGAAGGAGTGTGGCTGCCGCCGCGCCGTCGGTCGCCACGACGACAGCACTCCCCGCCAGCTCGATGCCCTCCCCCAGTCGGACGGCCCGGCCCTCCACGGCCACCACGCGCTGGCCGAGCCGCACGGTCCGTGGCGCCAGCGTCGACGCAAGCTGCTCGGCGATTGCTCCCATGCCCCGGGCGGGGATGGCAGAGCCCCCCCGGACGAAGGACGCTGCGGCCAGCGTGAGGAGTCGCGAGGAGGTCTCGAGCGCCGGGTCGAGGAGCACGTTCGCGAAGAAGGGCCCCCAGAGGTGTTCGACCGCCCGGTCCGAGAGCCCGACGGCCGCGAGCTCCGCGCGTGCGGAGCGCTCCGGCCGACGGAGGAGCTCGTCGAGGGGGGCGCGTGCCAGAGTGAGCGCCCATCGGAGCGCGGCGAGCGTGTCGAGGGGTGAGCCGACCGGTGCTCGGAGCGAGTCGAGGAGCGCCCGAGGCTCGCGACGTGGGTCCCCGAGGCGCCAGAACCTCCCCCGGAGACGTACGAGCGCACCGCTGAAGAGTGGTTGGAGCTCGAGCCGGCGGAGGTCGAGCAGCGCTCGCGCCGCGGGGTAGGCGACCGGGAGCGCCTGGAAACCTCGGTCGAGCTGGTAGCCGTCGACGAAGTCGGTGCGTACGCGCCCTCCGACCCCGTCCGAGGCCTCGAGCACCACCACTTGCCGCCCGGCGCGCTGGAGCGCACCTGCGCAGGCGAGCCCGGCCAGTCCCGCGCCGACGACGACGACCTCGTGCTGTTCCACGCCTTGATCATCCCCCAGGAGGGGCGCGTGCTGCGAGACGGGATCGGTCGCCGTTCGACGTGGAACGGTCGCCCTCTCGAGGTTGGCCCCACCGGGGGGGGGTTGCTCGGTCGCGCCCACGGGCGGGAGGCGGCGGGCCGCAGCCGCGGGCTCGCCCCCCCCGGCAAGGCGGGGTGAGCCGGACTAGCGTTGTCCTCGATGCAACGCCGGTGGTGGCTGGTGGCCGCGGTTCTCGACGCCGCGCTCGTGGCGACCTTCGTGGCGATCGGACGGGGCGTGCACGGGAAGGGGGACGCGCTCACAGGGCTCGCAGCGACGGCGTGGCCCTTCCTCGCGGGTCTCGCGCTCGGTTGGGCGATCACGCGCGCCTGGCGGGACGCGTTGGGGTGGCGTGGGGGCCTCGGTGCATGGGGCGGCGCGCTCGCAGGCGGGATGGCGTTGCGCGCGCTCGCCGGGCAGGGCGTCGACGCCGTGTTCGTGGGCGTCGCTGCGGCGTTCCTCGCGCTGTTCCTGTTGGGTTGGCGCGTGCTCGCGTGGCCGCTCGCTCGCGGACACCGGCCGGCGCTCGCGCCAGTCAGACCTCAGTGAGGCCGAGCCAGCTCGACGCCGCGGTGCTCGAGGCCGCCCGGTTCCTCGCCGCCCATCACGCGGAGGAGCTCCGGCTCGGGGACGTGGCCGATCACGTGGGCTACAGCCCGTTCCACCTCGCCCGGGCGTTCGAGGCCCGGGTCGGGGTGCCACCTGGCCACTACCTCGCTGCCCAGCGTTTCGAGGCTGCAAAGTCGCTGCTGCTCGGCGGCGAGGACCGGGTGGTCGACGTCTGCATGGCCGTCGGCTTTCGCTCGCTCGGCACGTTCACCGACCGGTTCTCTGCGCTCGTCGGGGTGAGCCCGACCGTGTTCCGCCAGCTTCCCGACCGCCTCGCCGATCACCCACCGCAACCCATGCAGCGGCGCGGCCCGGCACCGCAGGGCGCCAGGGTCGCGGGGAGCCTGGTGCTCGGTGCGGCGGCTACTTCCGTGCTCGGCGGCGCCGCCTCCCTCTACGTCGGGCTCTTCCCGGCGCGCGCCGCGCGGGGGGTGCCCGTCAGCGGGCAGTTGCTCCACGAGCCGGGGCCGTTCCAGTTGCTCGGCGTGCCACCGGGGCGCTACTGGCTCCTCGCGAGTGCCCTCGACCGGCGCTGGGATCCCCTCTCACAGCTCCAGCCCGCCGCCCGCGTCGTCGGGTCCGCGCCTGGTCCCCTCCGGCTCGGGCCGGGAGAGCTCCGTTGCGTCGGCCCCGTCCGTCTGGACCTGGCCCCGCCCTGGGTTCCCCCCGTGGTGGTCGCCCTTCCCTCGCTCTCCCTCACCCAGGTGGCGACGGGACCCCTCGTCTCCTGAGCACTCGAGCGCCATCGGCCTGACCGGGCCCGGTCAGGACGGTGCGGGGCTCCGCGAGATCGGAGGACGAACTCCGCAAGATCGGAGAAGCGGGGTGTCGCAGCGCGGCCGTAACGTCTGCACCGAGCGGGATCGACGCCACGTCGAAGCGACCTCGACGTGGCGAGGTGAGAGGGAGGGCGGCATGAGCGGGGTGCGGGTCCTGGTCGGCACGCGCAAGGGAGCGTTCGTCCTGAGCGCCGACGGTCGGAGAGGGGAGTGGCATGTCGACGGGCCGTTCCTTCCCGGCTGGGAGGTCTTCCACGTGAAGGGCTCCCCGGTGGCGCCGGAGCGGATCTGGGCGGCCCAGTGGACCGGCTGGTTCGGGCAGGTGATCCAGCGGTCAGAGGATGGTGGGCGGACCTGGGAGCCGGTCGGCAACGACTTCGCCTACGAGGGTGAGCCCGGGACCCGGGTCGACTTCGAGAACCACTCCCAGCCGTTCTCGTTCGCCAAGGTCTGGCATCTCGAGCCCTCCCCGGACGACCCGGAGGTGGTGTTCGCGGGGGTCGAGGACGCCGCGCTGTTCCGCTCGGGGGACGGGGGCGCGACCTGGTCCGAGCTGGCGGGGCTACGGACGCACCACACCGCTGCCGGGTGGGGGCCGGGGGCTGGCGGCCTCTGCCTGCACACCATCCTGCTCGAGGCCGGCGCTCCGGAGCGCATCCTCGTCGCCATCTCGGCGGCAGGGGTGTTCGCGAGCGACGACGCCGGGTCGACCTGGCGGGCGGCCAACCGAGGACTGCGCTCGGGTGAGCTCCCGAACCCCGACCCCGAGGCCGGCCACTGCGTGCACCACGTGACCCGCCACCCCTCCCGCCCCGACACGCTGTTCATGCAGAAGCACTGGGACGTGCTGCGCAGCGACGACCGGGCCGAGAGCTGGCGAGAGGTGAGCGGGAACCTGCCGAGCGACTTCGGGTTCCCGATCGAGGTGCACCCCCACGAGCCGGAGACGATCTACGTCGTGCCCATCACGAGCGACGAGCACCACTTCCCGCCGGACGGCCGCCTCCGTGTCTACCGCTCCCGGAGCGGTGGGGGAGTGTGGGAGCCGCTCGAACAGGGCCTCCCGCAGGCGAACTGCTACGTGAACGTGCTCCGGGACGCCATGTCGACCGACTCGCTCGAGCCGGCGGGGATCTACTTCGGCACCACCGGCGGTCAGGTGTACGCCTCGCCGGACGCCGGGGACAGCTGGGCGCCGATCGTCCGCGACCTGCCGGCGGTGCTCTCCGTGGAGGTGCAGACCCTGCCGTGACGAGGTCCGTGATCGGGGCTGGAGAGACCGCGAAGGGGGAGGCGTCGTGAGCGGCGAGGCGCGGGTGGACCCACCGGGGGGCGGGTCCGGGACGCGCGACCAGGAGGCGGCCGGCTCTGGTGTCCTGACGATCCGCGTCGCCCTGCCCGGCCATCTCCGCCAGCTCGCCGGTGTGGCGGGGGAGGTCTCCCTCGCGTGGGAGGGGTCGGACGCGCCCACGTATGGCGGCGTGGTCGACGCCGTCGAGGCACGGTTCCCCGCCCTGCGTGGGACGATCCGGGATCCGGCGACCGGGCGGCGCCGGCCGTTCGTTCGCTTCTTCGCCGCGGGCGAGGACTTCTCGAACGACGGGATGACGGCCCCGCTGCCGCCCGCGGTGGTGAGCGGCGCAGAAGTGCTGCGCGTGGTGGGGGCGATGGCAGGCGGCTGAGGGGGCCGGCGGGGTCTGTCGCGCCGAAGCGCGCCGGACCGCGCGCGCCGAGGGGCCGCGCGCCTGCGCAGGACGCGGCCGAAATGAGTCGAACGTCCCTTGCCGTGGGCCGGCCGCGGAGCGAGACTGCGTGCCGGTGGGGAGCGGTCGACCACCGGCGCCGGCAGTCGTGTGTGCGCAGCAGTGGGCGAAGTGACCGGGACGGGAGATCCCTCGTGCGACCAAGAGCCGTTCGGGCCCGACAGGCTGCTCGGCGAGCGATATGCGTGCTCGGTGCGGTGGCCGTGGGTGTTCCGCTGGTCGTCGCGGCCGGCGCCCGTCCCGCAGCGGCCGCACCGCAGGGGAGGGGCAGCGCGTCGGGCGTTCCGGCGAGCGTCCGTGGACCCTGGGTGGCTCTCGGCCCGAACCGCGGCTCGGCGGCGGGGTCCTGGGACCCGGGTGGTGACCCCGGCCCGCTCCGCCCGCTGTGGACACGCTCGGGCCCCGCCCTCGGGGCTCGGATCGGGCCCGAGGGAATGCCGACCGGGGCGGCGACCTGGCCTGATGCGCGGCCCGTGGCCGGGAGCCGCCTCGGGGCCGGCGACGTCGGAGGGGCCGCCGCAGGGGCGGGGCCGGAGGCGGCTGGGAGCAGCACCCCCACCCGCCAGGGCTATCTCCTCCTCACCGCCGGCGGCGGCGTCTCGAACTTCGCCGCGCCGTGGTACGGGTCGCTCGCTGGCAAGCTCCCGACGGGTACCCA
>JAJYWE010000127.1 GCA_021791675.1 Actinomycetes bacterium | reverse complement strand
AAGCTGCGGGCGAGGGGCACCGGATCGTGTCCTGCGGTGCCGCGGCCGTCGCTCAGGAGGATCACCCGGCTCCGTCGGACAGGCGAGCGGGCGAGCTGGGTCTGGGCGACCTCGAGACCGAGTGCGAGGTCCGTGGATCCGCTGGCCTCTGCGCGGAGGAGCTCTCCGACGACGAGCGCAGGGCTCCGGCGCTCACCCTGGCCCTTCACGACCACGACGTGGTCGGAGACGAGGATCACGCTGTGGTCGTCCGGAGCCCGCCAGGCGACCGCAGCGGCGGTGACGGCGGCGAGCGCGAGCCCCGTGCCGGCCATGGAGCCCGAACGGTCGACCACCAGGCAGAGCGCCGGAGAGCGCCGCTGCCACGTCCGGAGGGGGAGCCGGTCGTCGCCGAGCACCGCCTCGACCAGGCGGTCGAGGTCGAGCTCGCCCTCTCGGCCGCTGGCGGGTGCCAACCTGGCAGGCCCCGACCCCCCCGAGGCTCCGACGGGTGCAGCCGTTCCGAGCGCGAGTCGCGTCGCCAGGCCGAGGGCGAGGCGGGCGAGGTCGGGATCGGTTGCCTGGGCCGTGGCGGCGAGGAGCGCCAGGGTCTCCGTCGGATCTGCTGCGGCGAGCCGCCGTGCGGCGCCGTCGTCCAGTGTTCCCCCGTTCGGCGACACCGCAGCGAAACCGGCGCGTCCCGCCAACGCCCGTCGCGACAGCGTCCGCCTCCGCTCCGCGCCGAGCGCCTGGCGGGCGGTCTCGCCCTCGAGCACCGTGCCCGGCCTCGGTCTCGGCCCCGACCCCCTCAGGCTTGGGCCGGGGCCGGGCCTTTTCCCGCGCCTCCCGGCGTGGCCTCCACTCCGTCGACACCCCCCGACGGAGCCTCCTCGGGGGAATCCAGGTTCCCGGGGTCCGCTCCCGGAGCCCCGGCCGTGGCGCCGCAGAACGCGTCCCGCCAGAGCTCTTCGACGATCTCCTCGGGAGGGCACGACAGCCCGTCGAGGGGCTGGATCCGCCCGGAGAGCGCCGCCAGGGCTGCGTCGAGCGTGACGGTGGGGTGCTGCGGTGGGAGTGCACGGCGCCGCCCGAGCTGGGCCGCGATCCGCACGAGGTCGATCGCGCCGCGGACCGAGGCGCCGCTCTTCAGCTCGGGATGCTCCCGGCTCGCACGTGTGGCGGCGACCGCAGCCCGCACGAGCCAGCGGCTGGCCGCGTCGTCCGCCAGGGGTGCCGAGCCGGCTGCGCGTAGCCAGACGATCACCCGCTCGTCCTCCTCGCTCTGGTAGTCCATGCGCACGCGACACGCCCGGTCGTAGATGGCCGCAGGGATCCTGCCGGTGCCGATGGCGTCGTAGGGGTTCATCGCGGCGACGAGCGCGAAGCCCGGTGCCCCCTTCACCCTTCCGACGCGGGGGATCTCGACGGCACGCTCCGACGTGGCGGAGACCAGCAGGTTGAGCGTCTCCTCGGGCACGCGGTTCAGCTCCTCGACGTAGAGGAGGAGCCCACCCCGGAGCGCCTGGAGCAGTGGCCCGTCGACGAAGGCGTCGTCGACGTAGCCCAGCCGGAGCGCCAGCGCGGGATCGTGCTGGCCCGCGAGGCGCCCTGGCGTGAGCTCCGCCGATCCCTCGACGCGGGCCACGCTGCGCCCGCTCGCCGAGGCGATCGCGGAGAGCAGCGTGGTCTTGCCCGTTCCGGGTGGGCCTTCGAGCAGGACGTGACAGCCGGCGTCGAGCGAGGCGGCGACGAGCTCGAGCTCGCGTTGCCTGCCGACGACGGCGCTCACCGCTGTCTCGGGGGCCACTCCTGCCCCAGGGGCCTCTCCTGTTCCGGGGACTACTCCCGCCCCGGGGGGCGCTCCACTCTCGGGCCCGACTCCCGCCCCGGGGGCCGAGCGTGATCCTGGGGCCAACCGTGATCCGGGGATGTCGAGCTCAGTCGTAGACGATCATCCCGCGGGTGTTCTTGTGGGACCGCATGTCCTCGTAGCCCTGGTTGATGTCCTCGAGGGCGTACGTCGTCGTCACCAGCTCGTCCAGCATGAGCTGGCCGTGCCGGTAGAGGTCGAGGAGCTTCGGGATGTCGGCGCGGGGGTTCGCGGAGCCGAAGAGCGAGCCACGCAGCTCCTTCTCGTACAGGGTCAGGTCGAGCAGCGAGAGCTGGACGTCCATCTGCGCGAACGGGGCGAGCCCGGTGACGACGACGCGGCCGAGCTTCTGGGTGAGGGCGAGGCTCGGGGCGATCAGGTCGCCGGTGACCACCCCGGCGGTGAGGATCACCTTGTTCGCCATGCGCCCCCAGGTCAGCTCCGTCACGAGCGGAGCGGCCTCCTCGACGCTCGCGGCCGTGTGGGTGGCCCCGAAGACCTGGGCTGCCTCCCGGCGGGACTCGGACGGGTCGACGGCGATGATGCGCTCCGCGCCGGCGATGCGCGCGCCCTGGATCGCGTTGGACCCGATCCCCCCGCAGCCGACCACGACGACGGTGTCGCCGGGCGCCACCTCGGCCGCGTACACCGCACTCCCGAAACCAGTCGTCACGCCGCAGCCAACCAGTGCCGCCTTGTCCAGCGGGAGGTCGTCCTCGATCTTGATGACCGAGTGCTCGTGGACCACGACGTAGGGGCTGAAGGTGCCGAGGAGGCACATCGTGCAGGTGTCCTGGCCGCGTGCCTTCACTCGGAAGGTGCCGTCCGCGATGCTCGGTCCCCCGAGGATCCCGGCGCCGAGGTCGCAGAGGTTCGTGTGCCCGGTCGAGCAGGCCACGCACTTCCCGCAGGAGGGGATGAAGCCGAGCACGACGTGGTCGCCTTCCTTCACACTTGCCACCCCGGGCCCGACTGCTTCGACCACCCCGGCGCCCTCGTGGCCGCCGACCACCGGGAACGGCACGGGGAGGTCCCCCGTGACCAGGTGCTCGTCGGAGTGGCACAGTCCCGAGGCGGCGAGCTTGACGCGTACCTCGCCCGCGACGGGATCACCGAGCTCGACCTCCTCGACGCTCCAGGGCTCGTTGACCCCCCAGAGCACGGCCGCCTTCGTCTTCATCGCCTTCCTCCTTGCTCCTCGCTGTGCGCCACGAGCCCTTGCGCCCCGTGGTACCGCACTGCTTCGTGCTCCCCCTGGTACCGCACTGTGCCTCGGTCTCCGTGGTGTGGCACCCCTGCCCGCTCCGCGAAGTCCGGCGCCTCTGCCTGCCCTCGGTGGTGGGGCGTTGCTCGTGCTCCGTGGCGGGGCTCCGTCCGTGTCGGGTGTCGCGACGTCGCTCGTAGCGGGGTCCGGCGGTGGCGCGGCGGCACGGGTCGAACCCTAGCCCGAGTCGGCCGCAACGACGGGGCCGAGCCAGTTCGGGCCGAGCCAGGTCGGGCCGAGCCAGGTCGGGCCGAGCCAGGTCGGGCTTGGCCAGGTCGGGCTTGGCCATGGCCATGGGGAACCTCCTGCGGCATCCGAGTGTCGAGTGGAGTGGGAACACTTCTCGGCACCCGGGACCCAGAGCGGCGAGGGGGATGAGATGGCGTTGCGGACGTGGGCACACCGGCGACGGGTCCTCACCTGGACACTCACCGGGCCGCTGCTGGTGGGCTGTGCGCTCGGCACGAGCAGCTGTGCGGCACCGGTGGGGAGCAGCGGATCGACTCGCACGACTCCGATCCAGGTGCGGGAGGTGTCAGGGGGTAGCCACGGGTCACGGCGAGCGGCTCGGAGGCCGCCGCTCGCGCCCCATCCCTCGCTCCCGACCGGGATCCGGCCGGGAGCGGCGACGGATGCAACGCGGCTCCCCCCACTCCCCTCCACCCTCGTCAGTTCGATCGACAACCTGGGCAACGGCATGAGCCTTGCGAGTGCTGCCAGTGAGCGGGCAGTCGTTCCGCTCCCGCGTGCGCTGTCCGCGGTGCTGGCCGAGGAAGGGGCCCGGTCGGTCGCGAAGGCCGCGCAGCTGGTGACGCTCGACTCGGCGCAGTCTCCGAACGGTGTGCTGGCGTGGGCGATCTGGGTCGTGCCCGAAGGCGGCTAC
>JAJYWE010000045.1:10924-21642 GCA_021791675.1 Actinomycetes bacterium | reverse complement strand
TGAGCACCGTGGCGCTCCCATCCGCGTTCAGCTGGACGTAGGCACCGGACGGGGCCGGCATGCAGGGCCACCAGCCCACGGCGACCCCGATCGCCTCGTCGGGGGGGAGCGACCCGGTCTCGCCGATCGCGGTAACGGCCCGCTCGAGCGTCTCGCGCACCCCGACCTTGTCGAAGATCTGGCGAGTCGGGCCTTCGGATCCCTCGCGGATCAAGGTGCGCCGGCGCAGTTCGACCGGGTCCAGCTCGATGGCGCGGGCGACCTCGTCCATGTGCTGCTCGAGGGCCCAGCAGACCTGCGGTGCCGTCGGGGCACGGATCGAACCGGAGGGCTGGGTGTTGGTGTAGTTGAGGAAGGACTCGACGGCGACGTTGTCGATCTCGTAGGGGCCGCAGGCGTGCATCGCGGCCATCTGAGCGAGGAAGCCGCCCTCGCCGCAGTACGCCCCCTTGTCGAGCACCAGGCGGGCCCGACGCGCGAGCAGCCGACCCTCGCGGGTCACGCCGGTCTCGAGCTCGATGAGCATGCCCTCTCGCCGCTGGGCGATGGCGCGGAACTCCTCCTCACGGGAGAAGACCAGCTTGACCGGTCGGCGAGCCGCTCGTGCGAGGGCGGCAACGTGCGGCTCGAAGTGCATGTCGCACTTGGCTCCGAAGCCCCCGCCGAGCAAGGGCACCACCACGCGGACGTTCGCCTCGGGGACCTGCAGGGTCTGGGCGACCCCGGCTCGGGCGGCGTAGGGGACCTGCGTCGACGACCAGATGGTCACCTTGTCTCCCGACCACTCGGCGACGACGGCGCGGGGCTCGATCGGCACGCCCTGGGAGGGATCGCTCCGGTAGCAGCCGGTGACGACGACCTCTGCATCGGCCATCGCTGCGGCCGCGTCGCCCTTCACGATCGTGTGGTAGGCCAGGGTGTTGCCGTTCGAGACGATGTTCTCGTCGCGCGTGTAGCCCGCCCAGCGCTCGTGCACGAGCGGCGCCCCGGGCTCCATCGCCGCGACGAAGTCCGTCACGGCGGGGAGCGGCTCGTACTCGACGTCGATCAGTGCGACCGCCTCGGCGGCGATCTCCTCGGTGAGCGCGGCGACGCCTGCGACGATCTCGCCCTCGAAGCGCACGACGTCCGTCGCGAACAGGGTTCGGTCCTGGACGAGGCCGCCGTAGCGGACGAGGGGGAGATCCGCCTGGGTGAGGATGGCGACGACCCCGGGGAGCTTCCGGGCGGCGGTGGTGTCGATGCGGCGGATCCGGGCGTGGGGGTGGTCGGCGTAGCGGAACCGGGCGAAGGCCTGTCCGGTGAGGGTCAGGTCCGCGGTGTAACGGCCAGACCCGGTGACCTTCTGCTTGCCGTCCTGGCGGACGGGTCGACGGCCCTCGCGATCGGTACTCGGAAGCGTGACGGTCACGATCCTCCTCCTCGTCTGGGCGGTCAGGCTAGCCCGGGAGGCACGGTGCAGAGGACTCCGTCTGCGCTCAGTTGATCCCGCTCATCAGCCCCCGGACGAACCAGCGCTGCATGAGTACAACCATGATCACCGGCGGGACGAGCGCGACGAGGGTGATGGCCATCACCAGGTTCCACTGGGGCACCGCAAAGCTCTGTGAGGCGCTGATGATCTCCTTGACGCCCATGACGATCGTTGCCTGGCTGGCACTCGAGGAGACCAGCAGCGGCCAGAGGTACTGGTTCCAGCCGTAGATGAACTCGAGCACGAAGATCGCGGCGAGGATGGGACGCGTGAGGGGCAGGACGACCGAGGTGAGGAAGCGCAGGGGCCCGATCCCGTCGAGGCGGGCGGCGTCGGCGAGCTCGAGCGGGAAGGCCCGGAACGACTGGCGAAGCAGGAAGACCGCGGTCGCCGACGCGATGAGCGGGAGGATCAGGCCGGTGCGCGTGTCGAGGAGGCTGAGGTGGGCGGTCACGGCGTAGGTCGGGAAGAAGCGCACCTCGATCGGGAGCATCAAGGTGACGAAGATGAGCGCGAAGGCTAAGCGCCTCCCGGGGAAGTGGAAGAAGGTGACGGCGTACGCAGCCGGCACCGAGAGCACGACCTTGAGCACCGCGACCGACAGAGCCATCACCGCGGAGTTGGCAAGCATCGTGGTAATCGACGGCGTACCCGGGATTCCCGGGCCGAAGATGGTGGCGAGATTGGCCCCGAGCTGGTTCCCGGGCACCACCGGCACCCCGCGCAGCACCGAAGCGGCCGAGTGGGTGGCGACCACCAGAGCCAGGTAGAGCGGCAACGCCAAGAACACTGCCAGCAGGACCAGCAGCACATGACGCCCGCCGGGCCGCCACCTGCGTCGGCGTCTCATCGGTAGTGCGCCCGGCGGTTGAGGACCCGTACCTGGACCGCGAGGAGGATCCCGGCGAGGACGAACAGCAGGATGGTCTCCGCCCCAGCCAAGCCGACATCGCCGTTCTGGAAGCCGTCCCGGTAGAGCATGTAGACGAGCGTGGTCGTCGCGCCAGCCGGCCCACCCTGGGTGATCACGTCGATGACGGCGAAGCTCCCGAAGAGGGCGGCGAGGACGTCCATGACGGCGACGAACACCACGGTCGGGCCGAGCAGTGGCATGACCACCCGCCAGAAGCGGGTGATCGGGCCTGCACCGTCGAGCGAGGCCGCCTCCAAGACGTCGGTCCGGATCCCCTGCAGGCCGGCGGAGAAGAAGACGAAGTCGTAGGCGGTCTGCTGCCAGACCGTGAGTGCAACGATGAGTCCGAAAGCCTGCGGGCCGGAGAGGGCGAAGTTCCAGTGGACGCCGAGGGCACCGAGGAGCCGGGCACCCGGGCCGATCTGCGGCTCGAAGAGGAACAACCAGAGCGCTGCGGCAACCGCCCCCGGCACTGCGTACGTCCAGATGAATACCGTGCGGTAGAGGGTCCGCCACCGCCCCGTCTGCTCGACCTGCACGGCGAGGAAGAGCCCGAACGCCATCGAAGCGACCGCGGTGAGGACGGTGAAGGCGACGGTGACCTCGATGGCCTGGCCGTAACCACCCTGGAGGGCGGCCTGGAAGTTGGCCAGGCCGGCGAAGTGAGAACGGAGGCCGAACGCGTTGGTCTCCTGGAACGCCTCGCCGATCGCCTGTACCGAGGGCCAGAGGAAGAAGATGCCGACGACCGCGAGCTCGGGCAGGAGGAGGAGGATCGGGAGGACACGGTGGGAGAATGCCACGTCCCGGCTGTCGGCGGGGCGTGGCCGCCGCCGCCGGGGGGAGCTGACGGCGGCGGGTGACGCAACCGCTGGCCCCGGCTGAGCGACGACGCCGCTAGCCGCCATACTGGGCGGCGAACTGCGCCAGGATCTTGTCTCCCTGGGATTGAGCGGTCGCCAGGGCCTGTGCAGCGCTCTCCTTGCCGGCGAGTACCTCGGCGATCGCGGATGCCTCGGCGTCGCGGATCTCTGGCAGGTAGCCGAGACGGATGCCTCGGGTGTACGAGAGCGGGGGCTTGTTCGTCAGCTCCTTGACCGCGACCAGGTCGCTCGGGTGCGTCGCATAGAAGCCTTGCGAGCGCAGCAGGCTCGAAGCGGCGTTGGTGACCGGGACGTAGCCCGTGTGGGACGCCCAGTAGGCCTGGGTCGTCGGGGACATGAGGTAGTGCAGGAAGGCTGCGTCACCGCGGTAGCTCGAGGAAGGGGCACCGGAGAGGACCCAGAACGAAGCCCCGCCGACCACCGTGTTCTGCGGGGCGGCTGGGTCTCCGGCGACGACTGGCAGTTCGGTGATGCCGAGGGGGAACTTGGCCGCCGCTTCGATGGTCGTCAGGTCCGCCGAGCTCTGCTCGTACATAGCGCAAGTTCCCTTGGTGAAGAGGGGGACCGTGGAAGTGGCGACGCCGTTCCAGATGTACTCACCCTTCTGCGCGAGGCTGCCGAGGAGCGCGAGGTGGGAGATGAACGGCTGTGTGTCGATCTCGAGCTTCACGCCCTGGACGGCCTTGTATCCGTTGTCGTCCGTCGCGTAGTGGTAGCCGTTCCAGACGGCGTACTGCTCCATGTCGGTCCACATCACGTACGCGCCGGATGAGGTGAGGCTGCAGCGCTGGCCGTGGGCGGCGAGAGTGGCGGCGTCGGCAGCCACCTGGCTCCACGTGCTCGGGGGCTGCGTGATGCCGGCGTGGGCGAGCTCGGCCTTGTTGTAGTAGAGGACCGGCGTGGAGCTGTTGAATGGCAGGGAGTCGAGCTGGTCGGCAGCGGTCTCGTAGTAGCTCGCCGCACCTCCGATGAAGTCCGAGGTCGCAAACGGGTAGCCGTACTTGGCCATAAGCGTGTGCACCGGCTCGTAGGTGCCGGCGGCGTCCATGATCGTCGCGGTGCCAGCGTCGAAGATCTGCGCGATGTTGGGCGCCGCGTGCGCGCGGAACGCCGCAATGGTGTCGGAGAGCACCTCCGAGTAGGAGCCCTTGTAGACGGCGACGACGTGGTAGGCGTGCTGCGACGCGTTGAAGTCGTCCACCACGTGGTTGAAGGTCGCACCGAGGGCGCCGCTGAAGGCGGTCCATACGGTGAGCGTCTGCCCGGTCGCTGTGTTCGTCGTGCTGCTCGGCGAGGAGGAGGCCGCGGTCGAGCTCGGGGAGGTGCTCGTGGTCGAGGGGGTGCTGGAGCTGCAAGCGGCAGCAAGCAGGGACAAACCCACCGTGGCGGCGAGTAGGCCCAGACGGGAACGGGAGCGAGCGATGGGCATGAGCAGTCTCCTCGGTTCGCGGGCAGGGCAGACACTAGTACCGGAGCGTGGAGGTCTGCTGGCCGTGAGCTGAACTCCTGGTGGCCCTGGCGCTGCTCGGCGGTGAACGCTGTCGCCGGCTGGTCGCTCGAGGACCGCCCGCGCTCGACCGAGCGTGACCAGAGCGCTTTGGCCGACACCCGTCGGAGCTCCGGGCCCCACTCTCGCCGGGACCCCACCCTCGCCGGGCCGCGCCGGAGTATCCTGGCTACGACGGAGCTGTAGGAGGCCCAGAGGAGGTCGGTCTGGTGCGTCGGGTCGTCGCCGGCCGGAGGGTCGGCGAGCTGGAGGAAGCGATCCTCTCGGAGCTCTGGGAGGCTCCCGAGCCCCTCACGGGCCGGGAGATCCTCGCACGGCTCCCTGGGGGCCCCCGCGCGTACACGACCGTGATGACGGTGCTCGGTCGCCTCGTCGACAAGGGCCTGGTGGAGCGGCTGGCTGACGACCGTGCGCACCGCTACCGCGCCGCCGGGGATGCGGAGCGGCTCACCGCACGGGCGATTGCCGATCTGGTCTCGTCGGCGAGGGAACCCGGGGCGGTCCTCGCCTACTTCGTGGAGGGACTCGACGACCCGGGCCTCGTCGACGAGCTGGCCGCGCTGCTCGAGCGGGTCCGTGCCGAGCGGGAGGGCGCGTGAGCGTCGCGAGCCTCGCTCTCGCTGCGGTCCTGGTCGCGTCACTTGCGCCTGAGCTGGCCCGGCTCCGGATCGTGCGGGATGCGTCGCCGCGCGTGAAGGCAGCGGTTGCCCTCGCCGGGCTCGGAGGTTGGGCGGTGCTCCCGGCCGTGATCTTGGGCTGCGCGGGCGTCCTGATGGCGGGCCTCGTCGCAACGGGGCGGCTCGGTGCGGCCGGCTGTTTCGCGGGCCTCGCAACCGGCCAGTGGCGCATGGTCGGTGTGTCTGCTGCGGTCGTCGCGCTGGGGCCGCTCGTGTGGGGGGCGGTCCGTGCCGTTCGGGCGATGCGCAGGAGCGAGCCGGACGCGCTCGTTCGGCTCGCGGGGACGGTCCACGTGTCCTCGCGGGGCGTGCCCGTCTGGGTGGTCCCGAGCCCGGTGGCGATGGCCTTCGCCGGCGGTGTCGTCCGCACGACTGCGGTGGTCACGAGCGCGGCCCTGGTCGGGCTCGACGCCGCGGAGCGCCAGGCCGTCCTCGAGCACGAGGCGGCCCACCTGGATCTCGGGCATCCGCGGCTGCTCGCGCTCGCTGGCGTCGTCGCGCACGCGGCGGGTTTTCTCCCACCCGTCGCGCGGAGCTGGTCGCTCCTGCGCCGAGAGCTCGAGGCCGCGGCCGACGACGCAGCGGCGGCGGTGGTCGGGCGGCCCGCGCTCCTCTCGGCCTTGGCCCGGGTCGCCCTGGCGAACGCCGCAGGAGGGCCAGGGTTTGCAGATCCCGAGCACCTCCGGTACCGGATCGAGCGGCTCGGTGATCGCTGCGCACCGTCACGCACTGCGACGACTGCGCTCACCGTGCTCGCGGTCGCGGTGGCAGGACTGTTTGCCTGGACGACGTGCGTGCTCGCCGGAGGGGGCTCCCTCACCGGTGTCGGCGGACTGACCCTCGGCATGCCGAGCTGTCTGCTCGGGATCGGTGCTGTGGCGACCCGCCCACTCTGGCGGCGTGGGAGGCGCGAGCGCAGCCTCGGGACTCGACCGTCCTGAGCCTCGGGCTCGCGCGGCCTGACTGGTTCTGATCTACGAATACGTAGTAGGCTCAACTCGGGCGCTCGGCGAAGGGCCGGGAGTCCCGGGCCGGCACGCGAACCCGACGCGGCGGACCGATGTGGCGGGGCCCGGCCGACCAGCGAAGGAGGAGCAGATGGCGAGCGCGATCACGGACAGCATGGCAGCCAAGCACCGAAGGCCCCGGACGATCACCGCAGCCGGGACGATCCGCGCAGCCGGGTCGTCTGCGCAGCCAGGTCGCCCGGGGCCCACGGCAGCGGAGGGCGCGACGGCTCGGCGGTCTTCGCCGACGGCCGCCGCCCCTCGCGAGCGGGAGGGTTCCTGGTGGTGGCTCCTCGCGATCGTGCCTCTGCTGTTCTGTTGCGGCGGGCCGCTGATCCTCGCAGCGCTCGCGACCGTCTCGGCGGCGACGCTCGGGACCGCTGGCGGCATCGCAGGTGGCCTGCTCGCAGTCGCGGCGCTCGGCTGGTGGCTCGCCCGTCGGCGCCGCAGCGCGGCGTGCTGCTCGCTCCCCGCAGCGGACGGCCGGCGGTGAGCGGCTCGGCGGGACCAGCCGGAGGAGTCACGCAGGTCCGCCTCGCCCCAGCGCTCCGGGAGGTCTTCGCCTCGAGGGGGCGGCGGGTGGGCTTCGTCGTGGCGGCGGCGCTGGTGACGGCGCTCTACACCCTGCTCCTCCCCTTCGACTTCACCCAGCGGCTCGAGCTCGCCAACTGGGGGTTCCTCACCGCCTCCCAGGCGGCCTGGAGCGTGGTGCTCGGACTCGGGATGGGCTTCGTCCTGGTGGTCCAGGTGTACGCGATGCGCCGGGTGGCCCGGGCCCGCGCGGCGAGCGGCGCGGTTGGGGGCGTCGCCTTCGTCGCCAGCCTCCTCCCGAGCTTCCTGTGCTGCACCCCGTTCGTGCCGACCCTGCTCGCGCTCGTCGGGCTCTCGGGCATGAGCCTCTACACGACAACCGGTGCCGTCCAGCACGTCTTCGCGGTCGACCAGGACGTCTTCCTCGGGGCGAGCCTCGCGCTCCTCGCCCTCACGGGCTGGTGGGGGCTCCACAAGGTGGCCACGGCGCGCTGCGTCGCCGACTCCTGTGCCCCGACGGCGCCGGGTGAGCTCGCGTGTTGCAACGGGAGCCCGAGCGTCACCGTCGGGACCGAGGACCGAGCGGAGGTGGTGCACTCGTGAGCCAGACCCGTCCTCGTGGGGCGCGCACGCCGGCCGTGGTCGCACGGCGCGCGGAGGCCGAGCGGGTCGCGCGCCGTCGGCGCTACGAGCTCTGGGGCGGTGCCGTCCTGCTCGTCGTGGTCGTGGTCGCAGCGGTGGTGGGCTTCCGCCTGAGCGCCCGCTCGACCGCCGCGGCCGGGGCGCCGCCCGGGATCGGCCAGCTCGCTCCGAACGCCACCTTCACCACCCTCGCGGGCAGGACGGAGAGCATCGCATCGCTGCGCGGGAAGCCGACGCTGCTCTGGCTGATGACGACCTGGTGCTCGTCGTGCCAGGCCAGCACCCAGACGCTCGCCCAGAACCTGAGCGCACTCGAGGCGGATGGCGTGCGGGTGGTGGAGGTCGAGAACTACGACGACCTCGGCCAGAGCGGCCCGTCGCTCGCGCAGTTCGGGAAGGTGCTCGCCGGCCCGGCGTTCTCCAACCCCGACTGGACCTTCGCCGAGTCCTCGCTCGCGCTCACCCGGACCTACAACCCGCGGAGCGACCTCGACATCTACTACCTGCTCAACGCCAAGGGCGAGGTGACCTACGTGAACAGCACCCCGGCAGCCACGATGTCGCAACTCCTCGGTGCTGCGGGACGTCTCTCGTGAGCGGGGACTCCGGGGGGCGCCGGGCCCGGCCGAGGCTCGCACTCGTGCTGTCCGTCCTCCTCGTGGGAGTCGGGGCCTACCTCGTCGTCGGCCAGGTGCTGGCGGCGCGGACAACCAGCTCGTTGCCCAGCGCAACCGGCGCTCCCGCCAAGACCCCTGCGAACACCACTCGAGGCGGTGCTGCCTCGGAGTCTCCGGTGGACGGGACGACCGGCGGGACGGTCCCGGTTTCGCCGGCCCCGGGCGCTCCGCCCACCTCCGGAGTGGCGGTGGGTCAAGCGCCCCTCGCGCCCAACGGCACCTACACGACGGAAGCGGGAACGACCGCCACGATCGCTTCGCTTCGCGGCGAGGCTGTCCTGGTCTGGTTCGTGGCGGGGGGCTGCGCCAGCTGCGCCGCCAGCATCCCTGCCGTCTCGTCGCATCTGGCCCAGATCCGGGCGACCGGCGTCCGGGTGCTCACCCTCGGCCTCTTCGAGGACTTCCCCTCCGGCGGCAAGGGGATGGCGAGCGTGCTCGCGTTCGGGCGGAGCGCGGCGGGGCGCAACGTCGAGCGTGCGGGTTGGAGCTGGGGAATGGCGTCCCGGCAGCTCTCGATGGCCTACGACCCCTTCGGGGTCCCCGACGTCTACGTGCTCATCGGCCCGCACGGCACGCTCCGCTACCGCAACAGCGTCCCGGTGTCGACGATGAGCCAGCTCCTCGCTGCGGCGAGGCGGGTTGGCCGGCGGCCGACCCTCGCGACCGAGGCCGCCGCCTCGGTGCCGTGCTGTTGAGCGCCCTGCGGGCCGTAGCGTTCGGGAAGTGGGGGGCCCGACCGCCAACTCCGCGCTGATGGCGGGCGGACAGGCCCTGGCGTCGCTCGGTCGACGAGGAGCCGCCGGCCTGCGTGGCCGTGGTCGGCATCTCGCCGCGAGCGCTGTGATCGTGCTGCTGCTCGCTGCCTGCGGGAGCCTTGGCACGACCGCCCAGACCGAGAGTGCGTCGCGGGTGACGGGTGCCCGCGCCGTGACCGAGTACGTCGGCGGGCACTGGATTCCGTTCACTGCTCGGCATCCGCTCGACTCGGCGCAGTGGGCGGTCGTCGACGCTTACGCCAACTTCAGCTCCGCGGTCCTGGCCGTCTTCGAGACCCGCTCGGTTGCTGCCCTGGCGACGGTGGCCTCGGCCCAGTCCGGGGTTACGAAGATGTTCGCCCGAGACCTGGCTGCAGGGAGGGACCCCGAGGCGCTCTACACCCGCGCGACCGTCGAAGCCGTGGCGATTCGCGGCTGTCGGGCCAGTCTGACCCTCGAGCTGTACTACCCGGGCGGGCGAAGCCTCCGGTACCAGTCCTCGTGGGTTCGGCCCTTCGATCGAGCTCCCCGAGGCCACGGGGAGCGGCGTCCGGCGGACGTGGGGTCGTCGCCGTCGCGTGCCGCCACGGCCGAGCCAGCCATCCCGCAGCACGCGCCGTGGCAGTTCGTCGGTGACAACCGGGTCGGTGGCCTGGACGCGCCGTGCGGCCTCTGATCGTCCCGGGCGGGACGCGCTCCTGAACCACCCCGACCCCTCTCGGCAGACCCACTCGCCGGGGCTCGCCCGGGAGGTCGCTGTGGGGCCGGCCTCCGGTGAGGAAGGCCGGGGGCCTCCCTCCGCGTGAGCGCGCTACGAGTTCCCGTGGGCTCCGCCCGCCCTTCGGACCGTGGTCCGGCGCGAGCCGGCGAGCACGCCCATCGTGGAGACGCAGGTGGGCACGACGTCGTCGAGTGCCACGCGAGCCCACAGGAGCCACCTGGGATGTCCGGGGGGACGGGGGTGTCCGTGGGCGGTGGGCCGTCCGTTGCCAGCGGGCCGTCCGGTGCGAGTGGGGGCGCCGCAGACAGCGGGCTGGCGCCGGAGCGCAGGGCTCCGTCGTCGTGGGGCTCGCGGGCCATCAGCCCGTTCCGGCGTTCCGCTTCGCCACCGCAGCCGTCAGGTGGCGCAGCAGGACAGCTTCGACACGTCGGTCCGGAAGGACTGGGCAGCGAGCTTGATGCCCTCGGCCATGGTGAGATAGGGCGCCCACGTCTTGGCCAGCTGCTCGGTGGTCATGCCGGCCTCGAGGGCGTAGGTCGCGGCGAGGATGGCGTCGCCGGCGTTCGCCGCGGCGAGGTGGATCCCGACCACCCGGTCGCTGCGGGCGTCGGCGACGACCTTGACGACGCCCCGGGTGTCCCGGTTGACGATCGCTCTCGGTACCGCGGAGAGGGGGAGCACCCTGCAGGTGCACTCGATGCCGGCATCGGCCGCCTGGGCGTCCGTGAGGCCGACGGCGGCGAGATTGGGCGTGGTGAAGGTGACGCGCGGCAGGTGCGTGTAGTCGATGGTGCGGCCGGCGTCGCCGAAGGCGTTGTCCACGACCAGGGTTCCGTGGGCGCCCGCGACGTAGACGAACTGCGGGGCGCCGGTCACGTCTCCCGCCGCCCAGATCCTCGGGTTGGTGGTGCGCAGGCCCTCGTCGACGAC
>JAJYWE010000045.1:2006-10824 GCA_021791675.1 Actinomycetes bacterium | reverse complement strand
AGCGCCTTCGAGGGGATGCAGCCTACGTTCACGCAGGTCCCGCCGATGGTTCCTCGCTCGACCATCACCACCCGGAGCCCCCGGTTGCTTGCGGCGATCGCCGCCGCAAAGCCCGCCGATCCCGATCCGACGACTGCCAGGTCATACTGCACCGGCGCCTCCTAGATTTTGTATCCGGATATGCGGATACTCTAGCGGGTCGTCTCCCTCCCTGCGCTCCCGGCGCCGAGCTCCGGTGACGGGAGCGCCGCCCGGGCCAGCCTGGCGGTACGCGGCCCGTGGTAGCGTCGCAGCGGTGTTCGACCGGACGGCGCTGTCGGCGTCGGGCCTGCTCGATGTCGGCGGCGGCCAGCGGGTCTACTGGGAGGAGTCGGGGAGCGCGACCGGCATCCCGGCCCTCTACCTCCACGGCGGACCGGGCGGCACGCTCGGGTCCGGGAGCTACCGGGAGCGTTTCGATCCGGCGCGGTTCCGGATCATCGGCCTCGACCAGCGCGGGTGTGGGCGTTCGTTGCCGCTCGCGACCGCGCCGGGCTACGACCTCGGGACGAACACCACGCCGCAGCTGATCGAAGATCTCGAGGCGCTCAGGGTGCACCTCGGCGTCGAGCGGTGGCTGGTGAGCGGGGTGTCCTGGGGATCGACGCTCGCCATCGCCTACGCCCAGGCGCACCCGGCACGCGTCCTCGGCGTCGTGGCCATGGCGGTCACGACCACCGACCGGTTCCAGGTGGACTGGATCACCGAGACGGTGGGAGCGATCTTCCCCGAGGCCTGGGACCGTCTCGCGACCCACGCCGAGCGGGCGGGTATCGGCTACCGCCGCGGCGAGGGGCGTCTGGTCGAGGCGTACGCGACGCTCCTCGCCCACGAGGACCCGGCGGTGCGCGAGGGCGCGTCCCGCGCCTGGGTGGACTGGGAGGATCACCACGTCTCGATCGGCGAGGGCGGTGTCCACCCGAACCCGCACTTCGCTGACGAGGAGTTCCGGCACGTCTTCGCGACCCTCGTGACCCACTACTGGGCGCACGATGCCTTCCTCGCTCCGCCGCTGCTCGAGCGGATGGACCGGCTGGCCGGCATCCCGGCGACGCTGATCCACGGACGACTGGACGTGAGCGGACCGACCGTCGTCCCCTGGCGGCTCCACCAGTCGTGGCCGGGGAGCGAGCTGGTGGTCATCGAGGGGGAGGGCCACGGCGGCCCTGCGATGGTGGAGGCGTGGAGCGACGCGAACAGCCGCCAGGTCGAGCGGATCGAGCGATCGGGGTCGGTGGTCGCCGGCCCGAGCCCGGCGAGTGGCGGGACGGGCGCTGAATGACCGATGGGGGAGTGGCTCGGCGCGACCCGCCGGAACCCGAACCGGCGGAACCCGAACCGGCGGAACCCGAACCGCCGGCACCCGAGACCCGGGGCGTCGCCGAGATCCGTGCCGTTCGGCGCGCGGAGGAGTGGCAGGCGTTCGCCGAGCTCGTTCGCGAGTACGTCGAGTCGCTTCCCTTCGCGCTCGACTTCCAGGACGTCGACCGGGAGCTGGCCCACCTCGAGGAGGAGTATGGGCCGCCTGCGGGCGCGGCGTTCCTCGCCCGGCTCGACCCGGTTCCCGCCTTCCCGACCGACGAGCCGCCTCCCGCCAACGATGCGCTGCCGCCTCCCTCGGACCCGTCGCCTGCCGTCTCGGATGCGCCGCGCATCCCGGGCCGAGCGCCGGAGGGGGAGCGGTGGGTGGGATGCGTGGGCCTGCGGGTGCTGGAGCCGGGCGTCGGCGAGCTGAAGCGGATGTACGTCCGTCCGCCGGCACGTGGCCTGGGCCTCGGCCGGGCGCTCGCCGAGGCGGCGGTCGAGGCCGCTCGGGCACGCGCCCTCGCGGTGGTCCGGCTCGACACCGTGGCCGCCATGCGCGACGCCATCGGGCTGTACCAGAGGATCGGTTTCGCGGAGATCCCCCCGTACCGGCACAACCCGCTCGTAGACGCCCGCTTCTTCGAGCTCCCCCTCGCCGGTGACGGCCCGGTGACGCGCGTCGCCGCGCACCGGGCGCGAGCCGGCAGGACCGGCATGGATCCCGGGGGCGGCGAGCGGGTGCGCGGATAGCCTGCTCGGGTGGCCAACCCTGAGCCGGTTCCGAGCAGCGTGCCCGTCGCGAGTGCCGGGATCCCGGAGCTCGGGCAGGAGGTGCTCACCTGGGACGGTTTCGGCGGGGCGGCCCGCGCCCTCGCCGAGCGCGTCGCCGAGGACGGCTACCGGCCGGACCTGATCCTCGCGATCGCGCGGGGCGGGCTCTTCGTCGCCGGCGCGCTCGGCTACGCGCTCTCGATCAAGAACATCCACCTCATGAACGTCGAGTACTACACGGGGGTGGACGAGCGACTCCCGCTCCCGGTCATGCTGCCGCCCACGCCCGAGGCGGTGCACCTCGCCAACGCGCGGGTGCTCGTGGCGGACGACGTCGCCGACACCGGGCACACCCTGCTCCTCGTGCGGGACTTCTGCCTCGGCAAGGTCGCGGAGGTCCGCACCGCGGTGCTGTTCCAGAAGCCCCGGGCGCTCATCCAGTGCGACTACGCCTGGTCGCGCACGGATCGCTGGATCGACTTCCCGTGGTCGAGCGATCCACCCCTCGTCGCCCGCCGGTCGGCGGGAGGGACCTGACCGACCCTTCTGGGCCCCTTGGCCGCTCCGGCCCTCTCTGGTGCTTCTGGCAGGGCGGTCGGACGAGCCGGCGTGCGGATCTGGATGAAGGCCCGGGAGTGTCTCCGCCCCCGGTCCGGGAAGGTCAGCGGCTCGTGGTGGCGAGGTCCTCGCGTCCGGCGCCGCCCTCGATCGCCGCGATCGCCTCGTCCACGAGCGCTCGGTTGCGCTCTGGGGTGAGCTCGGCAACGACCATGGCCTCGGCGGCGCCGAGGACCTCCTCGGCGAAGCGGGCTCGTACCTGGTCCATGGCCCGCTCCGCCTCGCGGGCTGCCTCGACCTCTGCCCGGTGGCGGATCCGGGCCGCTTCCTCGGCGGCGTGGGCGAGGATCTCGTCGCGAGCGGCCTGGGCCACTCGCTCGGCCTGGGCCCGGATCGCCTCGGCGTCGCGCGCCGCCTGGGCGAGCAGTTCGGCCCGGTAGCCCTCGGCTGCTTCCAGGAGCTTGTGCCCCTCCTCGGCCTCCTCGAGGTCCGAGCGGATCTCCGCCTGCTTCTTGTCCATCTCGCCGCGGATCCAGGGCACGAGCCAGCGGTTCAGCCCGTAGAGGATCAGCGCGAAGGAGAACAGCTCCGAGACGAAGGTGTAGGGGAAGTGGAAGAAGTCGCTGACGGTGGTGGCGAGAAGGCCCATATCGCCCCGCAGGTTACTCGATCGGCACGTCGTTGTGGGAAGGCCCAGAGCTCTTGGTATCGAACAGGTGTTCGACTACACTGACGCAGTGACCGAGCTCGGCTGGCGGACATGCCGTTGCCTTCTCGCGCCAGCCCCGAGCACTCGGACCCTGCAGCATCGGTGCGAGACCGTCCGGAACCAGTTTCCGTAGCCGTGCAGAATCCACCGATCTCCTGGGGCGAGCTGGAGCGACGCCTCTCCGACCGGCGGTCTCTCCGGGGCGCTCGGGTCGCCGACACGGCGGCGGGCGCCTCGCCTGGCACGGCAACCGCCCCCGAGGCCGGTACGGCGGGGAGCGCTTCGCCCGGCATGGCACCGGCTCCCGTGCCCGGTCGCCGGTCGGCCGACGGTCGGGGCGACCCGCGCCCCATCGGCGCAGACGGGAGCGACAGCCCCGCCTGGTCGCGCCGCCGCCAGCCCTACCAGCCACCGACTCGACGGCGCCTCGGGGCGCACGTTCCCTATGCCGAACTGCACTGCCACTCCAACTTCAGCTTCCTCGACGGTGCCAGCCACCCGGAGGAGCTGGTCGAGGAGGCGGCTCGACTCGGGCTGGAGGCGCTTGCCCTCACCGATCACGACGGCTTCTACGGGGTGGTCCGCATGGCAGAAGCGGCCCGAGCCCTGTCGCTGCCGGTCGTCTACGGCGCCGAACTGACCTTGGGCCTCGCGAGCCGGACCCGGGCGGGTCGGACGGCGAAGAGGGGATCCCGGACCGTGACGGTCCGGGCGTGGCCGACCCGACTCGACCCGAACGGGGATGGCCCGAACGGGGATGGCCCGGCCCAGCTCGAAGCCGGTGTGCATCCGGTCCCCGGTGCTCCGGACCCACTCGGCACACACCTCGTCGTGCTGGCCCGTGACCCGCAAGGCTATGCCCGCCTCTCGAGTGCGATCGGGCGCGCCCAGCTCCGTGGCGAGGAGAAGGGCTGTCCGGTCTACGACCTGGCGGACCTGGCGGCGCACGCGGCCGGCCACTGGCTGGTGCTCACCGGCGGTCGCAAGGGCGTCGTGCCCCGGGCGCTCGAGAGCGAGGGACCCGCCGCCGCCGCTCGCGCGCTCGGCCGGCTCGTCGACGCCTTCGGACGGGAGAACGTGGCGGTCGAGCTGTGGGACCACGGGACACCACTGGACGTCGCGCGCAACGACGCACTGGCGCGTGTGGCGCTCGAGGCCGGCGTGGAGCCGGTCGCGACCAACGGGGTCCACTACGCGGTCCCGGCCCGGGCACGCCTCGCCGCGGCGATGGCGGCGGTGCGGGCGCGGCGCAGCCTCGAGGAGCTGAACGGCTGGCTCCCGGCCAACGGGCTCGCGCACCTGCGGTCGGGTCTCGAGCAGGAGCGCCGGTTCTCGCGCTGGCCGGGGGTGGTGGAGCGGGCGGCGGAGCTCGGGCTCGCGTGTGCGTTCGACCTGTCGCTGGTGGCGCCGGAGCTCCCGGACTTCCCGATCTCGGAGGGGTCGAGCGAGATGGACTTCCTACGCCTGCTGGTCGAGAAGGGTGCATCCGATCGCTACGGCCCTCGCCACGCGCCAGGAGTTCCCGGTGCCTGGGCCCAGCTCGACCACGAGCTCGCGGTGATCGAGCAGCTGGGCTTCGCGGGCTACTTCCTCGTGGTCTGGGACATCGTCCGGTTCTGTCGGGAGCACGACATCTTCTGCCAGGGACGGGGCTCGGCGGCCAACTCGGCGGTCTGCTACGCCCTCGGTGTGACCGCGGCCGATGCGGTCGCGCTCGGCCTGCTCTTCGAGCGCTTCCTCTCCCCGGAACGGGACGGACCGCCGGACATCGACGTCGACATCGAGTCCGGGCGACGGGAGGAGGTGATCGCCTACGTCTACGAGCGCCACGGACGTGAGCGGGCGGCACAGGTCGCGAACGTGATCACCTACCGCGCCCGGGCTGCGGTGCGAGACGCCGGCAAGGCGCTCGGCTACGGCCAGGGCACGCTCGACGCCTGGTCGAAGCAGCTCGACTGGCGGGCACCCCTCGAGCGGGCGGCCACGACCGGCTCCGACGGCCTGCCCGACCACGACGTGCCGGCGGAGGTGCTGGAGCTGGCTGCCCAGCTGGAGCGCTTCCCGCGCCACCTCGGGATCCACTCCGGCGGCATGGTGATCTGCGACCGCCCCGTGTTCGAGGTCTGTCCCGTCGAGTGGGGTCGGATGCCCGGTCGGACCGTGTTGCAGTGGGACAAGGACGACTGCGCGGCGATCGGCCTGGTGAAGTTCGACCTGCTCGGCCTCGGGATGCTGAGCGCGCTGCACGAGATGGTGGACGCCGTGCGCGACGGCTTCGGTGTGGAGCTGGACCTCGCTCGCCTGCCCCAGGAAGACGCGGTCTACGCGATGCTCTCCGCCGGCGACTCGGTCGGGGTGTTCCAGGTGGAGAGCAGGGCACAGATGGCGACGTTGCCGAGGCTGCGACCGCGGTGCTTCTACGACCTGGTCGTCGAGGTGGCGCTCATCCGCCCCGGCCCGATCCAGGGGGGGTCCGTGCACCCCTACATACGGCGGCGCAACGGCGTGGAGCCCGTGACCTACCTCCACCCGCTGCTCGAACGCTCGCTCGCCAAGACCCTCGGCGTGCCACTGTTCCAGGAGCAGCTCATGCAGATGGCGATCGACGTCGCCGGGTTCAGTGCCGGTGAGGCAGACCAGCTCCGCCAGGCCATGGGGTCGAAGCGCTCCTCGGAGCGAATGGACCGACTGCGCACCCGGCTCTACGCCGGCATGGCCGAGCGGGGAATCGTCGGCGAGGTGGCCGATGCGATCTGGGAGAAGCTCGCCGCCTTTGCCAACTTCGGCTTCCCCGAGAGCCACTCGGTCTCCTTCGCCTACCTCGTCTACTCCTCCGCCTGGTGCAAGCTCCACTACCCGGCCGCCTTCCTCGTGGGTCTGCTCAACGCCCAGCCGATGGGGTTCTGGTCCCCCCAGACGCTCGTCGCCGACGCCAGACGCCACGGGGTGGTGGTCCGCCGACCCCACGTGAACGCCTCCGGTGCGCAGGCGGTGCTCGAGCGTCTGGACGGGACACGCGGCGGTGGGCGGTCGAGTGACAGCGGGGAGCGGGCGGTCCGGCTCGGCCTCACCTCGGTGCGCGGTCTCGGCGAGGAGCGCTCCCGACGGATCGCCGAGGAGCGGATCGGGAGTGGAACTGCCTACTCGAGCATCGAGGACCTGTTTCGCCGCACCCGGCTCGACCGAGTGGCGATGGAGGCCCTCGCCACCGCCGGGGCACTGGACGGGCTGCCGGCAACGGATGCCGGGGTAGCGGACGGGCTGCCGGTGGCGGATGCCGCTGCGAGGTCCGGTGCCCCCTCGACCTCGACCTCGGCCGGGAGCCTGCGAGGCCGCAGGGAGGCGCTCTGGGCGGCGGGTGCGCTCGCGCAGGGCGGGGCGGACCGCCTGGCCGGCATCGTCACCGGCGCAGACGCACCCACCCTCCCGGTCATGTCCGAGCTGGAGCTGGCGGCTGCGGACCTCTGGGCAACGGGGATCACACCCGAGACGCACCCGGTCTCCTTCGTCCGGGACCGGCTCCGGGCGGAGGGGATCCGATCGGCGGCAGAGCTCGCGGGGGCGAAGCCCCGGTCGCGGGTGGTTGTGGCGGGCGTCGTCACCCACCGGCAGCGTCCGGCGACGGCAGGGGGGACCACCTTCCTCAACCTGGAGGACGAGACGGGGCTGGTGAACGTGGTGGTCTCGAAGGGCGCCTGGGTGCGCTGGCGTCGCGTGGCGAGGGTGGCGCCAGCGCTCGTGGTGCGCGGTCGGCTCGAACGCGCTGAGGGGGTGACGAACGTGATCGCCGAGTGGATCGAGCCGCTCTCGCTTGCCGTCACGACCGGTGCCTCCCGGGACTTCCGGTGACCGGGGGCGCTTGACAGGGCTTCCCTCGGGGGGTGGAGTGGGAGAGCGCTCGGCGACGGAGGAGGGACCATGTCCGAAGGTGGATCGTCCAGCGGAACGACGTCCGAGGAAGTGCAGGACCATCACCACCACCACGGGGGTGGCGACGGTGCGGTCGACCCGACGCTGTATCCCTCGCCGGCGGCGGCGATGGCCGCGCCGCCCGAGCAGCTCGGCTACGTCGCACTCCTCGATCCCGATGCCCTGGCGGTCGTCGATCTCGACCCGGGATCCGCGTCGTACGGGGAGGTGGTCTCGACCTGGCAGCCGCCGGCCCAGGACTCGCCGGACGAGTTCCACCACTTCGGGTGGAACGTCTGCAGCTCTGCGCTCGGTGGGGGACACGCCGGGCACTCCGACCTGCGCCGCCGGTACCTCCTCGTGCCCGGGATCCGCTCGTCGCGCATCTACGTGCTCGACACGCTCGACGACCCGCGACAGCCGGTGCTGGTCCACACGGTCGAGCCCGAGGAGCTGCTCGGCAGGTCTGGCTACAGCCGGCCCCACACGGTGCACTGCGGGCCGGAGGGCCTCTTCGTCTCCACGCTCGGAGCGGCGAGCCAGGACGGGACGGGTGGCCCGGCCGGGATCTTCACGATGGACCACTCGAGCTTCGCCGTGCAGGGGCCCTGGGAGGCCGATCGCGGTGACCAGATGTACGCCTACGACTTCTGGTGGCACATGGATGCGGGCGTGTTGATGGCGAGTGAGTGGGCGCCGCCCCCGCTGTACGAGAACGGGGTGGTGCCCGAGGCACTCCTCGGTCGTCAGTACGGGCACCGCCTGCACTTCTTCGACCTCGCGAGCCGCAAGCGGATCGACGTGGTGGACATCGGGGACCAGCACCAGATGGCGCTCGAGGTGCGCCCTGCCCACGACCCCGCGAAGTCCTACGGGTTCCTCGGCGTGGTCGTCGACGTCACGAACCTGGCGAGCTCGATCTGGACGTGGTTCGAGGAGGCCGGCCGCTGGCAAGCCCGGAAGGTCATCGAGATCCCGGCCGTGCCGACCGAGGCGAGCGAGCTCCCCCCGCTACTGCAGGGCTTCGGCGCGGTCCCCCCGCTCGTCACGGACATCGACCTCTCGCTCGACGACCGCTACCTCTACGTCTCCTGCTGGGGCCTCGGGGAGCTCCGCCAGTACGACGTCTCCGATCCCTTCAGCCCGGTCCTCGCCGGGCAGGTCGAGCTCGGCGGGATCGCCCGCAACCGTGCGCATCCCTCGGGCCGCCCCTTCGGCGGCGGGCCCCAGATGGTGGAGGTGAGCCGGGATGGCAGCCGGCTCTACTTCACGAACTCGCTCTACTCCACCTGGGACCCGCAGTTCTACCCGGAGGGCGTGCCGGGCGTGATGGTGAAGGCCGATGCGACCCCCGGTGGGGGGCTCGCCCTCGATCCCGACTTCTACGTCGAGTTCCCCGGACATCGGGCACACCAGGTTCGCCTCCAGGGTGGGGACTGCTCCACCGATTCGTTCTGCGCCTCCCGGTAGCTTCCCGCTCGGTGGTGCGCCCTGGAGCCGTCACCGTCTACGGCCCCCGTCACCGTC
>JAJYWE010000045.1:0-1906 GCA_021791675.1 Actinomycetes bacterium | reverse complement strand
ACATCGGGCACACCAGGTTCGCCTCCAGGGTGGGGACTGCTCCACCGATTCGTTCTGCGCCTCCCGGTAGCTTCCCGCTCGGTGGTGCGCCCTGGAGCCGTCACCGTCTACGGCCCCCGTCACCGTCGCCGTCTACGGCCCCCGTCACCGTCACCGGCTGGGTCCCCCGTCAGCGTCTGTGGCCCCCGTCACCGTGACCGGCTGCGGCCCCCGTCACGGTCACCGGCTCCCGGCTATCCCGGCGATGCTGGTGACGGCGAGGAGGGCGGCGGGGACGGCGAGGAGGTCGAGGAGGGAGGTGACCCCGAGCTCGCTGACGGCCAGGACGGCGACGGCGAGGCCGAGGAGCTGTCCGGCTTCGGGGAGAGCGGCGGCGATGGCCATGGCCCTGGCGATCTGCGGGCCGGGGATGTGGGTGAGGACGGCGGTGAAGGTGACGACGACGCAGATGGTCCCCCCGGCGCTGCCGAGGAGCTCGTAGGCGAGGACCGGCCATGCCCCGGTGACGCCGGGGCGGGCAAGGGGGCAGAGGGCGATCGAGACGGCCACGGCGAGTGTGCCGCGGGCGATGGTCCGGCGGTCGCCGAGGCGGCGCTGGAGCCGGCCGGCGGGGGGACCCAGCCGGGAACGTAGTCGACGACCACGTCGAGCGTCTCGGCGTCAGCGGCGTGCGAGGTCCGCCCGGCGCGCTGTGCCGATTCGAGCAGGGCCCGGATCGCCCAGCGAAGCCGGGCTGTCTCGTCCGCAGTCACCTTCAGCACCAGGTGGTCGGTGCCGAGCGTCTCCCGCCAGGCCGCCGGGTAGTCGTCGTCCGCCGCTCGGGCCCGGGCCTTGCGGGCGGCCAGTTCGGCTTCCATCGAATCGACCAGCAGCGTGACGGCAGCGTCTCCGTCGGTGTCGGAGCCGGTCGCCCAGGCCAGGTCGAAGGGGATAGCCCGCCATGGGCGGCGGCGGCCGCCGCTGGTTGCTCCGGGGTCCTCTTCGATCAGCCCGGCCGAAGCCAGGGCGCGCAGGTGGGAGCTGCACGCGGAGGGCGACGCGTTACCACCTCCGCCAGCTCCGACGCGGTCGCCGGGCCGGCGGCTTGCAGCCGCTGGAGGATGGCGAGACGGACCGGGTGGGCGAGCGCACGCATCACCGAGGGATCGGAGAGGGTTGCTCGGGCCTGGCGAGCAGCCTCCGGTGACGCGTCGCCCTTCGCCTGATCGAAACTCCTGTTTCGAAACGGTAGGCGCGACATGGTGGGAGGGCGAGTTGCAGCTGACCGGGAGTGCAGGGACGGGCCGAGCGGGACGATCCTCAGTGCCGCCCGCCCCACCGCTCGCCTGCGAGTCGCCATTCGCGCGTACGGTCGTCGAAGCTCGATCGCGGGCGGATCCCGATCCGCAGCGCAGGTGCCGGTCCCGGGAGCGCCGCCGGGGCGAGGGCGCCGAGGTGGAGGGACCAGTTCGCTCGCTCTCTGGCACCATGAGCGCGTGCCCGGAGATCGCTGGTACCGGGAGCAGGCTTGCTCGGAGGAGGCGACTCGACCATCGCAGGCACGGCCGCTGCGCCGTGGTCGCCCGGGTCGACCGGCGGAGCCGGGTCGACCTCCTCGGCGAGCTGTCAGCAAGGCAGGGCCAAGGAGCGCGCTTGCGTGCCTCGTCGAGCCCCGGCTGGGTTCCCTGCAGGCCCGTGGGTTCCCTGGAGGCCTCGTGGCAGCGCCGCTGCCTCAGCTGGTAGCTGAGCCGCTGGCTCCGTCGGTAGATGAGCTGAGCGCAGGGTCGTAGCTCTGGATTGCCTGTCAACGGCCAGTTCGATGTCCCCGCTGGTGGCCAACTAAAAGTCCTCACCCCTTGCACTGCGATCAGGACTTTCGCGTCGTGTAACCACCCCCTCTCTGGCGGGCCTCGCGCATGCGGAAGGA
>JAJYWE010000126.1 GCA_021791675.1 Actinomycetes bacterium | reverse complement strand
CACCCGCTTCGCCGGTACGGAGACCAGCTCGCGCTCGGGATAGCGCAGGGCCGTGAGCCGGCCCCCGAAGACGCATCCGGTGTCGATGCAGATGGTGCGATTGAGCCAGACCGCCTCTGGCACCGGAGTGTGGCCGTAGACGACCACGGCCTCGCCCCGATAGTCCTCCGCCCACGGGTAGCGCACCGGCAGGCCGTACTCGTCGGTCTCGCCGGTCGTGTCGCCGTAGAGGGCGAACGAACGGACCGCGGCCGAGGAACGACCGTGCATGTTCGCCGGGAGCCCGGCGTGTGCCACCACGAGCCGTCCCTCGTCGAGGACGAAGTGCCCGAGCAGGGTGTCGAGGAAGGCAGCGACCTGCTCGGAGAGCTCGGGCGGCTCCGCCCCGAGCTGGTCGAGGCTCTGGGCGAGACCGTGGTCGGTTCGCACGTTGCGCTTGCGAAGCGCGCGCAGCAGCTTGACCTCGTGGTTGCCGGCGATGCACAGCGCGCTGCCCTCTGCCGCCATCCCCATCACCAGGCGCAGCACCGCCGGCGTGGCGGGACCCCGGTCGACCAGGTCCCCCAGGAACACCGCTCGGCGGCCGTCGGGATGGCGGGCCGAGCCGCCGTCCGGGTCGATCTCGTAGCCGAGCTCGCTCAGGAGCGCGTGCAGCTCGTCGTGGCATCCGTGGACGTCGCCGATGATGTCGAAGGGGCCGTGGTCGCTCCGACGGTCGTTCCACAGGGGCTTCCGCTGGACCGTGGCCGAGGCGATCTCCTCCTCGCCCTGCAAGTGGCACACGCGATGGAAGCCCTCTCGTCGCAGCCCGCGTATCGAGCGACGGAGCTGGTCGTGTTGGTTGCGCACGACGTGAGGGCCGAACTGGCGGTCGAGGCGTGCGGCGTTGCGGGCTGCGCACACCGCTTGGGGGACGTCGAGCACGATCGCGACCGCGAGGACGTGGTTGGCCTTCGCCACACCGACCGCGGTCCGTCGGGCCCCGGCCTGGACGTTCGTGGCGTCGACCACGGTCAGCCGCCCCGCCTCGAGCCGCCGCGCCGCGATGTAGTACAGCACGTCGAAGGCGGCACTCGTGGCCGACTGGTCGTTCTCGTCGTCGGCCACCAGTCCTCGACAGAAGTCGGACGACAGGACCTCGGTGGGCAGGAAGTGACGAGCCGCGAACGTCGACTTCCCCGAGCCCGACACCCCGACGAGTGCGACGAGGCAGAGCTCGGGGATCTCGAGGACGGTCATCTGGTGAACACCGCCATCTGCGTCGAGAACCCCACGGCGGGGTCCTCGGTACCGACACCGGAGAGGGCCACCGAGTAGCCGTGCCGGGCCCCCACCTGCTCGCACCAGTCGGCGAACTCCGTCCTGGTCCACTCGAAGCGGTGGTCACGATGGCGGAACCGACCAGCCGGCAAGGACGCGAAACGAACGTTGTACTCGACGTTCGGCGTGGTGACGATCACCGTCGAGGGCCGAGCGTGGGCGAAGACGGTGCGCTCGCAGCTCCCGAGTCGAGAGGGGTCGAGGTGCTCGAGGACCTCGACCAGCGCCGCCGCGTCGAAACCGGCGAGGCGAGCGTCCCGGTAGCCGAGGGACCCCTGGAGCAGCTCGACCCGGGCCCGTTGGCTGGGCCCTATCGTGTCGAGGTGGAGACGCCGGGCGGCGGTCTCGAGGGCACGCACCGAGACGTCGAGCCCGACGACCTTCTCGATGCCCTGCTCACGGAGCAGCTGGCCGACCAGTCTCCCCTCGCCACAGCCGAGATCGAGGACCCGACGAGCTCCGCTGGCGCCGATCGCCCCGACGACCGCCCGGAGCCGCTGCTCGTTCAGGTTGATCGGCTTCTCGACCGCCTGCTCCTCCGCGTCGTAGCGGGCCAGCGACGCGTCCGGATCCGCCACGTCGTCCTCCATCAGGCGGGCCAGGGCCTCCCGGGTGAGCTGACGATCATGACGGAGGTAGCGACGGGTGATCAGCTCCCGCTCTGGATGCGCCGGGAGCCACTCGCCACCTCTGCGCAGCAGCTTGTCGATCTCGCTCGGCCCCACCCAGTAGTGCTTGTCGTCGTCGAGCACCGGGAGGAGGACGAAGAGGTGCTCGAGCAGCCGCTGCAGGGTGAGCGTCGCGCTCAGGGTGAGATCGAGGTATGCGCTGTCCCCCCAGGCTGGAAAGCGCGGGTCCAGTGGGATGGCCGCTGCCGCCACCTCGTAGCCGAGGGGCTCGAAGAGCCGGGTTGCCACCGCAGCGCCGCCCCGGCAGGGCGTCACCGGGAGGCGGACCACGAGGGGTATGGCCACGTCGGTCAGCTCGGGACGCTCCTTGCTCCTGCCCGCCATGGCAGTCGAGAACACCCTGCCCAGGGCCACGGACATGAACGAGGAGATCGCGTAGGGGCGGTCGTTCACGTACAGGCCGAGGGAGAAGTCACCTCCCTTCGCCCCCCTGCGGCTGCGGACCAGCCCGACCGGGTCCACCTCGACCACGACGGCCACCGTGCAGTGTGCCTCGTTCGCCTCCGGATAGAAGACGTGGGCCTGACCGAAGCCGAGCTCGACGCGGTGGTGCGCCGACGGATTCTTGTGCAGCAGGTACCCGAGGTCGGTGGCCGGCCGGTGGTCGGTTGAGATCGTGAGCAGCATGAAGGGCGCCTCAGCCTAGCGGGGTGGGCGTGCCCCGGGGGCGAGCGGATGCCGCCGAAGTGCCGCCGATCCAACGTGGCGACCTCACCGATCCTCAGCCGTTCGGCGGTCGTGACGACGGAGGCATCCACCGTGCCGAGCGGGAGGTCACCGTCACGCGCGGTCAGCTCCGCGATGCGTTCCCAGTCAGCGGCGAGGACGGGCTCGGGGCTCAGCACGCCGGCAGCCAGATCGCCGACAAACCGGACGTCCGCCGCGACACCGAGGCGTGTCGCAACGAGGTGGGCGACCTCGCCCACGACGAGGAGCGGGACGAACAGCGGCCCAGGATGTGTCTCGAGCAGCTCGAGGCACTCGGGGTGGTGACGGTCGTCGGCGTCGATGTACGCGTACCGCGGGCCGGCATCGATCAGGACTGCGCTGCGCCGAGCTCGTCCGGCAGCTTCACCGTCGTCCGCCTCGTGGGATGCCAGCATCCCACACGACTCGATGGGTGCCCATGGGGCGTTCCTGGGCTCCCGTCACCGCTGGTCGAGCACATCGGCCCGACCACCGTGACGGCCAGCAGCGGTCGACTGGTGTCGCGTTCGGTGTTGCGTCGTCGCCGTTCGAGCTCGGGTGACGTGCTGGCCAGTCCCTGCACGTTGTCCGAGCTGACCTGCCAACTCGCGAGGTACTGCCCCTAACTC
This sequence comes from Actinomycetes bacterium, assembly GCA_021791675.1. Lineage (GTDB taxonomy): Bacteria > Actinomycetota > Acidimicrobiia > Acidimicrobiales > JAKAOS01 > JAJYWE01. The sequence continues at coordinate 697 of JAJYWE010000126.1, read as the reverse complement.
GTGAGGTACCGCTCCAGAGCGCGGCGGATGACCTCGCTGGCGGAGGTGTGCTCTTCGGCGGCTCGATCGTCGAGCGCCCGGCGGACCTCGGGCGGGAGACGGACCGCCGTCAGCCCTGCCGGCTCGTCGCCGAGAGTCGGGCGACCAAGACGGCGGCGCAGCCGGGAGGGATCGAGCCCGGCATCGGCCTTCTCTTCGGCCCGCCGCCAGAAGTTCTCATCCATCGTCTCTCCGGTCTTGGCTTTGCGGGGTTCGGTCATGGGAGCCGCCTCCTGTACTTTCGGCGCATCGGCATCGCAGGGAAGGCGATCTCCTCGCCCAGCGCGTCGACGGCGGTCAACACCTCGAGCAGGGTGCCAGCGCGGTCGGGGCCGAGGTAGAGCACGTAGGGATCGTCCGGGTCGTCGTAGGCGGCGATCGCGTTGGTGATGGCGTGGCGGATGTCGTCGGCACCGCAGCCGTGTCTGAGCGCCGAGCCTCGAACCTCCAGGAGAGGAGCGTATAACAAAACTTTCGGCTGACGAGGGCCAGCTGACGAGGGCGCAGCGACCCGTACATGTCCAGGGAGTCCCCTGGAGCCACTCGGTCAGGCTGCCAGCGATCACCACGAAACTGTTCGAGCAGACCGGGGTACGGCTCGGCAACGTGCGGCCCGCTCTCGGCCACCGCTGGCGGTCGAACGACGCCGTCGTGATCC
>JAJYWE010000125.1 GCA_021791675.1 Actinomycetes bacterium | reverse complement strand
GCAAACTCGGACGACCCGCTCGCCTCGGTCTCGTGCCCGACCGCAACCTTCTGCGTCGCAGTCGACGCCGACGGGAACGCCTTCCGGTGGAACGGGACGAGCTGGTCGGCGCCGGAGTCGATCGACCAGCGAGCACCGGGCTACGTCGGGGTCACCTCGGTGTCGTGCGCCACCGCTTCCTTCTGCGTCGCCGTCGATTCCGAGGGCCGCGCCGTCACGTGGAACGGCTTGACGTGGTCGACGCCGGAGGCGATCGAGTCGCTGCCATCGAGTGGGAGCGGGCCGGCGTCGGTCTCGTGCCCCACCACGTCCTTCTGCGTCGCCGTCAACTTCTCCGACACTGCGGTGACCTGGAACGGAGCGACCTGGTCGGGGCCCGTGGCGATCGACGCGAGCGGCGCAGTCCTGACGGCGGTGTCCTGTACCTCGGCCACGTTCTGCGTCGCGGTGGACGTCGGCGGAGATGCCGTGACCTGGGACGGGACCACCTGGTCTCAGCCCGTGCCTCTCGACGCCTCGCTCTCATCCGCAAACGGGACATTCTCCACGGTCTCGTGCGCCTCGCCGCAGTTCTGTGCAGCGGCCGACGGGGCCGGGAACCTGTTCACCTGGAACGGCAGCACGTGGTCGCCGCCGGTCAACCCCGGCAACGGCGCAACCGAGAGGGCCGCGGTCTCCTGCCCGTCCACGACATCGTGCACGGCGGTCTCCGCCCCCGCCGGTTTCGCCGTGGGCTGGGACGGCACTCGTTGGTCGACCCCCGCGAGCTTCGACCCGCCACAGGGGCTCCTCGACGGGATTTCCTGCCCGTCGGCCACCTTCTGCATGGCGATCGACGTGCAGGGCAGGGCCGTCCGGTGGAACGGCCAGACCTGGTCGGCGCCAATGCTGGTCGATCCAACTCCCTCCTGGCTCGCGGCCCTCTCCTGCGCGAACCCGACCTTCTGCGTTGCGGTGGACGTCGCCGGGAACGCCTTCACCTGGGACGGGAGCGCGTGGTCTGCGTCCACCTCGATTGGCCCGCCGGGAGGTTCGATCCCGTCCGTCTCCTGTCCCTCGGTGAGGTTCTGCGCGGTGGTGGACCAGTCCGGCGACGCTGCGACGTGGAACGGCCAGAGCTGGTCGACGGACTCGCTGATCGACTCGGAGGCGAACCTCCCCGAATCAGTCTCCTGTGTCTCCTCGAGCTTCTGCGTCGCTGTCGACAGTGCCGGCAACGCCTTCAGCTGGAACGGGAGGAGCTGGTCAGAGCCGGTGGCGATCGATTCGGGCGGCGAGTTCCTGGCGGGGGTCTCCTGCAGCTCCGCCAACTTCTGTGCCGCCGTGGACGAGGCCGGCAACGCGCTCACCTGGAACGGGACGAGCTGGTCAGAGCCGGTGGCGATCGATTCGGGAGCGAGGCTCACCTCCGTCTCGTGTGCCTCGTCGAACTTCTGTGTCGCCGTGGACAGTGCCGGCCACGCGCTCACGTGGAACGGAGTGACCTGGTCGGAGCCGGTGGCTCTGCCGGTGGCTCTCGGGCAAGCTGCTGGGCTGGCGGGCGTCTCCTGTCCGTCCGGGCTGTTCTGCGCAGCAGTCGATGACGGGAGCAACGCATTCGTCGGGCGGGCCTGAGTCCCAGTCGCTCACCCCGAGCGACGCGCCTGGCGGGCGGCCTCCGCGAACGCCGGGGCTGCGTCCGCGCTGGGCCGGAAGGAACGGGAGGGCAAATGCGCCAACGGGTCGGCGAGCGGGTGCTCGCACGCGGGAGGTGACCCTGCGAGCGGAGTGAGACCCCTCTGGGCGACCTCCCGCTGCACGTTCACCCCGCCGGCGACCGGGCGGCAACGGTGTCGCGTCTCGACTCTCCACTCGAGGGCGGCACCGAGGACGACGCCTCCACGCCGTCGGCACCTCCGCCGAAGAGGCAGCCTCTCGGCCACGAGGACCTCGCCTCTCATCTCTCTCGGTCGCTGCGGAGTGCGATCCATGCGTCTCGGAACCACGTCGGCCGGTTCGGTGCTCGCCCCCGACACCGCCGACGACTGCGGGAAGCTGCCGACGGAGTCGGGGAGCACCACCACACCGCTGCGCTTCCCGGGGCCGTGCTCCAACCAGGCACTCGCGGCCGGCGACCTCCAGGCCCGATGGCAGGACCCGGGGAGCACCCAGTTCCTCTCCGTCGACCCACTCGCTGCCGCCACGAAGACCCCCTTCTGCGAGGGAGCTGGGACCCGGTGAACGTCTCTGACCCAACGGGGCTCCTCGGCAGGAATCCGTTCGCCGACATGGCGAATCCGATAACGCTCTGCATCCCTCATGCGGCGCAAGTGGGCCATTCCCCGGCCGCCACGCGCGGGTGCGGGGCGGACCTACTCTTGTGTCATGACGCTGACCGTGCACCTGCCCGGCGAGGTCGCCGCCGCGCTGGAAGCCGAGGCCGCTCGCCGAGGGCAGACTCCGGACCAGACCGCCGCTGCCCTGCTCGCTGAGCGGCTGCCACCGCCGGGTGCCCGGCGCAGGCTGGCGTTCGCCGGCATCGGCTCGTCTTCGTCGGGACGGAAGGCCGCCGACGCGGACGCCATGCTGGCGGAGGGCTTCGGCCGCGACGACTAGTGCTGGTCGTCGACACCGGGCCGCTGCTGCCCACCGCTGACATCTCCGACAAGGACCATGCCGCCTGCCGGGCGCTGCTGGAAGGTGATGAGGGGCCGCTGGTCACCACCGCCACGGTCATCGCCGAGGCGGCCTACCTGATCGACCGGCTCCTCGGCCCGCGGGCCGAGGCCGCCTTCTATGCCTCGATCACTGGCCGTCACCTCACCGTCGTGCACCTGGAAAACAGCGACTGGGAACGCATCGCCGAGCTGGTCACCACCTATGCAAGCCTTCGCCTCGGCGGCACCGACGCCTCGGTGATCACGCTCGCCGAGCGGCTCGGCACCACCCGCATCGCCACCCTCAACGACCGCCACTTCCGGGTGGTCCGGCCCCGCCACACTGCCGCGTTCGAGCTGCTGCCCTGACCGACAGCGCCGGGGAATGCTGACCTCGTGCAGCCCGCACGCCGCCGGCTGACCCCCCTCTCAGCCGCTGTCATCGCCGCCATTGCCGCGGGCCTGGCAGTCGTCGCAGGCGCCGGGCTCGCCTCCGCACCGGCCGCTCCCGCAGCCGAACCTGGTGCGGGGGGCCGAGGACGTCGACGAACGGGGCCAACATCGCCACCACAGCGATCTCGATCACCCCGACCCCGCACGCCAAGGGCTACTGGGTGTGCTTCGCGAAGGCCAGCGCTCCCCCTGCGGGGGCGCCTCCAACTCCTCCCATGTCGGATCTGGCAAGCACACGGAGCAGGCCAGTGGCGAGTGGCCGACGGGCACCCGCCGCCATCGAGGCGATCAGCCCGGCCCGAGCTCGTGGATCCTGAACAGCGGGGCCAGCCTGACGTCGATCTCGGCGAGCGCCTCGCTGCCTCCCGCCTCCCGGTCGATCACGCAGAGCGCGTGGCTGATCACTGCCCCACGACTGCGCAGCTCCCCGACGGCCCCGGACCCGGCACCGCCTGCTTGACGGCCCGCCATCCACCTGCGACGATCTCGGCGGGGTCGCCGGAGCGGCCGGCGCCGCGGCAGAAGGAGACCGGGGTGGGGGCGAGGCTGGCTGGTCTACCCGTCGCCGCTGGGATCGCGCTCGTACTCGGGAGCCTGTCGCTGGCACTCGGCCCGGTCCCGGGCAGTGCCAGTGCCGCCCTCGCGAGCCCCATCGACCCGAGCCCGACGACCGCAGCCACGGCCAGTTCCGCGACGAGCACCCCCACCAGCGGCGGCACCAGCACCGCCACCGGCAACACCGCCACCGGGAACAGCACCAGCACCGCCAGCTCGACCGGCACCAGCTCGACCCCCTCCTCCTCCTCCTCCTCCTCCGGCTACTGGGTGCTCACCTCCGCCGGTGGCGTGGCGAACTTCGACGCACCCTTCGAGGGCTCGCCGAAGGCCGGCGGTGCCGGCGCGAGCCTCGTGGCGAACCCCGTGGTCGGGATGTCCGCGACCGGCAACGGACTGGGCTACGACGTCCTCC
>JAJYWE010000124.1 GCA_021791675.1 Actinomycetes bacterium | reverse complement strand
GTCCCGTAGCCCTTGTGGCGCTCGAAGCCGTACCCCGGATGGTCCTGCGCCGCGGCGACGAGCAGGTCGTCCCGGGTCACCTTGGCGACGACGCTCGCCGCGGCCACGGTTGCACACCGGCCGTCTCCTCGCACCACGGTCCGGACCTCCAGCCCGGGAATCTCCCCGGCAGCGGCCGGCTCGGGGCCGGAGAGCCGCGCGGTGGGGGGAGCGGCCTCCCCGCCACGGGCCGGCTCCGGGCCGGAGAGCCAGTCGTGGGAGCCGTCGAGCAGGATCGCCTGCGGGCGACAGCCCCCCACCGCCAGCTCGCCGAGCGCGCGCCACGCGGCGGTGCGCAGCGCCGCGACGATGCCGAAGGCGTCGACCTCGACCGCGCTGGCGTGGCCGACGGCGCAGGCGGCGGCCCAAGCCCGGATCGCAGGGACGAGCGCCCGACGGGACGCCGGGGCGAGCAGCTTCGAGTCGGCGAGCCCCTCGGGCGGTGGCCCGGCAGCGGCGAGGTCCACCACGACGACGCCGACGCTCACCGGCCCGGCCCACGCCCCGCGGCCCACCTCGTCCACGCCGGCCACCAGGCCGCAGCCACGGTCGGAGAAGCTGCGCTCGAGGCGGAGGTCGGGCCTGCAAGACAGGTCCGTCCCGGACGGCGGCTGGTCCCTCCCGGTCATCCGACCGAGCTTCGCGCGAAACCGGTCACCGCTCCGTAGAACCACCAGAGCGCTCACGCGGGGCCGCGAGGCCCGTCGGGGAGCCGACGACGAGAGGAACGACATGCAACTCCTGCGCTGGACGGCAGCCCTGGCCCTGGTCGGGATGGCCGCGGTCCACCTCGAGCTCTACGTCCGGGCCTACCACTTCCTCCCGATCGTCGGGAAGCTCTTCGTCGCGACCGGCGTGGTCGGCGTCCTGCTCGCGATCGGTTGGATCTGGCTCCCCGGCCCCCTCGCACGCCTGCGCCGGCTGCTGGCGGCCGGGTCAGCCCTCTTCGCTGCCGGGGCGCTCGCGGCCTACGCGTTCGCGCTCGTGGGCACGCTCTTCGGCGAGCTCCACGAGCCCTACGTCAGCTACTCGGGTGGCGTGGCGATCGCCTCGGAGGTCGTCGTCGTCGCGGCGTCGCTCGCCTGGCTCTTCGCAGGGAGGGCCGGCCCGGCCGTCGAGTCGACATCGGCCGCTCGCAGCGCGGCAGCCCCGGGCAGGTCGGCGAGGCGCACGAGTGCGCCCCGCAACGCCTCGTCGGCGGCGCCGACCGCCTCCTCGAGGCCGAACCACCGCACCTCCTGACTCTCCCCCGCCGGCGGGCTCGGCTCCGCCTCGCCGGCGAGGAGCAGGTAGCGCAGGTCGAGGTGCACGTGCTCGCCGGCCGGATGGACGTCCACGTGGAGAAGCACCGGCCCGCTCGCCGGGTGCACGCCCGCGATCCCGGTCTCCTCGAGTGTTTCGCGCTGCGCCCCGTCCCAGGGGGTCTCGCCCGGCTCGAGATGCCCGCCGGGCTGCATCCAGCGGCGGTAGCGCCGATGGCGGTGGAGGAGCACTCCACGGGGGCCGACCACCAGCGCGGACGCGGTCACGTGCGTCGGGCCTGCGTGGCGGTCGAAGGGTGCCTCGAGACGCTCGAGCGCATCGAGGATGCCCGTCCTGGCTGCCTCCTCCCGGGCGTCGACGGGGTCGTGCGCACGCAGCGTCGCGACGAGCGCGGGAAGCCACGGGGGCGCCGGGTTGCGACGGCGGCGCAGCCCGGCGAGCTCGGCCTTTCCCTCCCGCAGCATGAGCGCCGGCACGACCTCGTCGACGCGCCGCTCCCCTGCGAGCACGGCGGCGACCTGCTCCACGATGGGGAGCTCCACCCCGTGCCGTTCTCCCAGCTCGAGGGCCGCGGCCGCCGTCCGGACCCCCTCGACGACCCCTCGGCTCGCCGCCAAGGCCGCCGCGACGGGGAGACCGGTGGCGAGACGCTGGCCGAAGGTCCTGTTGCGACTCTCGGGACTGGTGCAGGTGGCCACGAGATCCCCGAGCCCCGCGAGTCCCGAGAACGTGAGCGGGTCGCCCCCGAGCGCCTGCCCGAGGCGTGCCAGCTCTGCGAGCCCCCGGGTCACCAGTGCCGCCTGGGTGTTCTCAGCGAAACCGATCCCCGCTGCGATCCCCGTCGCGATCGCGACCACGTTCTTGAGTGCCCCCGCCACCTCGCAGCCGACGACGTCACCGTTGGTGTAGAGGCGGAACGTCGGGGTCGAGAGGAGCTCCCGGAGCTGGGTTGCGACACCCTCGTCGGAGAGCGCCACCACCGCGGCCGTGGGATGGCCGGCGACCACCTGGTGGGCCAGGTTCGGCCCGGTGAGCACCCCGACCGGCCGGCCCGGGATCGCCTGGGCCAGCACCTCGCTCATCCGCCGCAGTGTCCCCGCCTCCAGGCCCTTTGCGACGCTGAGCAGGACGGCACGGCGCTCCACGGCGTATGCAGCCGCTCGGGCCACCTCGGGGAGCACCGCAGAGGGACTCGCGAAGACGACCACGTCTGCGCCGGCCATGGCCTCGGGGAGGGAGGCCGTCGCCCCGAGCTGCGGCGCCAACGCGACGCCAGGGAGGTAGTCCGGGTTGCGATGCTCGGCCGTGATCGTGGCCGCCAGCTCCGCCCGGCGGGCCCAGAGCACCGTCTCGACCTGGGGAGCCCAGAGGGCGGCGAGCGTCGTGCCCCAGGCGCCCGCCCCGAGCACGGCCACGCGCACCAGGTCAGGCTATCGGGTCTCGCCACGTCGGGCTGGCCCGGCCGGCGGCGGTGGAGGTGGGATGAGCCGTTCGACGGGTCACGAGACCGTCAGCTGTCCCGCGACGCCGACGGCGCGGGGAGGCGAGCGCTCCGAGGGAACTGGATCGCCCCGGCCAGCCGAGCGGGGTCCGTCGAGTCGGTGAGAGAGCCGAACCAGTTGCCAGCCGGCACGAATCGGCGTACGCTCGCCGGCGACCTTTCGAGACCCGCCGGAGCGGCCCGGAGCGATCCGAGAGGGGGGTGCCATGCAGCACGGGCGGACTGCAGACGCCGGAGCGGCCCGGACGCGGCGTGCCGCCTCCACGGGGAGCCTCCTCGTGGCGGCGGCCGCCTGCGTGGCGGCGGTCGGGGTCGTCGTGCCGGCGACGCCGGCCTCGGCTGCCGGGACGATCCCCGCTCCACCGGTCGTCGGCGAGCTCGCCACCCACATCGCGCTCGAACAGCTCGGCAAGCCCTACGCCTGGGGCGGCGCGGGGCCCGACGCCTTCGACTGCTCGGGGCTCACCGCGTACTCCTGGGACACCGCCGCAGGAGCGGACCTCTCCCTCGTCGCCGCCACCCAAGCCTCCGCCGACGTCGTCCCGACCGCGGGCTCGAGCCTCGAGCCGGGCGATCTCGTCTTCTACGACGACCCTGGCGTCGCCGGCATCGCGCACGTCTCGCTGTTCGTGGCGAACGACGCTGGCAGCGTGGTCGAGTCGGCCGACAACCCGGCGCTCCCGGTCCGGTTGCAGCCGATGGGCTGGTGGACGTCGCCACCGGTGGCGATGGGGCGCCCCCTCGTCCCCGCGGCTGACGCCGGGTTCCCCGCTGCGATCCAGGACGCAGGCAGTGGCTACGACCTGCTGAAGGCGAACGGCGGTGTCGACAACTTCGGCGCCCCCTGGCACGGCTCGCTCGCCGGGAGGATGCCGATCGGCGCCGGCGTCGACGGGGTCGGGCTGGCCAACGAGCCCACGACCGGCGGCTACTGGATCCTCTCCTCGGACGGCGGGGTCTCCAACTTCGACGCGCCGTGGTTCGGCTCGCCGCGGGCGAGCGGCGGGCCCGGCGCGAACACGGTCGCCAACCCCGCGGTGGCGATCGCAGCCGGCCACCAGGGGGTGGGCTACGACGTCCTCCGGGGCAACGGCGGGGTCGACAACTTCCACACCCCCTGGCACGGCTCGCTCGCGGGGAGACTGCCTGCGGGAACGGTCGCTCTCGGGCTGGCGGGCGACTCTGCGACCGGCGGCTACTGGATCCTCACCTCGGACGGCGGGGTCTCCAACTTCGACGCGCCGTGGTTCGGCTCGCCGCGGGCGAGCGGGACTGCATCGCTCACCAACCCCGTCGTCGCGATCGCCGCCGA
>JAJYWE010000123.1 GCA_021791675.1 Actinomycetes bacterium | reverse complement strand
CCCCCAGCTACGGGGTGCTGCTCGCGACTCGGCTTGCGCTCGGCGCGGTGGTCGCCGTCGCCGGCCCGGCGGTTGCCTCGCTCACCGGCGACTTCTTCCTCCCCGGCGAGCGAGCCCAGATCTACGGGTATCTCGTGGCGGGCGAGCTGGTTGGCGCAGGGCTCGGGATCCTCGTCTCGGGTGACCTCGCCGGGCTTCTGTCGTGGCGCATCTCGTTCTTCGCGTTGGGCGCGGCGGGGACGGCGCTGGCGCTCGCGCTGGCGCGGGGGCTCACGGAGCCGCTCCGGGGTGGGCAGAGCCGGCTCTTCCCCGAACTCGGGCCAGCCGAACCCGAGCCAGCCGAACCCGGCCCCGGGCGGCCCCTCGGCACGACCGTGGAGCCCGCCCCGGAGGGGTACGGGGCGTGGGGCGCTGCGCCCAGCTCGGGGAACGTGCCGCCACCGAGCGTCCCGGGCGACCCGGGCGACCCGGCCCACGGGGGCGCAGCCAGCGAGGCCGCCGTCTCGTCGGAGCTGGTCCGAGAGGTGCGGGCTGCACACGTGCGGCCACGCGCGGAGCTGGTCCTGCGGGACGACCCACGCGGCATGTCGCTCTGGGCGGCCACCCGCTACATCCTGCGCATTCCGACGAACGTGGTCCTGGTTGTCGCCTCGGCCCTCGGCTACTTCTTCTTCAGCGGCCTGGAGACGTTCGGGATCGAGCTGCTGCGAGCCCGGTTCGGCCTGGACCAGGTCGAAGCGACCACGGTCTTCCTCCTGGTCGCGACCGGCGCGCTGGCGGGTGTGCTGTGGAGTGGCCGGCTCGCTGACCGCCTGATCGGTGCCGGCCGTATCGCCGCCCGACCGGGGGTGACGGGGATCGCCTTCCTCGCCGCCGCCCTGCTCCTCGCCCCGGGCTTTGCCGTCGCGGCGCCGGCGCTCGCACTCCCACTGCTCTTCCTGGGCGGGATCGCCTACGGCGGGACCAACCCACCCCTCGACGCCGCACGTCTCGACGTCGTCCACCACCTGCTCTGGGGTAGGGCGGAGGCCGTCCGGACGGTGGCGCGGACGCTGCTCGTCGCGGCCGCTCCGCTGGTGTTCGGCATCGTCGCGGCGTCGCTCGGTGGCAACGACCAGGGCCTGGCGGCGAACGGCCGAGGTCAGTCAGGGGCCGCCTTGACCGCTGCCGCCGCTCGTGGGCTCGACCGGACCTTCCTCGTGATGTTGCTTCCCCTCGCCGCCGCGGGTCTCCTGCTCGTGTTGGTCGCGCGGCGGACCTATCCCCGAGACCTCGCCACCGCGATCGCCTCCGAGCAGCGCAGCCGTCGGGGCCAGCTCCGGCGAGGCGGGAGTGACGGGCGCTCCTGATCCGCGGGTGATCCGAGGTGCCGGCGACCCAGAGGTGGCGCGGGTCCAGGCCGGGCTCGGCGAAGCTCCCGGTGCTCCCACCGGCGAGTCGGGTGGGTGCGCCATCGGGCCCGGCGCGTCGTCGCCAGCCAGCCCGGTGGGGTCGGCCGGCGGCGCCGGCAGGCGGCGGGGAATGCGGAACTGGAGGTTCGGCGCCTGGCGAACTTCCTCGAGCTCGCGCCGACGGAGCGCCTGGGCAAGGGCCTCACGCCGGAGGAGGCCGATCGGACTGCCCCCTTCGACGACCTCGAGCGAGTCGGCCCCGGCGAGGAACGCCGGGAGCGCGTCGGCGAGGTAGGCGAAGGCGTCGATCTGTTGCGGCCTCCGGCCGTCCCGGCCAGTCTGTTGCGGCGTCCGGCCGTCCCGGCCCGTCGCAACCCGCTCGTGCGTCCTCCGCTCGTCGCCGGCCCTCGCCCCCTCGCCGGCCCTCGCCCCCTCGCCGCTCACGACCCCCCGGTCCGGACGTGGGTAGGTGCCCGTCCCTCGAGTGCTGCCCGACCCTTTCGCCGCCCCAGCGCTACCAGCCCCGTTCGGTCCCAGGCCCCCGTCCGCCAGGGCTCCGCGCACCGCCTGGGCTGCCGTCACGAGGCGAAGGGGGTCGACGGCGGTGTCGAGCTCGACCCGCGCCCCCCGCCGGAGCAGCTTGTCGGTCATGATGCGGTGCGGCAACCAGCGCTCGGCCACGACCTCGGCGACCCCGGTGGCCAGCAGCAGCGGGAGGAGCAGCCCGTACCCGCCGGTCACCTCGGCCGCGAAGATCACCCCGGTGAGCAGGGCCTGTGCGCCGACCCCGAAGGACGCGCCCATGGCGACCAGCGCGAACGCGCCGGGGTCGAGATGCGCCGCCGGGAAGAGCCGGGCGAGGAGCTGGCCGATCGCCTCGCCCATGGTGGCACCGACGAGGAAGATCGGCGCGAGCGTCCCGCCCGAGGTGTTCGACCCGAGCGCGATCCACCAGGAGACGAGCTTGGCGACGCAGAGCACCAGGGCGCCCTCGAGCAGGAACCGGTTGTTCACCGCGTCGGAGATCGCCCAGTACCCGACCGAGAGCGTGCCCGGCACGGCGAGCCCGATGGCAGCGAAGCCGACTGCCCCGACGAGCGGGTGGAAGGCGTCCGGGATGGGGAGCCGCCGGTAGAGGGCCTCGACGCGAAACAGTCCCTTGTTGACCAGCACCGCGAGCAGCCCGATCGCCACCCCGAGGAGCGCGAAGAGCGGGAGCTGCTCGGGGGGGACCGACACCGAGGAGGGTCGCTCGAGGGCGAAGAGGGGCTGGGCCCCGATCAGGACCCGGTGGAGGGCGTCGGCGATCGAGGTGGCGAGCACGAGCGGGAGCAGCACCCGGAGCGAGCGCTCGAAGACGAGCAGCTCGAAGGCGAAGACGACGCCGGCGACCGGCGTGCCGAAGACCCCGGCCATGCCGGCGGCGGCCCCCACGCCGAGGAGGATGCGCCGCTCGGCGGGGCTCGTCGGGAGGAGCTGGCCGATGAGGGAGCCGAAGGCTGCACCGGTGACGATGATCGGCCCCTCGGCACCGAAGGGCCCACCGGTCCCCATCGCGATGGCGGCGGAGACTGGTTTCGCGAGCGCAGCCCGGGGTGCGATGCGGCTCTCCCGGTCGCGGACGGCCTCGATCGACTCGGGGATCCCGTGGCCCTTGATGACCGGCGACCAGCGGGCGAGCGCCACGACGACGAGGGCGCCTGCGAGCGCGATCGGGATCAGGACCGGGGTCGGGTGGTAGTGGCGCAGGTTCGGGAGGTCGAAGCCGACCCGGTGGAGGAGCGCGAGGTTCGACAGCAACCCGACGAGGCGCACCACGGCGAAGGCCGCCACGCCGCCGAGCAGCCCGAGTGCCACGCCGAGGCCCGCGAGCACGGCCATGCGTCCTGTCGGGGTGCCGAGGCTGCGCTCGTCCTCCCATGCCGCTCCGAGTGGCGACAGCCCGGTCGTGCGATTAGATCGTGGCACGATCTAATCCTAGGAGCTGGCGTGCGTCGCGTGCCGACGGACGAGCCGGCCCGCCGATGAGCATGCCGGGAGCCTGGCGCTGGAGACGGTTTGGAGTCGGCGAGGAGCCCTCTGGTCATCAACGGTCGGTATTGCCAGCGCGCCCAGCCCGTCCCGGGCTCCGCCGGGTGCGTGCAGCAACGAACCATCGCCCCGCGAACAGCGCCTCACCCGCGAGCTCGGCGCAGAGCCGTTCCGCCGAAAGAAAGCGCTTGAAGATCCGATGGCGAGAGCCGTCGTTCAGGATCCGCTCGTCGAAGCACTCCGTTTCGACGCCGGGGCGCCGCGCCGAGTCGATCACGACGAGCTCGGGCGCCACGCGCTGCGCTTCGGCCAGGAAGGCTGCCCGCTCGTCGGGCGGGAGGTGCCCGTAGAAGTGGGCGGTCGTGACCCGGTCGAACGACGCGGTGGCGAAGGGGAGCGCGAGGGCGCTCCCGAGCAGCACCGAACCGTTTGGGAGCCGTGAGCGGGCCAGTGCGACCATCGCGGGGCTCTGGTCCAGCCCGACGACGAGACCTCGTAGGTGTCGCGTGAGGAAGCCGGTCCCGCAGGCCACGTCGAGGGTTCGCATCGGCGGGAGGCTCCCGACGAGCGCAACGAGCTCCTCCACCTCGGTGGCCCAGCCCGGACGGTCGCGGGTCGCGAAGCGCCCCTGGCCCTGGTACCACTCGTCGTACTCGGGTGCGCGCCGGTCGTAGTACCGGGCGGTGGCGGGATCGCGAGCGAAGGCGGGCTCAGGCGTCGTCACGTCCCTCGTTCTACCGCCGGGCGGCGCGCCGCCGCCGGGGGACGCGCCGCC
>JAJYWE010000122.1 GCA_021791675.1 Actinomycetes bacterium | reverse complement strand
CGGGACACCTGGCCCCGGCGGTCGAGCCGGTTGAGCGCGTGGAGGAAGGCGCGCGCCGCGGCCTCCACGACGTCGGTCGAGACACCCCGCCCCGAGACCTTGGTCCCGTTCGCCTCGGCCTGGACGACCACGTCGCCGAGGGCATCGACCCCTCCGGTCACCGACGACACCGCGAAACCGGCCAGTGTCGCCTCGATCCCGACCGCCCGCTGGAGCGCTTGGCAGGCGGCGTCGATCATGCCGTCACCCTCCGCGCTCGCCTCGGCGCGCTCCCCGTTGCGCTCGAGGACCACCGACGCACGTGGCGTGCCGACCGTCCCGCCCGTCACCTCGAGCGACGCGAGCGACCACGAGGCCGCGAGCTCGGTGCCGAGCTCCTCCGCCACGATCGCCTCGAGGTCGGCCTCGGTGATCTGGACCTTGCGGTCGGCGAGCTCCTTGAACCGGGCGAAGGCGGCGTTCAGCGCGTCCCCCTTCACCGTGAGGCCCATGCCTGCGAGCGTCTCGGCGAAGGCGTGCCGGCCCGAGTGCTTGCCGAGGACGATCTGGCGGCCCTCCTGGCCGACGCTCGCGGCGTCGATGATCTCGTAGGTGCTGCGCTCGGAGAGCACCCCGTGCTGGTGGATGCCCGACTCGTGCGCGAAGGCGTTGCGACCGACGACCGCCTTGTTGTACTGGACCGGGTAGCCCGTCAGCCGGCTCACGAGGCGCGAGGTCCGCGCCAGCTCCTCGGTGTGCACGCCGACCTCGACGCCGGGGAACTGATCGGGACGGATCTTCACCGCCATCACGACCTCCTCGAGGCTGGCGTTGCCGGCCCGCTCGCCGAGGCCGTTCACGCAGACCTCGACCTGGCGCGCCCCGGCCTGGACGCCCGCCAAGCTGTTCGCCGTCGCGAGCCCGAGGTCGTTGTGACAGTGCGTCGACAGCACGTAGTCGCCGGCCACCTGCTTGCGCACGTAGGCGATGAGCGCACCGAAGTCCCAGGGGATGCCGTAGCCGACGGTGTCGGGGATGTTGAGCGTCGTCGCACCCGCCTCGACGGCGGCCGCGAGCACCTCCAGCATGAAGTCGAGCGGGGTCCGGGTCGCGTCCTGGGGGCTGAACTCGACGTCGTCGGCGTGCTCGCGGGCCCGGCCGACCCCGGCCCGCGTCTCCGCGAGCACCTGGGCCTCGGTCATCTTCAGCATGTGGGTCATGTGGGAGGGACTCGTCGAGATGAAGACGTGGATGCGGTGGCGGTCGGCGTCCCGGAGGGCGTCGAAGCAGCGGTCCACGTCCGCCCGGTGGGTTCGCGACAGCCCGGCGATGACCGGCCCGTGGACGTGTCGTGCGATGGCCTGGACGGCCTCGAAGTCCCCGGGGCTCGCAACGGGGAAGCCCGCCTCGATGTAGTCCACGCCGAGGCGGGCGAGCTGCTCGGCGATCTCGAGCTTCTCCCCCGCGTCGAGCGAGATCCCCGGCGACTGCTCGCCGTCCCGCAGCGTCGTGTCGAAGACGATCAGCTTCTCGACAGCTCCTCCCCCAGTGGTCCGCGCCTTGCGGTTGTCCTCTTCCATGTGTTCTCCCGCTCCGTTCGGTCGGGTCTCTGCTCCCATGTCGATCCCTTCGTGTCGCGTCACCGTTCGTGGTCCTCTCTCTTCTCGGCACCGACGTCAGCTCCTCGACCGGCTCCACTGCTCCGGGCGACGAATCGCCCCGCCGGCCCTCGGAGGTCCGCGGAGCCGACCTGGGCCAGCTGCTCCGGGTAGCCCGAGCCGGGAGCCCGACCCAAAAGACCCGCTTCGTCCACCCGACCCCAGCAAACCTGAGCCGGGAAACAAAAAACCTCCTGGCCAGAGGCGCAGGAGGTGAGGCGAGCGGGTTCCGCTCGCCGTCAGGTGAGGAGGAGGTCAGCCAGTTCGGTCACCGAGACGTCGTGATGCACACTCGTATGTTCCCAGTCCGCGTTCCGGCAGTCAAGCCGGGCAACCCGACCCGGCTGCCCCGGCCCGGTCGTCCTCCCCCGCCGCCACGGCCACGTGGCCGGCCACGACATCGAGAGCACCGAGCCGACTCGCCGTCGCACGTGCGCCGTCCCGAAGCCACCCTGCGACTGCGGTTCGCGGCAACCGCCCCGCAGTCACGGGCGCTCCTCCCCAGGGATCGCTCCGTCCTCGCCGAGGATCGCCATCGCGTGCGCCCGGGTCTCCCCGACGAGCGCCGCCGCCCGGGCGTGGCGGGGGTCGTCGGGACGTCGGGCGAGGTTCTCCGCGACGAGCAGCGCGCCGGCACGAGCCGCGCCGAGCGCGAGCGCAGCGGCGGTCCCGGCGTCCCCGTGGAGGTTCGGGTTCCCCTCTGCCGCCAGGCGGGTCGCGAGGCGCGCGGCGTCGGCGGCGACCGTGGCGATCTCGAGGGGCACCTCGCTCG
Source organism: Actinomycetes bacterium (assembly GCA_021791675.1). Lineage (GTDB taxonomy): Bacteria > Actinomycetota > Acidimicrobiia > Acidimicrobiales > JAKAOS01 > JAJYWE01. Next base: position 1,866 of record JAJYWE010000122.1, on the reverse strand, counting down.
CGGCGTCGAGCGCTGCGTCGATGGCTGCACGCCGTCGCGCGGGGTCCGGGCTCTTCGGGAGGGAGAGTGCGCTGAGCACCGCGCGATACGCGACGGCATCCTCGTCCGCGAGTGCAGCGGCGCGCCGCACCAGGCCGTCGGCCTCTGCGGCGAGCGCCGAGGCGTCGCCGAGGGTCCTCCCGGAGAAGCGTGCGACCATCGCGACGAGGGCTGCCGCCATCGCCGCCGCAATGGCTGCGGCCGCACCCCCGCCCGGCGCCGGCTCCTCGCTCGCGAGGCGCTCGAGGAACCGGGAGAGGCGCTCGCCCCTGAGAGTCGTCGGCTCCGACGGTGCCCCCTTCGTCTCGCGCTCCTCGGGTATCCGCGCCTCAGGCATCCGCTCGCCTCAGGCATCGCAGCGCCGATCGGGCCTCGCCCACCACGTAGAGCGATCCGGTCACGACCACGGCGTCGGCGTCGCCCGTCTCGCCGAGCGCGAGGTGGACCGAGCCGGCCACCCCCTCCCCGACCACGACCGCCGGCGCACCGGCGGCGCGCGCCGCCTCCGCGACCACCTCCGCCGGGAGCGCTCGGGGGGTCTCGGGCGCGCAGGTCACGACGAGGCGGGCGGCTGCCACGTCGAGCGCAGCGAGCATCTCCTCCGCGTCGTGGCCGGCGAGCAGCCCGACCACGACCACGAGGGAGCGGCCGACGAGGAGCGGCTCGACGTCGAGGGCGGCCCGCAACGCCCTCGCACCGGCCGGGTTCTTCACGCCGTCGGCGAGCACGAGCGGCGCGCTGGCGAGCAGCTCGAGGCGCCCCGGGACGGCCAGTGCCGCAAGCCCCCGGGCAACCTCGTCGTCGTCGAGGCGGCGGTCGAGGGCCGCCTCGGTCGCGAGCAGCGCCGTGGCGACGTTCGCACCCTGGTGCGGCCCGCGAAGGCCGAGGTGGACCTTGCGATGGGTGCCGAAGGGGCTCGCCAGGTCGAGGAGCTGGCCGGAGGCGACCGGCGTCGTCACGAGCTGCCAGTCCCGACCCGCTGCCAGGTGGCGGCGGGCACCCGAGGAGTCGAGGATCGGGAGCAGTCCGGGGTCGACCGGACCACTGACAAGGGTGTGCGCCGACGCGGCGACGGCGGCCTTGTCCGTCGCGATCTCCTCCAGGGTGTCGCCGAGGACCTCGGTGTGGTCCAGACCGACGCTCGTCACGACGGCTACCTCGGCACCGAGCACGTTGGTCGCGTCGCGAAGCCCCCCGATGCCGACCTCGACGGCCGCCACCTCGACGCCAGCTTCGGCGAAGCCAGCCAGCGCGGCGAGGGTGAGGGCCTCGAAGTAGCCGATCTCCTCACCACTGGCGTCGGCCGCCCGTATCGCCCGCTCGAGGAGGGAAACGAGCTCCGAAGGCGAGATCTCCTCCCCGCCGAGGCGGATCCGCTCCTCCACCCGCTCGAGGTGCGGGCTCGTGAACGAGCCTGCACGCACGCCGGCCGCCTCCAGCAGCGCTGCCGTGGCGAGCGTCGCGGTCGTCTTGCCGTTCGTGCCAGTGAGGTGGATCGCGCGGAACGACCGCTCCGGGCTCCCGAGCGCGGCGAGCACCCGGGCCACGCGCTCGGGGCTCCCACCGACACGGGCCTGGTGGGTGCGTTCGGCGAGGAGGGAGGCGGCGTCCACCGCCACGTCGCCCGCCCCCACTACGCGAGCCCCACGATCTGACCCGAGTCGTCCAAGTCGATGCGCTCCGCCGCGGGGTGTGCGCCGAGTCCGGGCATGGTGCGCATCTCCCCACAGATCGGGTAGACGAAGCCCGCACCGACCGAGGCACGCACCTCTCGCACCGGGAAGGTGAAGCCCGTCGGCGCGCCCTTCTTGGTCGGGTCCGCCGAGA
>JAJYWE010000121.1 GCA_021791675.1 Actinomycetes bacterium | reverse complement strand
GGAGCGCGACCCCTGCTGCGCCGAGTGCCGCGACCGCAGCGGCCGAGGCCTCCGGCTCCTCGCGGGGCAGGGGACGTTCCGCGGCCTCGACCAGGGTGACCGCGCTCCCGAGCCGGGCGAAGGCCTGCGCCAGCTCGCAGCCGACCGGACCCCCACCGAGGATCCCGAGTCGAGCGGGTCGGGTGGGGAGCGCCCAGACCGTCTCGTTGGTGAGGAAGCGGACCCGATCGAGCCCCGGCACCGGGGGGACCGCAGGACGCGAGCCCGTCGCGAGCACGACACCCCGGGCCTCGAGGCGCGTCCCGCCGACCTCCACTGCGCCCGGGCCGGCGAGGCGCGCCCGGCCCTCGACGAGCACCACACCCTCGCTGCGGAGCACGGCCTCGTCCTCGGCGGCGGCGACGGTTGCGACGGCGCGACGCACGGCGCCCATCGCCTCGTCCCAGTCGAGCCCGCGGGCCGCGGCTTCGAGCAGCGCCTTCGAGGGGACACAGCCCGTGAAGGTGCAGTCGCCACCGAGAGGACCGTCGTGCACGAGGACCACCGATCGACCCCTCCGGCGCGCTGCCCGGGCTGCGGCGAGCCCCGCCGCCCCACCGCCGACGACGACCAGGTCGGCGGACCGGCCCCCGCGGGACCGGGGCCCACCCCGCCGTGCGAGGACCGAGCTCACGACCCGGCACCTCCGACCCGACCCGCCCGGGCGTCGAAGGCCCCCGCAGTCCCCTCTGCAGCGACGAGGTGCTTGCGTACCCGCGTGGTCGGGGTCTTCGGCAGCTCGACGCGCAGGGCGACGTAACGGGGCACCATGAACTTGGGGAGCCGGCTGCGCAGCGCCGCCCAGAGCTCGCCCGGATCGAGCGCGGCTCCCGCCGCGGCCACGACCGCGAGCAGCAGCTCCTCCTCCACCCCGTCGTCCGCCGGCACGCCGACGGCGACCGCCTCGCCGACGCCGGGCAGGCCGAGCGCGACCCGCTCGATCTCGGCGGTCGCGATCAGCTCGCCCCGCCGGCGCACCGACTCGCGCACCCGGACGACGAACGCGAGGTCACCCTCGTCGGTCCAGCGAAACAGGTCACCCGTCCGGTACCAGCCGTCCTCGGTCCAGCCCTCGGCCACCAGCCGGCCGCGAGAGCGGTAGCCGTCGAAGAGCACGTGGGGGCGCTTGGGCCGGATCCAGAGCTCGCCCACCTCGGCCGCCGCGGTCTCTCGGGTCCGTGCGGCCCCGGGTGCAGCGCGTTCGGTCTCCGGCACGAGGCGGGCCTCGAAGCGCGGGCTCGGCCGGCCGACGGTGCCCGGGCGCTGCGGGAGCGACGCGGGTGCCGTCCAGCACGACGCGGTCTCGGTCTGGCCCCAGGTCTCGATGATGGAGACCCCGAAGCGCTCCTCGAGGGCCCGCCAGCGGTCCGCCGGGGCGGCGGAGCCGAGGATCCACCGGAGGGCGCTCTCCCCCTCGGCGGCATGTGGGGGGCGCTGCGCGAGCACGGCGAGCAGCGTGCCGACATAGGTGAAGGCAACGGCTTCGGCGTCTCGGACCCGTGGCCAGAAGCCGAAGGGATCGAAGCGCCGGTCGATCGTGATCCGCCCACCGCGGCGCAGCGCCGCGAGCGTGGTTCCCTGGCAGGTGATGTGCGCGAGGGGCAGGCAGCAGTAGAGGGCCTCTCCCTCGGCGATCGGCAGGAGCTCGTCGCCGTACGCGACGGCGTGGGTCGCCTCACAGGCCCGGCTCCACTGGACGCCCTTCGGCTCGCCCGTGGTACCGGAGGTGTAGAGCAGCTTGGTCGCCGCGCCGGGGTCGTCGTCGAAGGCCGGGGGGGCTGCGCTCGCTGCCGCCTCGAAGGCCGCCTCGAAGTCCTCGATCGCCAGCCCGGCCTGCGCTCCCAGCGCGGCCTGCGCCCCGAGCCCGGCACGCGCCGAGATCGCCGCGTCGCCGCCGGGGGAACCGGGGGGGGTGGCAACCAGCACCCGCCGTAGGCGCGGCAGCGACGCCGTGACGGCCGAGAGTGCCCCCGCGAGGCCGGCTTCGCAGACGACGGTCGTCACCTCCGCATCGGCGAGGACCGCTGCCAGCGGTGCCCCGCGGAGCAGCGCGTTCACCGGAAGCGAGACGAGGCCGGCCTTCGCGCACCCCCACCAGGTCGCGAGCAGTGCGAAGCCGTTCCCGGCGAGCGCCCCGACGACGTCGCCGGGCCGGTGGCCCCGGTCGAGGAGCAGGTTGGCCACCCGGTTGGCCGCCTCGTCGACCGCCGCGTAGGTCCAGGTCTCGCCGTCCATCGTCACGAACGGCCGGGAGCCGAGCCGCGCCGCCTGACACTCGAGCAGGGCCCGGACCGTCGCCACCTCGGGGGCGAAGGGGCCCGGGTCGGGCCAGGGCCGCTGGCGCGCTCCGGAGGCTCGCCACTGCCCCTTTCCCGCGACGAACCGCGCTCCCTCGCCACCCTCGGCGGCCGGAGGGTTCAGGTCGTCGCAGGAACGCTCGACATCCACCGCCGCAGGATCCCACAGAACCGCTGGTTCGGACACCGCCGCCAGGGCTCGGGGAGTGACGCCGGCGGGGTGAGGTCGGCCTTGCGGCCCGAGGCGTCCAGCACCGCCGACGCGTTGACCGAACCGAGCATCCTGTGCTCTGATGATCAGAGCTGTACGGAGGTATCCGGCACTGGCGACGATGGAGGGACGATGCCGATGGAGACCCCGACGCACCCACGACGACCGGTGCATCCTCGCTCGTCTCGTCACCGCGCGGAGCGGTAGGTGGAGATGTCGGACTCTCTTCTCACCCACACGAGGTCGCCCGTCGATCAGCCAGGACCTCCACTCGAGCTGCCTGACACCCTCCTTCTCGATACAGCTCTAGTGATCACGGTGCTGGCGGCGGCTGCATTTCGAGAACGGTCTTCGGTCATCTTGAGTGCACTCGGTGTATGTCTCACGCTTGTCACGCTGGGTATCTACTTCTGGCGTGGTCTCGAAGTTCATCGCCTCCGTGAGGGTCAGGAACCGTCCACGATGACGATACTTCCCGGGATGGCCAGGAACAGTACGACGCGAATTCGGTGGGACGTGGGACGGGGCAGACTGTTCAGATCTCCAAGCCTTCTGCAGATCATCTTCCTCCTCATTGTTGTTTCTGCGACTCAGTTCATACGACCCCCGTTGGCGTGGTGGGGTTTCGCGATGGGATCCGGTCTCCTGGTGGCGAATGTGCGAATCCTGAAGCTACGGAGCAAGGTGCGAGACGAGGGATAGTTCTCCACGACGTGCCCTCGCACGTGTCCACGTGCCGTCGCACGATCCATTCACGCCCCTCCGGCACGGGTCAGATCGCTCGAGTGCACCTCTGCCCGAGCAACTCGCGAATGAAAGTCAATGTTGCTCGACTGCGGGTCGTGCCGGATGCGATTCGGGAACGGCCCGATGTCGAGATCGAAGCCCTGCCCGCGCGCAGCACGACGTGCGCGTCTCCGTGGCACCGCCCGACACGGTGACCCACGTGGGATCAACCGCCGTTCAACGACGCCAGCCGTTCCCTCGTCACCGACCGCGCGGGTCGACCAGGCCCCGAGGCGTGGCCACGGGTCGGCACTACCCTCCGACGTCACCGACCGCGCTGGTCGACCAGACCTGGAGGGTGACTGCAGGTCGGCACTACCCTCCGACCCGTGGATGCGAGCTTCGCTGCGGCCTGGGAGGAGATCGCGTGCCTCGATCCCACCGCACCCGCGCTCGTCCAGGGAGACGACCGCCGCTCGTGGGGGGCGCTCGCAACGCGAGCGGGGCAGCTTGCGTCCGCGCTCGCCGCCCTCGGCGTCGGCCCCGGCGCACCCGTCGCCATCCTCTCGCGAAACCGGCCCGAGTACCTGGAGCTGACCTGGGCGGCCTTCTCGCTCCGAAGCTCGCCCGTCAACGTGAACTACCGCTACACGGGCGCCGAGGTGGCCGAGATCCTTGCCGTCACCCATGCGCCGGTGCTGGTCCACGATGCGCCGGGCCGGCCGGCCGCCGTCGACGCAGCAGCACGGCATCCGGGCGTCGTCCTCGTCGAGCTCCCGGGAGACGGCCCGAGCGGGGAACGGCTCGAGCCAGCTGCAGGCCAGCTCGAGCCCGGCGCGGGCCAGCTCCAGCCCGACACGGGACAGCTCGGACCGAGAGCGGGCCAGCTCCAGCCCGACACAGGACAGCTCGGACCGAGATCGGGTCGGCTCGAACCGGGAGCGGGCCGACCCGGGTCCAGGCCCTACCGCTACGAGGATCTCCTCGAGCGGGGTGGCAAGGCCCCCCGAGGAGGTTGGGCGACCTCGGGCGAGGACGTCTTCCTCATCTGCACGGGTGGGACGACCGGGCGGCCGAAGGCCGTGATGTGGCGCCAGCGGGACCTCGCGGGGTGGCTGCGGTGGCTGACGTGGGAGCTCGCGGGGCTCCCGTTCCCCCCCGACGCCCGCGGCGCCGCCGCCGTTGCCGGCGAGGCGCGCCGGACCGATC
>JAJYWE010000044.1 GCA_021791675.1 Actinomycetes bacterium | reverse complement strand
CCGGCGGCTACTGGGTGCTCACCTCGAACGGCGGGGTCCACAACTTCCACACGCCCTGGTTCGGCTCGCTCGCCGGACAGCTCCCGAAGGGCGTGTCGGCGGTCTCGATCGCGGCCGATCCCCTCACCGGCGGCTACTGGGTCCTCACCTCGAACGGCGGGGTGCACACCTTCGGCACCCCCTGGTTCGGGTCGCTCACCGGACAGCTCCCGACCGGTGTTTCCGTGACGGGCATCGCAGCCGATCCTCACACCGGCGGCTACTGGGTCCTCACCTCGAACGGCGGGGTCCACAACTTCGGCGCGCCGTGGTTCGGCTCCCTCGCGGGACAGCTCCCGACCGGTATGGCCGCGACGGGCATCGCTCCGGACCCCACGACCGGCGGCTACTGGGTCCTCACCTCGAACGGCGGGGTCCACAACTTCGGCGCCCCCTGGTTCGGTTCGCTCGCCGGCAAGCCGCTCGCCAGCCCAGTGCGAGCCGTCGTGGCAGGATGAGACGCGTGTCTGCCGGATGGCATCGAGTGGCCCGTCCTGGGCGTCACCTGGCGGTCTGGGGGCTCGCCGCGCTCGCCAGCCTCTTCGTGGCAGGGGGGGTGGCCGCGGGGGTCGCCCGGCTCGCCTCGAGCACCGCCACGAGCACCACCCCCTTGGTGGCCTGTACGGTCAAGACTTCGACCCTCACGGTCCAACTGACCGGTTCGACCACGGTAGCCGACGCCGTGGCGCTCGTGACGAGCGTCGTGACGACATCCACCGGCTCGAGCCTCGACGTCTCGGTCGAGCTCGGGGGCAGCGTGGTCGGTGGCTGCACGCAGGTGGTGAGCGGGCTGTCCTCCATCGTTCTCCAGGACGCGAACTCGTCCACGGGTTCGCTCGCGACGACGGAGCAGTTCCTCACGGTGGACGAGCAGGCCGGTGCGCTCGGGACGGCCTCCGGGTCGACCTGCACCTCGGGCTATCTCAGCGTCCAGGGCGCGACCAGCTCCACGGCGCCGTGGTCGATCACGATCGACCCGCCGGAGTCCACCGCGACCACTCCCGAGCCGCTCAGCCTCTCCGACAGCTCGGCCGGCATCGATCCGAGCTGCACGGGAGATGGCCTGGCGGTGACCGGCTCGACCGGGACCGCGGTCGCGCCGGATGCGTGGATCGTCGACGACGCGGCGACGCCGAGCGGGGTGACCCCCGTCCCGGTCTCGCTCGACGCGACCACCGCCTGCTCGCCGGTGACCCTCGTGGCAGACCCGAACGGTGGTGACACCTTCGACGGGCCGACCGGGAGCGCCTGCGGGTCCGGGACCTCGCCGACCGGGACGCTCGATCTGGTCGGCGACTCGTCGGCCTGCCTCACCGTCACGCTCCAACCGAGCGGCACGAGCAGCGCCGCGCAGGTCGTGTCCTCCTCGGGCTCGCCGAGCTGCACGGTTGCGACCGGTGCGACCCCGGCCTTCGGCGCCGAGACCTTCAAGGACGTCTCCACGGTGGTCGCAGCGCAGGCTCCCACCGACTTCGTCCTCACCGGTCCCCCGTCCGCCCCGCTCGCGCTCGAGGGGCCCGGTTTCGTGCCGCCCGGAGTCCTCGAGTCCGGTTCCTGGCCCGACGGCGGCGCCGACGTCGCCAACCTCTCGTCCTACGGCACTCCCCTCGACGTCTCGCTCTCCACGTACGGCGACGGAACGGTGACCCCGGCGGGCGCGAAAGCGCCGACGGTCTCGCTCGAGGACCTCGGTGCGGTCCTCGGACCGACCGGGGAGGTGACCTCGTACTCGGTGCACCCGCCGAGCGCGTCGTCGCCGTCGAGGGCGTCCGCGCTCCCGCTGCAGCTCGTGGGGCAGAGTGGCAGCTACGGCACCAGCGGGGACTCGCTCGACGTCGGGGCGCTGCAGACCGCCGCGTGCGGAAGCACCGCGCCCCAGTACTGCGCCACGATCTCCATGACCGGCGCCCCTGACCCGAGCGCCGCGCCAACGATCCACGCCTTCCCCGCCAGCCCGCTCGGTGCCGGCGAGAACACCGTGACGTTGGGCACGGCCAGCAGCCCGGCCGTGGAGTTCGCGGGCATCGGCGAGGTGACCGGACCCTCGGGCGGCGGCACGGAGTTCGTGACCTCCTCGGAGGGGGGCTTCGCGCTGACAGGCGGGGCCGCGGCACCCAACACCCTCGACCTCGCGAGCGCGGTACTCGAGACGGGAGAGGCTGCGATCACCGTCGACACGGAGACCACCCCGCCCCTCGTGTCCAATCTCGAGGCCGACGCCGCCGCAGGGACTACCGACAGCTTCACCAACTTCGCCGAAGTCACGGCGAGCAGTGTCGCGCCGGTGACGATGGAGGCGAACGGCAAGACGCCCTACGAGTTCGTCGGTGCGATCCCCCAGGTAGACACGCTCAACCTCGGCGATGCTGCGACCACGGCCACGAATCCCCTGCTCGTCGGGGTGGACTCCTCGCCAGGTTCGGCGACGGGATTCTCGCTCCCGAGCGGGCTGAACTGTCCGCCCGGCCCGCTCTCGAACCCCGCGAACTGCGGTGAGGCGTCGGATGGCGGAGGCGCGATCACCTTCCAGGACCTCCAGGTCATCGACGGAGCGAACCAGACGAGTGCCGGAGTCGGGACGACCTTCGACCTCTCGGGGGTCTACCCTGCCAGCTTGGCGCTCACCCTCGCCGGCGGGGGCACACCGGCGGACAACACCGTCGACCTGGCCGACGTGAACGCGGCACCGCTCACGTCCCCGTCGAGCGACGTCCCCTTGCTCGGTGTCGACCTCGGTGACGCCGGTTCGACGCCGGGCGGGTCGCTCTGCAGCGTGGACGGGACCGCCCTCCTCGGCGGGATCGGGGCAGGCTCGCTCGGGGGCTTCGCTTCGCCCTGCGCGCCGAGCGTGACGAGTGAGGACCAGCCGGTCACCTTCACGGGCGTCACCAACGTCGAGCAGTCCACCGCACCCACGCAGGCCGTCCCGGCGCCGCTGTCGACCACGCAGTCGACAACTGTGCCCGGGACGGTGTTCGTCCTGGCGGGCGGGAACTTCAACCTGAGCGCTGCGTCGACCCCAGGGGCGAGCGGCTACAGCGCCGCTGCGAATGGCGTGAACTTCCTGGACCTTGCCGGGGCGTCGGGCGGGACGAGCATCTCCCTGGCGAGCACGGGCACAGTCGGCTTCCCCGCGGGCTCGGGCGGGACGACGACGGCGACCTCGTCGACGGTGTCGGGTGTCTTCGGCGTCGTCGGTCCGACTGCCGGCAGCTCGAGCTTCACCTTCGGTAGCACGGGCGGCTACGAGGTCTTCGCCAACGGGTCGGACGCGACGGCGACCAACACGCTCTCGACGGCGGCGAGCAGCCGCGAGAAGGTCGCCGGGATCTTCCAGCCCGCCGGGGGCAGCGCAGTGATCGCCGGTGAGCAGCTGACCGACTCGAGCGCCTCGGGGATCACCGATGGCGGAGTCTTCGCGGCCGAGGGCGTGTCGGCACCGTTCGGCGTGGCTACCAGCTCGGACTTCCTCCAAGGCTTCGCGACCATCGACGGCGCGAACAACGGCTATACGACCCTCGCGTTCGACAACACCACCGAGTGCGCGAACGGTTTCGGCAGCCCCTTCGCCGGGGGGATCAGCTTCGTCGGCCACCAGTCCGGCAACGTGCTCGACCTCTCCGGAGTCACCCTCTGTTCCGGCGACGCAGTCCAGGTCAACCTCGACTCCTCGCCGGCGACGGTTGGCAACGGTCCGTCGAGTGGTGGTGCCCCGGTGTTCTCTGCCCCCGACTCCTTCACCGGCATCACGCAGATCGAGGGCACCGCAGACGGCGGCACCTCGTTCGTGCTCGGGGACACGGCGGGCTACACCCTCGTCGCGGCGAACGGTGGCGTCCCGGCCGGCTCCTCGACGCTTCCTCCCCTCGCTCCCCTCGCGAACGTGCTCGACCTCTCTGCAGCGGGCGCGTCGGCGACCAGCCCCCTCGTCGCGGACGTGACGACGCAGAGCGGCTGTACGTCCCCGTGCATCCCGGCTTCCGGCGACACCGGCGTGCTCTCGGGGGGCGCGCTGGCCCCGGCCAGCCAGGGTGGACCTGCCACGGACCAGTTCTCGGGGATCACCTCGTACCTGGGTTCGACCGACGGTCAGACGGACTTCCAGCTCGGGGCCGCGAGCGGTGTCCCGCTCGCCGGCGGGGTGCAGATCACCGGGAGCCCCGGGACGACCGGGAACGTGCTCGACCTCTCGGGCGCGCCCCCGCAGCTGGTCGTCTCGACGCCCGGGGGTCCGAGCGGCCCCTCGTCGGTGACGGCAGCGCCGGCTGCCTCGAGCAGCATCGGGGTCACGCCCCCGTTGCTCGGAGCCTCGATCTCCTTCAGCGGCCTCACCACGGTGAAGGGTTCCTCGAGTGGCTACACGACGTTCTCCTCGGCGCCGGCCACCGCCCCGGTGGGGGGTTACACCTTCGTGGGCGGCGGGCAGCCCGACACCAACGCGCTCGACTTCGCCTCCTCCTCGGCGGGCGTGACCTTCGACGCAGGGGGCTCGAGCACTGCACAGGTGAACGGCCTTGCCGTCGCCCCCGACGACTTCTCGGGCATCGCTGCACTGGTCGGCTCGAACGCGGGCGGCAACCAGTTCCTCCTCGGGAGCCAGAGCGCGGGTTTCGCCGTGGTCGGGGGGACGGGGAGCTCGAGCGAGGAGCCGAACACGCTGGACCTGTCCGCCTCCACGGCTGACGTCACGATCAACGCCACGAGCACCCCTGGGCTGCCGCCTGCGCTCGGCAGCTCGTCCGCCACCCCGCCGGCGCCGACGGGAACGGTTGCCTTCACCGGGGTCAGTGGGACCGACTCGTTCTTCGACGTCGAGGCGTTCGTCGGTGCCAACTCCGTCACGAACACCCTCGACGCGAGCGCCGCGGGTGGGCTCTCCTTCACCGGAGGCGGCGGCACGGCCGAGAACATCCTGAGCTACGCGGACGCAGGCAGCGTCGGGGTCGACGTCAACGCTGGTGTGGACCCGGGTACCGTCACCGGCCTCGGCGCTCCCGAAGGTCCCTCCGCCTGCGCGCTCACCACCGCCGCCGCCGGCGACTGCTTCACGGGAGTCACCAGCTTCGTCGGCGGTTCCGGTGCGAACACCTTCCAGCTCTCCACGCAGAGCGCGGCGAGCTTCTCGGGCGGGGGCTCGACCGACTCGACGGCAGTGGTGCCGAGCGTCGACGGCGCTGTCGCCGTCGATCTCGCCGCCACGCCGGCCACGGTTGCCCTCCCGGGTCTCGGCGGTGGCGAGCTCGTGGACACGCTCACCGGGGTGCAGAACGTGGATGGCCCACCGAGCGGTGACACGACCTTCACCCTGCCGACAGGTGGTGGCTACTCGATCCTCGGCGAGGCGACGCCGTCCGCACTGCCCAACACGGTCGACCTGGCCGGCCTCCCGTCGAGCCAGGCGGACCCGACGGTCGTGGACCTGAGCGGCAACGTCCCGTACGCGAGCTGCCCGAGCGCGCCTTCCGGCACCACGCTCGCCGGCTACGTGACCTGGCAGGTCGCGAATGCCATCCCGACGGCGCAGTGTGACGCGCTGCTCGGCGATCTCGCCGACTTCGACGGACCGACGGCGGGCCACGCCGTCTTCGTGCCGGGGGCCGCCGGCGGCTACTCCTTTGCCGCACCGACCAACGCGGCCGCGAGCGTGCTGGACCTGGCTGCCCTCGGGACCGGGTCCGTGGTCAATCTGGACGCCTCACCGCGCACCCTCACCCTTCCCGCCGGCGAGGGGACCGACACGTTCGTCGGGCTCCGGTACCTCGTGGACGGCACGGGGACGACCTTCGCCGTCGGCCCCACGACGGGCTACAGCTTCGTCGGCGACGCTTTCCAAGTGGGCGGCGGACCCATCATCCCGAGCGGCGAGCAGATCCCGATCGACCCGGCTGCCGGCGGGGACACGCTCGATCTCGCAAACCTGGGCGCGTCCGCGACCGTCCAGCCCCCCCTTGGCGCGAGCGCAGGAACCGTTTCGGCCGCGGGCGGCTCGGACACCTTCGACGGGTCCGTCACCACCTTCGACGGCCCGAGCGTCGGTGGGTCGGTCTTCTACGCCGTCCCGCGCTCCGCCGGCCAGGCTGGTCTCACCTTCGACGGGGCCAGCCAGGGCAACGTGCTGGACCTCGCGGACCTTCCTGCTGAGACCGGGCTGGCCGGCCAGACAGTGGTCGCACTCGGCGCGACGAGTGTCGACGGCACGCAGGAGCCTGCGCATGTCGCCCAGTCGCCCAACCTCTCACCGAACCCGGCAGTGACGGGCGGCGCGTGCGCCTACCTCGCCTGCATCGCGGACCTGAGCTCGATCGACGGCCCGAGCGACCCGACCGACTTCGTCGCCCCTCCGACAGGGTCGTTCACCATCGCTGCGGACGCCACGGTGCCGAACGCGCTCGACCTCTCGGCGGCAACGGGACCCGCCACCGTGAGCATGGGAGCGAACGGTGACGGGAGCGCCGGCGCGGCCGATCTCACGGTCAACTTCACCGGTGTCACGGAGCTGCGCGCGACGTCGACCGGGACGACCTCGGTCCAGGCGCCGACCTCGACGACGGCCGCAGCCACGCCCTTCCTCTTCGAGGGGACACCGGGTGCCGGAGACGGGCTGAGCTTCGCCGGGCTCTCCGACACGACTGGCGGGACCGGCGGCCAGTTGGTCGTCGACACCCAGCCCGACGGCACGGCGACGGTCTGCAGCCCCCTCCCCGGCGTGGTCGCGACCTCGTCCTCCTGCACGGCGAGCGGGCTCGGCGTTGCGACCCTGCCCGGCGGGAGCCAGGAGCTCTTCACCGGCGTCTCCCAGTTCGACGGTGCCCAGAGCGGCTTCACGGACTTCGAGCTCGGGAACCAGGCGGGCATCGACGTCCAGGGCAGTGAGGGGAACAACGCGATCGACCTGAGCCAGGCGACCGGGCAGCTGGCGGTGAACCTGGCGACCGGCACGGTGAGCGGGGGCGGTCTCGTCCTGCCGGGTGGTGCAGAGGCGAGCTGTGGCGCGCCGGACTGCTTCTCCGGGATGAGTGGGATCGCTGGCTCGAGCGGCGGCACGTCCTTCGACGGGTCGGCGACACCCGGGTTCGACCTGATCGGTGTCGCGACGGCTCCCGGTGGTGCCCCCGTGGCGAACCAGCTGAACTTCGCCGGCCTGGTGCCGAGCGGGAGCAGTGGGGTCGGGGTGTCGATTGGTGAGACCGCTCCTGCATTGCAGGGGAATCTCGGGTGGTTCGCCCCGGTCGCGGACCCGACGGCGGTCGACCCGGGTCCCGGGGACGGGACGGTGCTGCTCCCCGGCGGGAGTGGGGCCGACAGCTTCTTCAACGTCAGCTCCTTCGTCGGGACCCCGGCCGACGACACCTTCGACGTGGGGGCCGGGAACTACCAGATCTCCGGAGACGGGGCCGCGGCGGGTGGCCAGGACGCGGTCGTACTGGACGATCCCTCCGCGGCGGGTGTGGTCTGCGCGGGGCCGAGCGGGAGCACCGCCTACCTCGTCAATGCTCCGCAGGACTGCGCCACGATGACCGCAGGGACCCTTCCGTCCAGCGACGTCGCGGGGAGCGACACGTTGGCGGGGATCGGCTCGATCACCGGCACGAGCTTCGGCCAGAACGACTTCGCCGTCGTCGGCTCGGGTGCTCCGTCGCTCGACTTCGCCGGTCGTGGGACCGGGAACATCCTGGATCTCTCGGGAGCGGGTGGGGCCGTGACGTTCACCCCTTCCTCGGGCGTTGCAACCGTGGCGGACGGCTCGCCTGTCTCGTTCTCCGACGTCACGGTGTTCGTGGCACCGGGAGCCGGTGGGAACGAGCTGGTCGCGCCGCTCACGGGTGCGCTCTCGTTCTGCCCGGGCACCTACGATCCCGCCGCGGCACCGGCGTGCGCCCCTGCCGCGTCGGGCAGCACCATCCCGGCGAACACCCTCGACCTCACGGCTGTGCCCCTCGCCACGACGGTGACCATGCCGGCGGTGGGCCCGAGCGCGACAGCGAGCTGCGGCGACGGGATGCTCGGCTCCGCGACGACGGCCGACGCCAGCCTCGTTGCCTGCTTTGCCGACGTCCAGACTCTCGACGGGGCCGCGGGAGGGACCACCCTCCTGGCCGGGCCGCCGTCGGGACTGACCTTTGCCGGGGATCCGTCCATTGCGTCGGCGAACACCCTGAGCTATGCGCCCGACACCACGGCGGTGCCCGGGAGCGGGAGCGTCGTCGCGACCGTGACCGCCGACGCTGCCGCCGGTGCCTCCGGGAGCGTGTCGCTCGCCGGGAACGCGATCGCCGCGCCGGATGTGTTCTCGGGCGTCGGCTCGCTGCTCGCGCCCGGGACGTCGGGGTCGAACGCCGCGGCGCTCGGCGGAAACGAGCTCGACCTCGCGGGCGTCGGAGCCGGCGGGGGAGGGCAGCCGGCCACGATTGCGGTCGCAACTGGGAAGGCATCGCTCTCCGGCGGGACGGCCACGCTCGGCTTCTCGAACTTCACCCAGTTCGTCGCGCCGGGCACGGAGCCGACCACGTTCCTCGCGCCCGCCGGGCCGAACGAGGACTTCGTCGGCGCGCCGGGGCTCGCCGACACCCTGAGCTTCGCTGCCGTCCCTGGAGGGCTGTCGCCGCTCGTCGTCGACACCAACACGGCCAGCGCGGCCACGCTCCTCGACGGCACGACCCCCGTCCCCCACGTCGCCTCACTGCCCGATGGTGGGACGGATGGTTTCGGCGCGATCGCGACCTTCGACGGGGACGGCGCGGGGGCGACGGTGTTCGAGGCCGGCAGCGCGACGAACCCGAACGCGTACACGTTCGACGCGGCCCCGGGCACGACCGGCAACGTGCTGGACCTGTCGGCGAGCGACGTCGCCGGGATCACCTTCGACCTCGGGAGCGGCACGGTCGCAGACGACGCTGCCGGCGTGACGTACTCGGTGCGTGGCATCCAGACCTTCGTCGGCACTCCGGCGGGGGGGAACGACGTGGTGGACGCGCCTGGTCTCGCCCCCGTCGGCTTCTGCCCGGGCACTTGGAGCGCCGCCGGCGCCACCGGGGGGACCTCTGCGTGCACGCCGGCGGCGCCACCGTCCGCCGGCTCGGCGGCACCGAACACTCTCGACCTCTCTGCGCTCGGGTCCGGCACGGCGGTCACGATGCCGGGCGCGCTCCTCCCTCCCCTCACGACCTCGTGCGCCGCGGGCCTTGCCGGTTCCACCGCTGGCGGCGGCACCGGGCAGCTCTGCTTCGCCGACGTCCAGAGCGTCGACGGCCCAAGTGCGGGTGGCATGCACCTGCTCGCGACGACGCCCTCGGGCGATACCTTCGACGCCTCGGGCGGGGGGTCGACCCCCAACAGCCTCTCCTACGCCGCGTCGCCAGTCGGCCTCACGCTCGACGCCTACCTCGGCCTCGCGAGCGCGCCGGGGGGTTCGAGTGACTCCTTCGCCGGGTTCCAGGACTACACGGGCTCCCCGGCGGACAACCTCTTCGTCGCCGGACCCGGCACCGAGTCGCTCGACGGCGGGGGCGGCGTCGACACGGTGAGCTTTGCAGACGCTCCTGCGGCGGTCACCACCGACCTCCTGACCGGGCAGGCGAGCGGCGGGTGGGGCACGACGATCACCCTCTCGGGGATCCAGAACGTGATCGCTTCGGACTACGGCGACACCATCATCGGGAACAAGGGACCGAGCTCGCTCACCGGGGGACCAGGCAATGACACCTTCGTGCTCGAGGGCGGCAACGACAGCATCGACGGCGGCGGTGGGACGAACACCCTGGACCTGGGCGCCGCGACCGGTCCCGTCTCGCTGACGCTCGGGGTGAACGACCTTCCCCAGGACACGGGGTCGCTCGGCGAGGTGAGCGTGGTGCCAGGCACCATCCAGCGAGTGGTCGGCGGCAACCTCGGCAACGTCCTGGTCGCGGCGAACGGGGACGCAACACTCGTCGGCGGAGCGGGGACCGACGTGCTCGCCGGTGGATCGGGGTCGGTCACACTCGAGGCGGGGAGCGGGACGGCGACCCTGGTCGGGGGTACTGGGCCGACGGTGATGACGGGCGGGGCAGGGGCCGACACCTACATCCCGCTCACCGGGCCCGTGACCGTCACCGGGGGGACCGGGAGCAACACCCTCGACTACGCGGGAGACCCCTACCCGGTCGAGGCGAACCTCTCCTCCTCCGTCTTCGTGGTGCCGGCGATCCCGACCCTGCCGGCGACTCCAGGGAACGCGAACCCTTTGCCGGCGCCCATCCCCCAGCCGGTCCCGGCCGGGACGGTGCTCCCTCCTGACCAGGTGGTGGGCGGGTACGCCCCGACAGCGACCGCCTCCGTGACGGGGGTGCAGGACATCCTCGGGACGAACGGCAACGACGTGCTGGTGGCAGGGGAGAGCGGGGCCACGCTCACCGGCGGGACCGGCACCGATCTCCTCGGTGCCGGGCCGGGTGTCACCGACGTGACGTTCGACGCAGGCGGGCGGAGCGTGATCGAGCCTGGCACCGGGAGCGACGCCATTGCCTGCGCGCCCGACGGTGCGGCCGGGTCCGGCTGCACGGTCGACTTCCAGAACGTCGACGCCGCGGTCACCGTCGACCTCGGCTCCGGACTGGCCACCGTCGCGAGCACGAGCACGTCTCCGGCCGCGAGCGACCAGCTGTCCGGGGTTCTGGACGCCATCGGCGCCCCGGCACCCTACGAGGACGTCCTGACGGCAGGACAGGCCGGTTCCATTCTCTTCGGCGGCGGTGGCTCGGACACGCTCACCGCTGCGCCTGCGGGCAACGACGTGCTCGTTGCGGGGTCGAGCTTCGGCGCGACGGGGTCCGGCCAGTCCACCCTCGAGGCGGGGATCGGGGGGCACTCGACCCTGGTGGACACGACGGGTCTGGCAAGCTTCTTCGCGAGCCAGAGCGGTTCCAACTACCTCCTCGGTTCCACGGTCTTCCCCTTCGACTACGCGGTGGTGGACGCGTCGGACACGTGGATCGGCTTCGAGCCCAGCCGCGTGCAGGAGGTCCCGTGAGCGACATCGCCGCGCAGCTGCGCTCCCTCGAGGTCCCCGTGGATCCGGGACGGCAGGCCTCGCTCGAGATCGAGGTCGTCAACTCGAGCGACGTCGTCGAGCAGTACCGTCTTGAGGTCGTCGGCGAGGCCGAGCCCTGGAGCACCGTCGAACCACCGACGCTCTCGCTCTTCCCGGGTGAGCGAGCGACGGCAACCGTTCGCTTCGCCCCGCCGCGGCGGGCAGACCTACGGCCGGGCCGCCTTCCCGTCGCCGTCAAGGTCATCCCCACCACGGACCCTGCCGCCAGCGTGGTCGAGGAGGGCATCCTCGTTGTCGGGTCCTTCCAGGCGGTCACGGCTGAACTGCTGCCCCAGACGGTGGAGTCGCGCCGTGCCGGGCGGGTTGGCGTCGCGATCGACAGCGCGGGGAACTTCCCCGTCCCGACGGGGATCCGGGCGAGGGATCCGGCCGACGCCCTCGTCATCCTGGTCAGACCGCGCCAGCTCACCCTCGCGCCGGGACGCGCGCACTTCGTGCGCCTCCGTCTCGTGCCGAAACACCGCTTCCTCCGGGGGTCGCCCAAGCCGCACCGCTACCGGGTACAGGTCGAGCCGGAGGGCGGCACCCCGATCGTCCTGGACGGCACCTACACCCAGCGGCCGCTGCTCCCACTCTGGCTGCTCGCCCTCCTGGCGCTGGCGATCATCGCGCTCGTCTGGTTCAAGGGCATCAAGCCGCTCGTGGAGTCAGCCGCGAAGGGGGCAGTCCAGCCCGCCCTGGCGGCCAACGCCGCACAGAGCGCCGCCGTGCAGCAGCGGCTGGCCAACACCAACTCCGCGGTCGCGGGCCTCGGTTCCGCGGTGAACGCGGTCGCGAAGAAGGTGGGGGTGACCACCATCCCGCCGACGACGACGAAGCCGACGACGGTCAAACCTCCTGTCGTCAAGGTGTTCGTGCCGACGACCGCACCGACGACGACCACGACGACCAGCACCACGACCACGACGATCCCGCCGTTCGTGAACACGAACTTCTCCCACCTCCTGGAGACCGTCGCCGCCCCGATCAACGGGTCGGCCACGACCACCTACACGGTCCCGACCGGAGACACCCTCACCGCCTCGAGCTTCGTGTTCCAGAACCTCCAGGGAGCCTCACCGGATGCGCCGAGCCCGACGGGCGAGCTACGGGTGTCCGAACTCCTTCCCGGGGCACCCGGGCCACAGAACCTGTTCTTCCTCGGTCTCGGGCCGCTCACCTTCCAGCCTCTCAACCTCTCCACGCCGTTGGTCCTGCCGGCGGGCTCGGTCCTCTCGCTCCAGGTGAGCTGCACCGGCCAGGCGTCCTGCGATGTCGGCATGTACGTCGGGGGCACGCTGCGAGTGCCGAACGGCTGAGACGCCAGCTCGAGCAGGATCGGCGAGCCAGCGGGCTTGGTTCGTCCGCCGCCCCTCGGGACCAGCGCCCGAGTGCGCCTGACCTGCGATCCCACGGCTGATCCCCTCGTCCGGCCGCCTCCTCCGACCGGCGCCTGCTCGTCGGTCCCCCTCCTCCACCGGCACCGGGGTATGCTCGCGGACCGCGCCCGGCGAGCGGGCGGGGCAGGTGGTCGACGCAGGAGCGGGTCGTAGGCGGCTCGGTCGGCCGCAGAGCGGCGTGGATCCGGCGACCCGGCCCACCGGGAGACGAGGAGCGTGACGGCGTGCGTGTGTTGATACTCGGAGGGGACGGCTTCTGCGGCTGGCCGACGGCACTGCACCTGTCGGCCGTCGGACACGAGGTGGCGATCGTGGACAACCTGTCCCGGCGCAACATCGACAACGAGCTCGAGGTCACCTCGCTCACCCCGATTGCCCCGATGTCGACCCGGCTCGCCGCCTGGGAGGCCCACACCGGGGTCGCGATCCCCTTCCACCGCTTCGACGTGGCGACCCAGTACCACCGGCTGCTCGGGCTCCTCTCCGAGTTCCACCCCGACGCAGTGGTGCACTTCGCAGAGCAGCGCAGCGCCCCGTACTCGATGAAGTCCTCGGCCCACAAGCGCTACACCGTGGCGAACAACCTGAACGCGACCAACAGCCTCCTCGCGGCGATCGTCGAGGCGGGCCTCGACGTCCACGTCGTACACCTCGGCACCATGGGCGTCTACGGCTACGGCACCGCGGGGATGAAGATCCCCGAGGGCTACCTCCGGGTGAAGGTCGAGACCGACGACGGCGACGTCGTCGAGCAGGAGATCCTCTACCCCCCGAACCCCGGCAGCATCTACCACCTGACCAAGACCCAGGACCAGCTGCTCTTCGCCTACTACGCGAAGAACGACGAGATCCGCGTCACCGACCTGCACCAGGGCATCGTCTGGGGCACCCAGACGCCGGAGACCTCCCTGGACGAGCGCCTCGTCAACCGCTTCGACTACGACGGCGACTACGGCACGGTGCTCAACCGCTTCCTCATGCAGGCGGCGGTCGGCCACCCCCTCACGGTGCACGGCACGGGTGGCCAGACCCGGGCCTTCATCCACATTCGCGACACCGTGCGCTGCATCCAGCTCGCGATCGAGTCGCCCCCGGCGCGCGGCGAGCGCGTCCGCATCCTCAACCAGATGACCGAGACGCATCGGGTCCAAGACCTTGCGAAGCTCGTCTCCTCGCTCACCGGGGCGGAGATCGCCTACGTCGACAACCCCCGCAACGAGGCCGCGGAGAACGAGCTCTTCGTCGAGAACCGCCAGCTGCTGGACCTCGGCCTCGAGCCCATCACCCTCGCCGAGGGTCTCCTCGCCGAGGTCAGCGACATCGCCCAGCGCTACCGGGACCGCTGCGACCTGGAGAAGATCCCCGCCCGGTCGCTCTGGCGGGCTGGAACTGGCCCTGGCGTAGCTGCGCTTGGCTGAGCGGCCGCCACGGCCGCCGGCCGTGGCACGAGAGACGTCCCCGGTGCCGCGACACGAGCGACGACGGCCGGCGCAGCCGCCCGAGTCGCTCCAGTCGCCGGAGTCGCCCCGGCGGCACCGGCTCGGCCGGGGCGACCTCGTCGGCCTCGCGGTGGTCGCGCTCGTGGCGCTGGCCTGGCTCGCTCCCGCTCTCGGAAAGGGTCTCGTCCTCGGCCCCTTCGACGCCGTGCTCTCGGCGACGGGGCTCGGACACGGGCTCTACCGCTCCGTACACAACGCGATCTCCACTGACCAGGTTCGCCAGGACAGTGCGTGGCTCTTCCTCGACGCGACGGCACTGCGACACGGGCAGTTCCCGCTCTGGAACTCCCTCAACGGGCTGGGCCTGCCGGAGTTCCTCAACTTCCAGTCCGGGGTGCTCAGCCTGCCCTCGCTGGTCGCCTATCTCGTTCCGCTGCCCGACGCGTTCGCCACCCAGGTGCTGGTCAAGTTGCTCCTGGCGGGAACGGGCACCTACCTGCTCGCCCGCGTGCTCGGCGCCGGCCCGACGGGGGCAACGCTCGCGGGCGTGGTGGGTGAGCTGGCAGGCCCGGTCGCTGCGTGGGCGGGCTGGCCGCAGACCGCGGTGTCGGAGTGGACGGGCTGGGTGCTCGCGCTCACGGTGCTGCTCCTCCGCCGTCCGACGCGGGTGCGTCTCGCCGGTCTCGCCATCGCGCTCGCCTTCGCCGTCTATGGCGGCTTCCCCGAGGTGTTCCTCCTCCTCGCCGGCACGGCGGTCGTCGTGGTCGCCTGGCACGCGATCCGCCGCGCCCTCTCCTGGCGCTCCCTCGCTGCGCTCGGTGGAGCGGTAGTCGCCGGGGCAGCGCTCGCCGCCCCGCTCTGGCTCCCCGGTCTCGAGGTGCTCCGTCGGGGGGCTGCCTGGGGAAAGCTGGCGGGGACGCTCCCGCCGTATGCGGTCCCCGCGCTGCTGAGCCCGGCCTACTTCGGCCTCCCGACCACCTCGAGCGTGCAGTTCGGGCCCGTCAACTACTACGAGACTGCGGCGTTCGTCGGGCCGATCGTCCTCGTGCTCGCAGGAGTCACGGTCGTGCGGCGCAGCTGGGGATGTCCGGCCGTCGGAGGGCTGACACTCGCCGCCGGCCTGCTCGCCGTTGCGGCCTACGGCGGGACGGCGGTCGCGGACGTCGCGCATCTGGTGCCGATCGGGCGCTCCGTGACCCTGAGCAGGGGACTCCTCGTCCTCGTCACCATCCTCGCCGCCCTCGCCGGGCTCGGTCTCGACGAGGTGCGCGAGCGGAGGCGCGTGGGAGCGTCGCTCCGGGTCGAATGGGTCCTCACCGGGTCGGTGGCGGGAGCCCTGTTCGTGCTTGCTGCACCCTTGCTGGCCCCGGCGAGTCTCCTGCACTTCCTCGACCCCGCGAAGCGTCGGGTGGAAGGCGAAGGGCTCGTGGTGGCTGCGGCGATGGAGCTTGCGCTGGCGGGCTGGCTCGCCTGGCCGTCGCTGCGCCGCCGCTGGGGTGCCGTGACCAGCCGCGCCACCCCGCGCCCGACGACATCGGACGGGTCCGTCCCCCCGGGCCCCGGGGTGGCTGGCTCGCGGGACGCGCCCACGGGCCCCACCCGTGCCCGGGGGTTCGGCGGGGCCGTGCTGGTCTGTATCCAGGCCGTGGTCCTCGTCGGTGCGAGCGCGTCCATCAATACCTGGGGCCGTCGCTACTACCCGGCCTCGCCTGCGATCTCCCGCCTGGTCGACCTGGTCGGAGGCGCCCGCGTCGGGCTGGCCGGGTCGCACTCACCGGCAGGTTTTCAGTCCCTCGGCATCCTGGCCGAGGCGAATGCACCCTACGGACTGCACGAGCTGGCAACCTACGACGCGACCACGGAGCGATCCTTCGAGCGCGCGTGGGAACGCTCGGCGCCGGACCCGGCTGCCGCTGCGGCGGCGATCGCCGCGACGCCGACGCAGTTCGCCCCGGCGATCACGAGCGTTGCCCAGGCCAGGCTCTTCGGGACGGCGTACCTTCTCGCGGAGCTGGGCGCGTGGCCAGCGCTCCCGGGAGGGCGCCTCGCTGCGGGGGTCAGTCGGGTCGCCGTGCTCGGCGGCGAGGACCTCTACCACGTCGCTGGCGTCCGGCTGGCGACGTTGGCGGGCGCCCCGGGAGCCACTGCCGGGGCTCGGGGCACGACGGGGAGCGCCGGCGGCGGGACGGTTTCCCCGGTTCGCTTCGTGGCGAACAACGTCGCCCGCTTCGTCGTCTCGGTTCGCCATGCCACGTGGGTCGACGTTCGGGTCGCGGACCTGCCGGGCTGGACGGCTGCGGTCGGCGGGGTGCCGGCCGTCCTCGGCGTCTTCGACGGCGCGATGCTGGCGGTGCACGTGCCGGCTGGGCGCCACGTCGTGCGGCTGACCTACCTTCCACACCTGCTCGTGGTCGGCCTCTGGCTGGCGGTCGCCGGGGTTGCGGGGCTGGTCGGGCTGGCGGTCAGCGCCCGGCCGCGGCGACGAGCTGCCGGGCGATCACCTTGAGCGCCAGCGTCTCGTCCGCCCCCTCGAAGATCGAGAGCACCCGCGCGTCGACGAAGTAGCGGCTGACCGGGAACTCCTCGGCGTAGCCCATCCCGCCGTGGAGCTGCATCGCCTCGCGGGCGACCCACTCGGCCGCCTTGCAGCCGTACGCCTTCACCATCGAGGCCTCTGTCGTGCCCCCACCGCTCGCGAGGAGTGCGGCCGCGCGGTAGGCGAGCGCACGCGTTGCAGCGACGGTTGCCGCCATCCGGCCGAGCTTCACCCGTGTGAGCTGGTAGTCGGCGAGCGGGCGGCCGAAGACCCGTCTCCCGGCGGCGTACGACTGCGCCGCCTCGAACGCCGCTTGCATCACCCCGACCGCTCGCGCTGCGGTCTGCAACCGTCCGTTCTCGAAACCAGCCATCTGGAGGTAGAACCCGCGCCCCGCCCCCGCCTCGCCGCCGACGACCGCCTCGCCGGGGACCCACCACCGGTCGAAGGCGAGCTCGTAGGAGTGCATGCCCCGGTAGCCGAGGGTGTCGATGGGCCGACCCTCGAGGCGCCCACCGCCCGGGGGACCGCCGGGCTCCGCCGACTGGTGGAGGAGGAACCCCGCGCTCGGCGTGACCGGCTTCTCGACCAGGAACAGCGAGAGGCCGCGATGCGCCAGGCTGCGGTCGGGATCGGTCCGAGCGAGCAAGGCGAGCACGTTCGCACGCGCGGCGAAGGTGCACCACGTCTTGGTGCCCGAGAGGGACCATCCCCCGGCCTCCCTCGTCGCGAGGGTGCCGAGGCTGGCGACGTCCGAGCCGAAGTCCGGCTCGGTCACGGCGACAGCGGCCATCACGTCGCCCGAGGCGAGACGGGGCAACCAGGCCCTGCGCTGGGCCTCGGTGCCGCCGGCCAGGAGCGCCCGGGCGACGATCTCCGGGCGGGTCACGAGCGAGCCCCCCGCCCCGAGTGAGACGCGCGACAGCTCCTCCGTCGCGACGAGCATCGCGAGCACGGTGTCCTCGTCCTGCGCGGCAAAGCCCCCGTATGCCTCGGGGATGGACAACCCGAAGGCGCCGAGCTCCGCGAGCCCGGCCAGGATCTCCTCGGGGATGTCGGCGTTGGTCCGGTGGATCTGATCGGCGACCGGACGGATCCGCTCCTCGGCGAAGCGACGGAAGGTGTCGGCAACCAGGTCGAGCTCTTCCCCCAGTCCTCGCCCCGGTGGCCCTCCTGCCAGCTCGGCGATCCGAGCCGGGCTGCGCCCGGCTCGGAGGAGCATCCTGATGTCGTGCAGGGCCGGGCCGCCCTGCTCGGCCACCTCGAGCCCCCAGGCCTCCTCGCGCCCGAGGGTCGCGCTGAGCAGCCCCTGCGCCGCCTCCGCGGCTGCAACCAGGGCGAAGGGCGTCACCGCAGGCTCCTCGTGCGCCCGGCTGACGAGCGCCTCGGCGGCGGCCACGGAGGCCGAGGCGTGGGCGAGGTCGTAGGCGAAGGCCTGGTCCTCGTCGAGGGAGGAGGCGGCGAGGGTGCGGGCTGCGCTCTGGAGGAGCGACGTCGCGGCCTCGAGGCCGGTGTCACAGATCGCGAGCAGGTCCGGGTGGGACGGATGCTCCCCGGGTGGTGTCGGGGGGACGGTGCCGTCGTGCCGACCGGGGTGCGCTGCCGGGACCGCCATGGCCCCAGGCTAGGCGTGGCTGCCCGGGCGAGACCCGGCTTGCCGGCAGCGGTTAGCGTGTCGAGCTGTGAAGGCAACCATGTTGCTCTGCGACGCCGCTCAGGTCGCCGAAGGGAAGCTCTACATCCTGGGTGGGGGGTGGAGCATGGTCGGACCCGACCCGACCCCGTCTGCGGTCGCGCTCAAGCTCGAGGTCGCCTGGACGGAGATCGACGCGACCCACCACTGGGAGCTCTTCTTGGAGGACGAGGACGGCCAGGACGTGGTCATCGACACGCCGGACGGGCCCAAGCCCGTCGAGGTGCGCGGGGACTTCCGGGTCGCCCAACCCGAGGGTCTGCCCGCGGGGAGCCCGGTCGACGTCTCCCTCGCAGTGAACCTCGGCCCGCTTCCGCTCACCCCGGGCCGGCGCTTCGCCTGGCGGCTCACGATCGACGGGGAGAGCCAGGACGGGTGGCAGCTCGGCTTCACCACGCGCCCGCTCCCGGTCGGGCCACCCGAGCCGTCGTGAGCGTCCACGAGCGCGCCTTCGGGCGGGTGCTCGAGGACTTCGTCGTGGGCGACGTCTACCGCCACTGGCCCGGCAAGACGATCACCGAGGCCGACGACCACCTCTTCTGCATGCTCACGATGAACCACCATCCGCTCCACACCGACGCGTACTTTGCAGCGGAGGAGACTCCCCACGGTCGCAACGTCGTCGTGGGCAATCTCGTGTACTCCCTCGTGCTCGGGATGAGCGTGCCCGACGTCTCCGGCTCGGCGATCGCCAACCTGGAGGTGGAGTCGCTGGTCCACGCGAGGCCTACGTTCCACGGGGACACGATCTACGCAGAGTCGACGGTGCTCGAGGTGCGCCCGTCACGCTCGAAGCCGGATCGGGGCGTGGTCCGGGTCGAGACGAGGGGCTACAACCAGCGAGGCGAGGAGGTGTGCTCGTTTCGCCGGGCGGTCCTCGTCTGGACGCGCGCCGGACTCCCGGCCCGCAAGCGTCCCCACCTCGCAGGAAGCTGAGCGGAGCGGCTGGGTGGTGACGGACCCTGGGCTGCTCGAGTCCGGGTCTGCCCCCGCACACGCCGCCGTGGTTGTTCGAGGCGCGCCAGCGGAGCAGCTCGCCCGAACTTCCCCGGTCCCGATGTCCAGGCCCCCGACGCCCGCCGCCCCTGTCCTCGCGGCCCCCACGCGGAGCGAAGCGCGGTCTGCCCCGCTCTGGTCTTGGTGGGCGACGGCCCGGAGAGCACTTCCCTGGCGGGAGACCCGGGACCCCTGGGAGGTGCTCGTCGCGGAGATGATGCTGACGCAGACCCAGGTGGCGAGGGTGGTCCCGCGCTACCGCTCCTTCCTCGAGCGCTTCCCGGACCCGGCGAGCGCCGCGGTGGCAGGTCCGGGAGCGGTACTGGCGGCGTGGGTGGGACTCGGCTACAACCGGCGCGCCCTGCAGCTCCAGCGCACTGCGGTGCGAGTCGTCGAGGAGCATGGCGGGGTGCTGCCGCGAGACCCGAGCCAGCTGGAGCGCCTGCCGGGCGTGGGTGCGTACCTCGCCCGGGCGGTCGCGGTGTTCGCGTTCGAGGCCGACCTCGGCGTGGTCGACACGAACGTCGGCAGGCTGCTCGCCCGAGCGGTGGTGGGCCGACCGCTCCGACGCCGCGAGGCGCAGGTGCTCGCGGACCAACTGGTTCCCCGGGGGAAAGGGTGGGCCTGGAACCAGGCAATGCTCGACCTCGGGGCGCTGGTCTGTCGGCGCCGTTCGCCGCACTGCAACGCCTGCCCCTGGCAGGCGGACTGCCGGTGGGCCGGGAGCGGTCCGGACCCCGCAGCGGGGTCCTTCGCCGTCGGCGCGCGCCAGGCTCCCTTCGCGGGGTCCGACCGTCAGGGCCGGGGCCGCCTCGTGCGCGCCGCAGCGGCTGCCGGACCCGCGGGCATCGCCGCAGCCGACCTCGCTCGGGTGGCGGGCTGGCCGGATGACCCGACCCGTGCCGAGCGGGTAGCGGCTGGTCTCGTCGAGGAGGGCCTGCTCGCCTGGACGCCCGCCGGGACGCTCGCGCTCCCTGTCCCCGCCGGGCCCGGCCGTGAGCTGCCGAGGGGAGCTTCGGCGCCGCGGTAGCCTCTCGGAGCGTGCCCACCCTCACTGCGGACCGGATCATCGCCGACGTCGTCGAGGTCGAACCCGACCCGCACCCCGACGCTCGGGGGCGCTTCCTCGAGACCTACCGCCGCAGCTGGTTCCCGCTCGGTCGGGAGATGGTGCAGGGGAGCCGCTCGGACAAGACGGCGGGTTCACTCGTCGGCCTCCACTACCACCTCCACCAGGCGGACTACTGGTACGTGCCGGTCGGCGAGGCGCGGGTCATCCTGCACGACCTCCGGGAAGGGTCCCCGACCGTCGGGGCCACCCAGGCTCTCCGCCTCGGCGGTGGCGAGGAACGGGGAGTCTTCATCCCTCCCGGCGTGGCACACGGCTTCGTCGCACTCACCGACCTCACACTCACCTACCTCGTCGACTCCTACTACAACCCCGACGACGAGCTCGGCGTGGCGTGGGACGACCCCGACGTCGCGGCCCCGTGGGAGATCGAGGCCCCTGTCCTGTCGGCGAGGGACCAGGCGAACCCACCCCGCCGCGCGATCGCCGCCGAGCACCGGCCGCGGTGGCGCCTGCGAACCTGAGCGGTCCCCGGTGGCCCTGATCGTCGTGGCCGAGGAGATCGCGCCAACTGGCCTCGAGATGCTGGTGGCCGCCGGTCACGAGGTCCGCCTTGCGCTCGGTCTCGAACCACGCGAGCTGCGCGCGGCGGTCGCCGACGCCGCCGCGCTCGTCGTCCGCTCGGCCACGCAGGTCGACGCCGCCCTCCTGGCGGCTGCGCCAGGGCTGGTGGTGGTCGGGCGCGCCGGGATCGGCCTCGACAATGTGGATCTCGCTGCCGCAACGCGGCGCGGCGTGGTCGTCGTGAACGCCCCGCACGCGAACGTCCTCTCGGCGGCCGAGCACACCTTTGCGCTCCTCCTCGCGCAGGCGCGGCGGCTCCCCGAGGCGCAGGCGTCGCTCCTCGCCGGGCGCTGGGAGCGGAGTGCGTTCGAGGGTGTGGAGCTGCACGGGAAGCTGCTCGGGATCGTCGGGCTCGGCCGGGTCGGCTCGCTCGTGGCGGCGCGCGCGCAGGCATTCGGCATGCGAGTGCTCGGTCACGACCCCTACCTCGCCCCGGAGCGCGCCCGGCAGCTCGGGGTGGAGCTCGTCTCGCTCGGGGAGCTCGTCCGGCGCTCGGACTTCCTCTCGGTCCACCTGCCGCGCACCGCCGAGACTCGGGGCCTGATCGGCGAGGGGGTCCTCGCGGCGGCGAAGCCCGGGCTCGTCGTCGTCAACGCCGCGCGGGGCGGGGTGGTCGACGAGGCTGCAGTCGCCGCCGGGATCCGAGCCGGTCGGCTCGGCGGTGCCGCGTTCGATGTGTTCGAGAGCGAACCGCCGGCGTCGTCGCCGCTGTTCGGACTGCCCGGGGTGGTCGTGACCCCCCACCTCGGCGCGTCGACCCGGGAGGCACAGGACAAGGCGGCAACCACGGTGGCGGAACAGGTCGTCGGCGCGCTCGCCGGAGAGCTCGTGCCCTTCGCGGTCAACCTTCCTGCCGCACAGCCGAGCGAGGGCGTCCGGCCCTTCGTCGGGCTCGCCCGATCGCTCGGGCGGGTGCTCGCCTCGCTCTCGGGGCGGCTCCCCGACGGGCTCGAGGTGGCCTACGAGGGGCGCCTCGCAGAGGCCGACACCGGCGTGCTCACGCTCTCGGTCCTGGCGGGGGTCCTTGCGGCGAGCACGGAGATGTCCGTCTCGTTCGTGAACGTCGACCAGCTCGCGGCCGAGCGGGGCCTCACGGTGCGCGAGTCGCGCGTCACGGGAGCGACGGAGTACGTCAACCTGGTCGCGGTGCGCGGTGGCGGTCACGCGGTCGCGGGCACGATCACGGGTCCGCGGGAGGAGGCCCGCATCGTGATGGTCGACGACCACCGCGTCGAGCTGCCACCGGCTCCCCACCTCCTCGTCGTTCGCAACGACGACCGGCCCGGCATGATCGGACGGGTCGGTACGGTCCTCGGCGACAGCGCGGTCAGCATCTCCTCCATGGCGGTTGGCCCGTCCGCCGATGGCTCGAGCGCGCTCATGGTGCTCTCCACGGACCGACCGGTCCCCGAGCTGGCCCTCGAGATCCTGCGAGCCACGCCAGGGATCCACTCGGTGCACGCTGCCACCGCCTCCGACTGACCGAGCCCGTCGCCGGCGGGGCGGGTCAGAAGACGACGACGGAGCGGAGCACAGCCCCCGCGAGCATTCGCTCGAAGGCGGCCTCCACGCCCTCGAGCGGGATGGTCTCGGTCACGAACGCGTCGAGGTCGAGCCGCCCGCTCAGGTAGAGCTCGACGAGGGCGGGAAAGTCCCTGCTCGGGAGGCAGTCGCCGTACCAGGAGGAACGGAGCGAGCCACCACGTCCGAAGAGCTCGGCGAGCGGCAGCTCGATCGTCGCTGACGGGTCCGGCACACCGACTTGGACCAGGGTGCCGGCGTGGTCCCGCGCGTAGAAGGCCTGGCGGTAGGTCGTGGGCGACCCGACCGCCTCGATCACCAGGTCCGCGCCGAACCCGCCGGTCGCAGCGCGAACTGCCTCGACGGGGTCCTCCGATCTGGCGTCGACGGTGTGGGTCGCGCCGAAGCCCCGCGCCCAGGCGAGCTTCGCGGGGTCGACGTCCACGGCGACGATCGTGGCCGCCCCGGCGAGGTGCGCCGCAGCGATTGCGGCATCGCCAACGCCGCCGCAGCCGAAGACGGCCACCGTGTCCCCACGACCGACGCCTCCCGCGATCGCCGCAGCACCGAAACCGGCCATCACGCCGCAGCCGATCAGGCTGGTCGCCTCCGGCCGGGCTCGAGGGTCGACCTTCACCGCCTGGCCAGCGGCAACCAGCGTGAGCGCTGCGAACGCACCGATGCCGAGTGCCGCGCCGAGCGGCGTCCCGTCCAGGAGCGTCATCGGCTGCGTGGCGTTGCGGCTCTCGAAGCAGTACCACGGTCGCCCGCGCCGGCAGGACCGGCAGTTGCCACACGGCGCCCGCCAAGCGAGCACCACCGCGTCGCCGACGGCAAGACCGTCCACGCCCGCGCCGACGGCCTCCACGTTGCCCGCTGCCTCGTGGCCGAGCAGGAAGGGGAACCCGTCGCCGACGACCCCCTCGCGGTAGTGGAGGTCCGTGTGGCAGACGCCGCACGCCCGGACGCGCACGCGGACCTCGCCCGGCCCGGGAGCCGGGACGACGATGTCGCGGAGCGTCACCGGCGCACCACGGGCCCCGGCGACGACTCCTTGCACGACCGTCGCCGCGACGGGCTGCTCGGGAGTACCCCCCTCGATCGGTGGCGAGCCCTCCCCGGCCTGCTCGGGACGTGCTCCCTCCCCGGTTCGCTGGGGCAGGTCGGCTGCCTCAGGCACTGGCCGCCGCTCGACCACTCCCGAGTGGGGAGCTGTCACCCGGGGGAACTTCGCCGCCGGCTTCCTGGCTGCCGGGCTGCTCCCCAGCTCCCTCGGTGCCACGCAGAGCCACGAACCCGGACCTGGCCCCGAGCGGGAGGGGCTGGAGCACCAGCACGTCGCTCCCGGCGTCGGGCTGGCCGCCGCAGTCAGCGCAGCGGTGTTCCTCGCCGACCAGCCAGGTCACCGCCCGCCGCCCGCAGCCGTCGCAGTGGTAACCGAAGGCCATGGCGGGACGCGCAGCATGTGCCGTGGTCGCCGCGACGAGCGCCTCCAGCCGGGCGCCCGCCGACGCACTCAAGCGCCAGTACCGGTCCGGGCCGTCACCGGCAGGCTGGAGCATGCCGAACTCCCACAGCTCGCGCAGCAACGGGAGCAGGCGACGCTCGACCTCGCTCAG
>JAJYWE010000120.1 GCA_021791675.1 Actinomycetes bacterium | reverse complement strand
GTCCACGGGGTGCCCGGCGTGCCCGTCGACGTCTACGTCAACGGCAAGCTCACGCTCCCGAAGTTCCAACCAGACACCGTTACCCAGCCCCTCGAGCTGCCGGCGGGCACCTACGACATCGCGATCCGCAAGGCAGGAGCCCCCTCCACCGCGGGGCCGATCATCTCCGGCTCAGCGACCCTCGTGGCCGGTGAGAACGCGAGCCTCGTTGCGAACCTGACGACCAGTGGCACCCCGACGCTGTCGGTCTTCGAGAACGACACCTCGACGATCCCTGCGGGTGACGCCCGCCTCGTGGTCCGCCACGTGGCCGACGCACCGGCGGTGGACGTCCTCGCCAACGGCAAGGTCGCCTTCTCGGACCTGGTGAACGGCCAGCAGGCCATGGCCACGCTCCCCGCCGGGACCATCACGGCCGCGGTGAACCGACACGGGACCTCGACGACGGTCCTCGGGCCCACCTCGCTCGACCTCGCCGCTGGCACCGAGACCATCGTCTACGCCGTCGGCTCGGCTTCGGCCCACACGCTGACGCTGCTCACCCAGACGATCTCGGGACTCGGGCCGGCACCGAGCGCCGTCGTCACCGGGAACACCGACCCCGTCACGCAGCACGTGCTGCCGCTGGCCGCGCTCGCAGCGGTCGTCGTCGTCGGCGCCGGCATCGGCGGCCTCTCGATCCGGCGCCTGCGGACTCGGGGCGAGGCGAAGTGATGCGAGGCGGCCGGTGGGACCGGCTCGGAGTCCTGGGTTTGGTCGGCTCTCTGGCACTCGTCGGCGGCGGGGTCGCCGCGTGGGCGCTCTGGACCCGGCCCGGGGTGATCCGACTGCTCCCGGTCCCGCCGGTCGCCACCGCACCCACCATGCAGACCACGCCCTCCGGAGCGACTGAAGGCTCCGGAGCGGCTTCGGCCGCCGCCCCCATTCGGGCCGTCGGCGGAGTGGAGAGCCTCCCCCACGACCGCCCGGGGAACGCAGCCTCCACGGGAGTCACCGGGGGGGTCGCCGCGACCACCCAGACCCCCGTGATCCAGCGTTCGCTGGCGATCGCTTCCTCACCCACCGCTCAGTCGTCCTTCCTGGCGGGCGAGGAGGCGCTCACCCCCGTCGCCGTGGAGATCCCCGCAACGGGCGTGGATGCCAATGTCGTCCCCGAACCGGTCGAGCCCGACGGCGCGCTCGTGATCCCGGCGCCCCACCTCGTCGGATGGGACGAGGACGGCCCCGCACCCGGCCAGCCCGGCACGACATTGCTGGCCGGCCACATCGACGACTTCGGCGTGCCAGGTGCGTTCCTCCGCCTCGACGCGGTGCCACTCGGCGCGACCGTCACGGTCGACACCGCTGGCGGCGGGGTGTTCCGTTACCGCGTCGTCGAACGCCTCGTGCAGCCGCAGTCCGCGCTCGTCAGCTCCCATCTGCTCCAGACGACCGGGGCCCCCCGGCTCGTCCTCATGAGCTGCGGCGGGGTCTACGATCCGAGCGTTCACCTCTACGAGGACAACATCGTGATCGTGGCCCAGCAGGTCTCTGCGACGCCGCCCCCAGCGAGTGCAGCCGTGACCGCAGCCAGCCCACTCGGCACCCGCGCCGGGAGCCAGGGCGGCGCTGCAGAGAACACCACTCCCGGCTCCACATGAGGTGGGGATCGGCCAGGGACGCACTCACCCGAGGAGCCGATGGCGCGGGGCCTGCGCCACGCTCGACGGGCCAATCGTTCCGGGCGGGCCCCGGCGCTGCGGGCAGCTCGGCTGAGCTGACGGACCAGCGTTCGCTCGTCGTCGCCCTGGGCCGTGGCGACGAGCGTGCCCTCGAGGAGTGCTTCCGTCGGCACGCCGCGATGGTGCGAACCTACGTCCGGCACTTCGTCCCTGCCGACGGGGTCGACGACGTCGTGCAGATGGTCTTCCTCGAGCTCTGGCGCAGCCGAGCCCGACTCGACCCGGAGCGCGACCTGGAACCCTGGCTCCTCGCCGTGGCACGACGGCGGTCGATCGACTCGCTCCGCCGACGCCACGACGTGGTGGACGCCTCGGCGCTCCGTGACCTGGTCGGAGACCGGGGCGAGGAGATCGCAGAACGGGTGGTCTGGGCAATGGAGGTCCGCAACGCCCTCGGGCGTCTCCCCCAGGCCCAGCAAGAGGCCATAGGTTTGTCCTACTACGAGCAGCTCAGCCAGCGGGAGATCGCCGAGCGGCTGGACGTCCCACTCGGGACGGTGAAGGCCAGGGTCGCTCGCGGACTCGCCCGGCTGGCCGACGAGCTCAGAGGAAGTGACCGATGACACCCCCCGACGACCCAGATCCGACTGCCAGCCCGCCTCCGCCCGCCAGCCCGCCTCCGACTGCCGGCCCGCCTCCGACTGCCAGCCCGCCTCCGCCCGCCAGCCCGCCTCCGACTGCCGGCCCGCCTCCGACTGCCAGCCCGTCGCCAGAGCGGCCACACCCGGGCGAGCACGTCGGGCCCTCCCTCCCGGCGCTCCTCGCCGGCGAGCTCGGGCGGACCGAGACCCTCCAGGTCGCAGACCACCTCCACACCTGCCAGGAGTGCCAGGGGGCACTGGTGGGCATCGCGGTCGGCGCGGGCGCGCTGCGCGCCGCAGCCCGCATCGAGCACTGGCTGGCGGAGCCGGCTGCGGCACCGCCATCCTCGGCACCTGCGGCGCTCACCGCCCGCACCGGCCAAGCCGGGATCCCGAGGCACGACGGCGAGGACATCGCCTTCCTCCCCGTGCTTCGCGAGATCCGCCGTCCCCGGGCGCGCCTGCGGGCCGCCACCGCCGCTGTCGCCGCGGCGGTGCTACTCGTGGGGGGCATCCTCGTCGGCCGGCAGCTCCAGAGCCCCCGCCCGAGCAGCGGACCGGTCGTCGCAACCGCTGCACTCCAGCGCCTCGCCGCACCGGCGCCTGCTGGCGGCGAGGTCACCGTCGTGGCGAAGGGCAAGGACCGGATCCTCATCGTGCGCACTGCCAACCTGCCCCCACCACCCACCGGAGACTTCTACGAGGTGTGGCTGCTGGCGCCCCAGACCGACAAGATGCTGCCGATGGGCGTCCTGTCACCGACCGGGACCGGCTCGTACGGTATCGCCGGCTCGATCATGCAGCAGTTCTCCGCCGTCGACGTCAGCCTCCAGCGCAACGACGGCAATCCCGCTCACTCCAAGACCAGCGTGCTCCGGGCGTACTACTGATCGCCCCCGGGGCCTGATCGAGGGACCCGCCCCTCGTTGGGAACGCCGGTCGCGCACGCGGCCTCGTCGACGCAAAACTCGCTTGCGACCTCGCCCCGGCTCGACCAGCTTGGCCCCATGCCGAACACGCTCGCCGCACGGCTGATCTCCTGGGCCGACGAGCTCGACCCCGGCACCCTCGAGCAGGCCGGGCGGACCGCGCGCCTCGAGATCCTCGCGGGACCGGTTGCGCTGATGCCCGATGCGCACGTCGGGATCGGCGCGACCGTCGGCTCGGTGGTCGCGACGGCCGGCGCAGTCGTCCCGGCGGCGGTCGGGGTCGACCTCGGCTGCGGCATGATCGCCGCACGCACGGACCTGTCGGCGGGCGACCTCCCCGACGACCTGACGCGACTCCGGGACCGCCTGGCACGGGCGGTGCCGGCCGGCGTCGGGCGGGGCCACGACGACGCGACGGATGCGGCGAGCTCGTGGCTCGCAGAGCACCCCCCGCCCTCCGAGCTCTCGGGACGCCAGGCGGCGAAGGCCGCCGACCAGTTCGGCAGCCTCGGCTCGGGGAACCACTTCGTGGAGGTGAGCCTCGACCGCCATGCGCGGGTCTGGGTCGTCCTGCACTCGGGGTCGCGCGGCATCGGCAACGAGCTCGCGTCCCGGCACATCGCGACGGCGAAGGCGCTCGCGAAGGCCATCGGCACGGAGCTCGAGGACCCCGACCTGGCCTGGTTCACGCAGGGCACCGACGAGTTCGCCGCATACGTCGCGGACATGCACTGGGCACAGGACTACGCGGCAGCGAACCGCGAGCAGCTCCTCGAGGCGACCCTCGCCGAGCTCTGGCAGGCGACCCGCCCGGGGGTCGTCGTCGAGCGCGTCAACTGCCACCACAACTTCTGTGCCGAAGAGGTCCACGGCGGTCGACCGGTGTGGGTGACCCGCAAGGGTGCCATCCGGGCTCGCGCCGGCGAGCGCGGCGTGATCCCCGGCTCGATGGGCACATCCACCTTCGTCGTGCGCGGGAAGGGCAATCCCGCCTCCTACGAGAGCTGCGCCCACGGTGCCGGCCGGCGTCTCTCCCGAGGCCAGGCTCGCAAGCAGCTCAGCGTGGAGCGTCTCCGCGACGCGATGGCCGGGCGCACCTGGCAGGAGCGGGAGGCCGAGGCGCTCCTCGACGAGTCGCCCGAGGCCTACAAGGACATCCACGCCGTCATGGCCGCCCAGGCAGATCTCGTCGAGGTCGAGGAGGTCCTGACCCAGGTCCTCAACTACAAGGGCACCCGCTGACCCGGCGGCACTGACCCCGACCGCGCTGACCCCTGCGGCGCTGACGCCGGCAGCGCTGACCCGGGCGGGGCTGGGTCCCGGTCGGGCATGCGGAAGGCGCGTGAGCGCCACCTCACGCCGCACCCCGCGCCCGACCGCCGTCGGCCTCACCCGGCGGCACGGTCCGCGCCGGGGGCTCGCCCGACGACCCCGCCCCCGGCGGTCCACCCTCCGGCGGTGACGATGTGTTCCCCTTCG
>JAJYWE010000043.1:21919-24892 GCA_021791675.1 Actinomycetes bacterium | reverse complement strand
TTGGCCGCCTGCTCGAGCTTCACCGCCTTCTGGAGGAGCTGCTGCGCCTTCTCGACCGAGGACTGGTAACCCCCGAGGTTGCCCGCCTGCAGGAAGGACTGTGCCTGCTGGAGATCCGTGTTCGCCTGCGTGATGAGTCCCTGGACCGAAGGTGAAACCGGTTTGGTCGAGCTCGACGACGGCGGCCCCGTGGTCGAATGGGAGAGGTCCGAGCCGAACGTAGCGTCGATCGCCTCCGGGAGAGTCGACTCGAGCGTGACGGTCTTGCCGTAGACGACAACGACGTAGTGAATCGCCGGGAGCGCGTTCTGGGAGGACTGGACGTAGAGCGGCCGCACCCACACGAGGGACTGGTCGACCGGGACCAGCATCAGCGTCCCCTGCTCGACGCTGGAGCCGTGCTGGTCGAGGAGCGTCTGTGCCTCCGAGACCGCGGGAGTGGCCGAGATCTCCGCGTTCACGAGAGAGGGGCCGTTGATCTGGATCCCACGGGGCGTGACGTAGGACGTCAGCGCGCCATACGCACCCGGGCCGTGCTGGGCAGGACCGTTGCCCGCCACCATGAAGGCCGTCAGGTTCTGCTGGCTGTCGGACCCAGTCGCATACGGGACGAAGGCCTCCAGCAGCTCGAAGCTCGGCTTCGACTGGCCCGGGAGCTGGATCTCGGTGTACTGCGGTGTCATCGGGGTGACGTTGCCGATCCCGAAGATGCCACCTCCACCCGAGGTCACGGCACCGGGCGCAGGGCTGGCGGCGAGCACCCAGGCGTCGCTCGCGTTGTAGAAGTTGGACGGGTTCGTGATGTGGTAGCGCCCGTAAACCTCCGACTGGAGGGTGAAGAGCGAGAGCGGGTAGCGCAGCTGGGCAGCGAGCCCCGCCGGCATCGCCGACTCCGGGGTGAACAGTGCAGGGAAGGCCTTCTCGTACGCCCGGATGATGGGGTCGGAGGGGTCCGTCACGTAGAAGGTCATCTTCCCGTTGTAGGCGTTGACCAGAACTTTGACCGAGTTTCGGAGGTAGTTGAACGAGGTGTTGGCGAGACTCGAGGACGCCGGCAAGACCGTCGTGTTGGGCGGCTGCGCGTAGGGGTACTGGTCGGTCGTCGTGTAGCCGTTCACCACCCAGTAGATCCCCCCGTGCAGGACGACGGCGTAGGGATTGGAGCCGAAGCTCAGGAACGGCGCGGCCTTCTCGACCCGCTGCACGACGTTGCGCACGAACATGATGCGGCTCTTGGCCGTGACCTGCGACGAGAGCAGCAGGTTGAGATCACCGAAACGGAGCGCGAACGCGGCCCGCCGGAACACCGATCCTGCCGGCACACCACCACTGCCCTGGTAGTGGGACTGCACGGTCCCGCCGTTCGCGGCCTGGTAGTCGAACTCGGCCTGGCGACTGTTCGCCACGACGTACGAGGGGTCGGTCACGCCGTAGTAGACCGCGGGCTGCGTGAGGCGTGGGCCCCCGCTGCTGGACGTCGGCGGCACGTTCTGGACCAGGAAGTTCGGCACGCCGTTCGACGTGGCACTACTCGCCTCCGCCACGATGGCCCCGTAGCCGTGGGTGTACTGGAGGTGGGTGTTGACCCAGCTCTGTGCGGGGAGCTGGCTCTGGTCGAGCTCCCGGACCCCGACGACGACGGGCTGCTCCTCACCCCCGATGTCCATGCGGTTCACCGTGAGGTTCGCAAAGGTGTAGTAACCCTTGATGTCCTGCAGCTTGTTGAAGGTCGCGCTCGTGAGGCTGGGGTCCCAGATCCGCACCGCCGAGAGCGCCTTGCGGTTCGCATCCACCTGGCTCGCGGTCAGCGTCTGGCTAGCACTGAACGACTGCGTCCCGACTCCGTTGATGCCCATCGCCTCCCGGGTCGCCGAGATGTTGCGTCCGATGTACGGCAGCTCCTTGGTCGCCTGGGAGGGGATCACGGTGAAGTTCTCGATGATCGCCGGGTAGATCGCGCCGACGACGATCGAGATGAACGCCCAGAGGCCAATCGCGATGATCGGGAGCCCCCAGCCCTGGCGCCGGATGTTGCCGAGCAGGATCACCGCGGCAACGAGGGAGATCACGATGAGCAGCTCGATGGCGGGGAGCCGGGCGTGGAGGTCGGTGTAGAACGCGCCGTGGGCGAAGCCGTCGTTGGCGTTGAGGAGCTCGTACCGCTGGAAGTAGTAACCGACCGCCTTCACCACGGCGATCAGGGCGAGCAGCACCGAGAGGTGCGCCTTCACCTCGGGATGCACGCGCGGTCCGGGGCCCTGCAGGCGGATCCCCCCGGTCAGGTACGACGCCCCGGCGACCGCGAGGGTGACGACGAGCAGTGCGGCAAAGGCCCACTCCACGAGGAACGAGAGGAACGGCAGCTGGAAGACGTAGAAGCCGACGTCCTTGTGGAACACCGGATCCTTCACGCCCCAGTGCACCGCGTGGGTGAAGAGGATCCAGTTGTTCCACTCGCCGGACACGCCCGCGCCCACGATCAGCGCCAGGACGAGCGCGGCGATGCTCCGGACGACTGCGGCGTGCGGCACCACGACGGCCCGATAGCGCTGGACGAGGGCATCCTCGGGGCCGGTGGGCAGCATCCGGAAGGCTCGGCGGTCGACGATCGCGAGGTTCACGAAGCAGAGCACGAAGAAGATCGCCACGAACAACACGCCGAGGAAGACCTTCGAGAGCAGCACCCCGGACCAGACCTGGGTGAGCCCCACCGAGCGGAACCACAAGAAGTCGGTGTAGAACACAGCCAGCCCGTGCAGGGACGCCACGAGCACGATCGCGGCCAGGATCCCGACGACGATGGCCACCCGGGCCCGGTTGACGGGCCGGTGGACGGGGAGATCAGCGGGACTGCGCACGACCGCCCAGCCTACGGCGCCCCCGCTTCGCTTAGGTGGCGGCCCCCAGGGCAACCGGCTTGGCCCCGCAGGGCAACCGGCTCGGCCCCGCAGGGCAACCGGCTCGGCCCCGCAG
>JAJYWE010000043.1:0-21819 GCA_021791675.1 Actinomycetes bacterium | reverse complement strand
GGGACTGCGCACGACCGCCCAGCCTACGGCGCCCCCGCTTCGCTTAGGTGGCGGCCCCCAGGGCAACCGGCTTGGCCCCGCAGGGCAACCGGCTCGGCCCCGCAGGGCAACCGGCTCGGCCCCGCAGCGAAACCGGCTCGGGGCCCCGCCAGCAGACCGACTCGCCCCCCTCCCCTCCAGCGCCAGCGCCTCCCACGCCGGGCCACTTCCGCACCCGGGCCGCACAGGCGCCCGCCGAGGCGCCGACTCCCCTACCGCACGCCGGGCGGCAGGCCCGCCGTGTCCCCCCCGAGGGACGCGAGCACCGAGAGCGCCTGGCGGAGCGAGGAGACCGGGACGACACGGAGGTGCGGCCCACCGCCGGCCCGCGCCTGCGCGGCCTCACCCACCGGTACCAGGAACACCGTTGCCCCGGCTCGACGCACGGCGACTGCCTTCTGCTCGACCCCACCCACCTGGCTCACCGCGCCGTCAGGCGAGATCTCACCGGTCGCCCCGATCCGCAGCCCTCCGGTGAGATCCCCGTTGGTGAGCTCGTCGACCGTCCCGAGCGAGAACGCGAGCCCCGCAGAGGGTCCCCCGACGCCCGGGAGGTCGACGGAAACGGGGAAGGGAAGCGAGAAGTAGGCGCCCTCGACGACCCCGACGCCGAGCTCGTGGGACCCGGCGCTCGTGCGCTCCGGCGTGAGCCCCACGACTCGGCGCGCCCCACCGTCTGCCGGGTCGAGGACGAGGTGCGCCACCTCGCCAGCCGGGACGACGTCGACCCAACGCCGTAGCGCCGCGATCGTCGGCGTGGGATGCCCGTCCACCGAGACGATCACGTCTCCGATGCGCAACGAGCCCGCGGACGCCGCCCGAGCCGCGGGCGATCCGGGCAGCACCTCGCCGATGATCGGTCCAGACCGTTCCGGCACCGAGTAGCCGAGGAGGCGCAACGCCGCCACGGTCGCGTACTGCTGGGACAGGTCCATCTGGAGCGCCTCGATGGAGTCGAACTGGCTCGCGGGAACCGTCCCGAGCACGTCCGCCGACGAGAGGTAGGACACGTGCGAGTCGAAGTGCGACGTGAGCCAGCCAAGCGGGGTGAGCGGGGTCAGTTCCACGTCCGTGAGGAAGATCTCACCCTTGGAGGGGTGCGCGAGGTGCGTGGGGACTCGGAGCACCCCCGTCGGGCCGGTCACGGCCTGCGCCACCCCGGGCGTCACCGACCAGACCGGGAGCGTGTAGGTCACGCTCCAGATCACGAGGCCAACCACCACGAGGGCGGCGACCCACGCGAGCACCGTGCGCCGCCGGCCCCGCCGGGGCCTCGCTACCTTCTCCGGTGTGGCGACCATGGAGGAATCCTGCCCCATCCCCGGGCCTGCGGGGCGGCGGTTGGCTGCCGTGCTCGCCGGTTACCGGGCCGACCCGAGTGGCGCGCGGGCTGCCCTGTCGGACCCCGACCCTGCGGTCCGCGCCGCCGGACTGGCAAGCCTCGAGCGCCTCGAGCGCCTCACCGTCGACGACCTCCACCGCCACCTCGCCGACCCCGCTCCCGCAGTTCGCCGCGCGGCGGCGGGCCTCGCCGCAGGCATGCCCGAGGTCGACCTGCTGCCGGCCCTCGCCGACAAGGACCCCCTCGTCGTCGAGGCCTGCGTCTGGAGTCTCGGCGAGCAGGGCCGCAGGGATGCCGTGCCGGCGCTCGGCAACCTCGCCCGCAGGGCGGACGATCCCCTCGTGCGGGAAGCCGCCGTCGCAGCCCTCGGCGCGATCGGAGACCCCGACGGCGTCGCGTTCGTGCTCGAGGCACTCCGGGAGGACGTGGCGACGGTGCGCCGCCGAGCGGCCGTCGCTCTCGCAGCGTTCGAGGGGGCCGAGGTCGACGAGGCGCTGCGGCGCGCTCTCGAGGACCGCGACTGGCAGGTCCGCAGCGCGGCCGAGGAGCTTCTCGGCACGGGCCCACAGGACCGCTCGCTCCCTCGACACACCCCGGACCAGTCGCCCGGCCGTTGACAGGGCATCGGCTCGTTACCAACCGCCCGGGCAGCTCAGGAGCGAGGGAGGGTGAGCGACGGGGTGGAGCGGCGCCGACCGCCCGCGCGGGCCGGACGACCGGGCGCTCGCGTCGGGCGAGCGCGGAGGCGGCTGGCGAGCCCGGCGAGACCCGCGGTCTCGGGCTCGACGGCGAGCTGGACCGGCAGCGCGAGCGCCGTCGCCAGCTGCTCGGCGAGCCCGGGGAGCTGCGCCCCCGCCCCGACGAGGTAGACGCCGCCGTCGATGAGGTCTTGGGCCAGCTCGGGTGGCGCCATGGCAACGCAGCGAAGGGCGACGTCGACCACTGCGCGCGCGAGCGGTTCCACGACGGGCCGGACGTCGGAGGAGGCCACCACGACGGAGCGTGCGGCACCCGTCGCCACGTCCCGCCCCCAGATCTCGGCGAAACGCTCCTCCTCCAGGGGTCCAGTCGTCGCGATCGCCACCTTCAGGCGCTCCGCTGTCCGCTCACCGACGCAGAGGCCGGGACCGGCCCGGAGCAGTTCGACGAGCGCCGCGTCGAAGTCGAAGCCTCCGATGCGTGCGGAGCGGCTCGCCATCACCGCGTTCAGGCAGACAATTGCCGCTTCGGTCACCCCCGCCCCGACGTCGATGACCAGGCACCCCGTCCCGCCGGCGAGGTCCAGCCCGAGGCCCCAGGCCGCGGCGAGCGGCTGCTCCACCAGCTCGACATCGCCGGCCCCCGCTCGCTGGCACGCATGCTCGAGCGCGAGACGCTCGCGCGCCGACGCCATGACGGGCACGCTCGCCAGGACCGAGGGCTTCGCACCGCGGGCAAGCCCGCTCCGCCCGATGAGCTGCGCGAAGAGTGCGCCGGCGAGGTCAGGGTCGGTCACGACGCCCCGCTGGACAGGCCGCGCGAGCTGGAGATACCCCGGCGAGCGCCCGATCACCCCGAGACTGGTCTTCCCGAAGGCCGCGACGTCGCCGGAGTGCTGGTCGACCGCCACCACGGTCGGCTCCGCCACCGTCTCCGGGCGATCCCGCCACGCGACGCGGGTGGTCGCAGAGCCCGCCTCGATCGCAACCTCTCGAGCCAGGTCAGGCTCTCCGGTCCGGACCGCCCGCGCGTGAGCGCTGCGGCGAGAGGGCCTGCAGACCGCGCGAGAAGCGGTCCACCTCGTCCTCGACGGTGACCGGCCGGCGCTCCCGCACCAGGAGGACGAGCGAGATGACCGCGACGGCCAGCACAGCGGCAGCGAGATAGACGAGGTTCCCCATCAGCCACCCCCCAGCTCGGCGAGGTCGGCCGCGTGCAGGCCCCAGTCGGCCCCGTCACGCCAGGACTCACGCTTCCAGATCGGGACGGTCGACTTCACGGCATCGATGCAGAACCGGCCCGCCTCGAACGCCTCGGGTCGGTGGGGGGTCGAGACGACCACCACGACAGAGACCTCCCCGACGGCGAGGCGCCCGACGCGGTGGAGCAGGACCACCCTCCCGAGCACCGGCCAGCGCGTTCGGGCCGCGGCCGCAACGGCGCGCAGCCGGTCGAGCGCCGGGGCCTCGTAGGCCTCGTAGTCGAGGTGCTCCACACCGTCGCGCCCCTCAGCGTGGTCGCGCACGGTCCCCGTGAACAACACGACCGCCCCGCAGCTCGGGCGCACCGCCCACGCGAGGGCGGCCTGTACCGGAAGCTCGTCGCTCCCGAGCCCGACCCAGTCGTCGCCGTCGCGGGGGGCCTCCACATCACCATGCTACGGCGGCAGCCACACCGGTGTGCGATGTCGTCGGCGGGATGCGTCGAACGCCGTCGGCGGCGCGCGATGTCGTCGGCGCGGCGCGTCGGGCCGTCGTCGGCGGGCCGCCAACCCCCCGGGAGCAGCGCGGGCGGGGCGCTGCGCGGGCGGTCCGCGCGACCCCGTCCCTGCAGGGGACCGGTATTCTCAGGCGGTGGAGAACACCGGCGAAGAGCCCGAAGAGTTCGGGCCGGAGGAGGACGGTGGGGTCCTCCCTCCCCCCGCCCCGGGACAGCGACCGTGGCTCCACCCGTCCGAGGCCGGCCGGACGCGTGCACGCCCTTCGCGACCGCGGCGGCGCTGGCCGGGGCTCGTGCTCGCCGTCCTCCTCGGCGCAGGGGGGAGTGCGGCGGTCCTGCACGCGCTCGGGTGGCGGTCGAGCACCACCACGGGGAGCCCGACCGGGGGTGCGGCCGACCCGGGAGTCAGTGCCGACGGCTCTCCCCAGCCGGCCTCGGGCTCTGTGACGCTGAACCGCAGCCTGCTCACCCGGATCGGCGTGGCCCAGCAGGGCATGGTCCGCGTCGAGGTCGGCAGCGGCGCGCACGCGCGATGGGCGAGCGGTGTCGTGATCGACCCCGGTGGGCTGGTCTTGACCTCGAGCACCCTGCTCGGGGGCGCGGCGTCGGTGACCATCGTGACGAGCACCGGGCGGAGCATCCCGGCGAGGGTCCGGGCCGTGGACCCGGACGATCTGGTCGCCATCCTCACGACGAACACGAGCGGGCTCCCCTTCGTCCACCTCGACCCGACCGACCCGATGGCGCCGGGGACGATGGCCGTTGCCGCTGGCGCCGGGCCCCTGGCGACGGGCGGCCAAGGCGCAAAGGGTTCGTCCGGATCTGCGACGCTGCCCGGTGCCTCGCCCGTCGAAGGATCGGCCGGAGCGATCGCCGTCGGGACCGTGCAGAGCGCGGGCACCCCTGTCCTCGTGGGCCAGACCGAGCTGCTGGATGTCACGACGCTTGACGCCCCCGTCACCGTGCACGAGCTCGGTGGCGTGGTCCTCGACGGAGGAGGGGACGTGACCGGACTGATCGTGGAGGTGACAACGGCATCCGGGAACACGGTTGCGGAGGCAGTGCCGGCCAGCCTGGTCGCGGCCGATCTCGGTCAGTTCGTCGCGACCGGACGGATCCGGCACGGGTGGCTCGGTGTGCAGGTCGGCACTCCCCTCGGTAGCGGGGGGGTGGGCGCCGAAGTGCTGATGGTCGTACCCGGCAGCCCGGCAAGTACGGCGGGGCTGCGGAAGGGGGAGGTCATCCGGTCGGTGGACGGGATCCAGGTGACGTCCGTGAGCCAGCTCCAACAGCTCATTGCCCTCCGACAGCCGGGGGACACGGTGGCCCTGGACGTCAGCACGGGGACCGTCGTCCACCACAGAACCGTCGTGCTCGGCACCGCTCCCACGGGAAGCTGACCCGGCCCGGGCCCAGGCTACGAGCGGCCCAGGCAACGACCGAGCCCCTACGCTGGTCGTGTGAGCGCGTCGTCGCCGGGTAGTGGGAGCCCTTTCGAGCAGCTCCTCTCCGACCTGCTCCGCATCCTGAACCAGAGCGGCGGCATGCACTGGGACCTGGCTCGCCAGGT
This sequence comes from Actinomycetes bacterium, assembly GCA_021791675.1. Lineage (GTDB taxonomy): Bacteria > Actinomycetota > Acidimicrobiia > Acidimicrobiales > JAKAOS01 > JAJYWE01. Next base: position 16,450 of record JAJYWE010000043.1, on the reverse strand, counting down.
CGCGGTTTCGGTCGCGACCGACGGCAGCTCGGAGGACAACGTCGACCCGATCGAGCGGATCCGCCTCGAGGAGCTGTTACGCGTTGCGGAGCTCCACGTCGAAGCTGCGACAGGTCTGCGCGCGAGTCGTCGTGGCCTCGGGCTCACCGCCCGGCCGCTGCGCCGGAGCGAGTGGGCCGTCGCAACGATCGAGGCGTGGAAGCCGCTCCTCGAACCGCTGAGCTCCACCCTCGCGAGCGAGCAGGCCGGACTCGGGAGCCTCCCACTCCTCCCCGAGAGCCTCGTCGGGGGCCTCGGGAGCGAGACGGGCCTGGCAGACCTCCTCGGCTCGCTCGGGCGCGCCGTCGCCCCGGCGATGCTCGGCCTCCAACTCGGCTCGGCGGTCGGTCACCTCTCGCGACGCGCGCTCGGGCAGTACGACCTCCCCATCCCTCGCCCGCCACTCGACGAGCTCAGCGTCGTGCCAGCAAACCTCGCCGCCTTCGCCTCCGACTGGAGCCTCCCCCTCGACGACGTTCGACTCTGGGTTCTGGTGAGCGAGACCGCGCACCACGTGCTCCTGTCGGTCCCCCACGTCAACGAGCGACTTACGTCGCTCTACGCGAGCTACGTCGCCGGCTACCGGCCCGACGTGCATGGGCTGGAGGAGCGCCTCGCGGGTCTCGACCCGACGGATCCCGAGACCATCCAGGCGGCACTCGGCGACCCCGCGAGCCTCGTGAGCGAGCAGGAGAGTCCGGCCCAGGCGGGCATCCGGGTCGACCTCGAAGCGCTCGTCGCCGCGCTCGAGGGCTATGCGGAGCACGTGAGCGTGATGGTCGGTCGTCGCCTCGCAGGATCCTCGCCAGCATTGCTGGAGGCCCTGCGCCGCCGGCGAGTCGACCGAGACGCCGGGGAGCGTTTCGTCGGCGACCTCTTCGGGCTCCGCTACGACCAGCGGCTCCTGGACCGCGGGCGGGCGTTCGTCGAGGGTGTCGTCGAGCGGGCAGGCGAGGACGGTCTCACGCCGCTGGTGATGGCGGGGAAGTTCCTGCCAACCCCTGCCGAGGTCGACGCCCCGGGGCTCTGGCTGGAGCGCATCCGCCTCGACGGCGCCCCCGGCCTCGCCCTCGAGCTCCCGGGCGAATCCGCGTCCCCGGAAATCGAGCACCCGGACGGCCCCGGCTCGCAGCGGATGGAGCCGCCGGGCGCAGCGGGCTCGCAGGACCCAGGAGCGCCGGGCGCAGCGGGCTCGCAGGACCCAGGAGCGCCGGGGAGCACCGGGCCAGACGCCTGAGCGCGAGTCGGACAGATTCCTCAGCTCTCCTACTCCTGCTCCGGTCCTGCTCCTGCTCCTACTTCGGTCCAGCTCCTACTCGGGTTCAGCTCTCCTGATCCGGCAGTCCGAGGTCCCACTCGAGGATGAGCCCTTCTCGCTCGGCGTCTCGCGCCACTCGCTCCCGGTTCCGGCGGAACTGGGGATCGTGAGGCGGCAACAGGAGCAGCCGGGCGAGGGCGCGCTGGCGGAACTCGTCCAGGAGGATCCGATCGCCGTTGATCCCGTGCACCTCCCAGTGCGGGGCAACCGGACCCAGGTAGACGATCCGCACCTGTCCCCGGGGGGGCACCTCGGGGCCGGGCACCGCGATGTTCGACATGTCGCTCGTCCTTTCTTCCCGCATCACTCTTCCCGCATCGACTGCGCACCGTGTCCGCGCGTCGAGGGCACGGGGGCTGCTCCGACCCGATCAACCCGCTGCCTCGTCACGCAGCCCGGTCATCCCTCTCGGGCGTCTGCTCGTACCCCGGTGCCGCAGCCAGAACCTGTGCCCGCGAGCTGCGCAGACCTACGTACCCAGATGCACCCTGGGGCGCTCGCTCCGGGCAGGAAACCCACGCCGGGTGAGGAACCGAACCCACCCCGAGTGAGTCAGACTAGTGTTCGAAGGGTAAGGAGGCGCGATGGACACCGAATGGATGGCGTGGGGCAAGTGCCGTGACCTGCCTCCCGCGACCTTCTTCCCGAGTGACGGGGTTGGCGTCGAGATCGCCCGGCGCATCTGTGCAGACTGCCCCGTGCAAGAGCCGTGCCTGGAATACGCCCTCTACAACCGCATCGACCACGGGGTCTGGGGGGGTGCATCGGAGCGTGAGCGCCGGCGCATCGCCCGGCGTCGGCGCCTCGAAGAAGCGAGGGCTCGCAGGGCCTGATCGGAGACGACGGGAGCGCCCGCGCCACGAGCCGCTCTTCCCGCTGAGGAGCACGCTCGGGACCAGCGAGCAGCACGCTCGGGACCATCGAGGAGCGAGTTCGGCGCGCGGAGCGGACCTGGAACGGGCTCAGCCCGCACTTCGCTCGCCGATCCGTTCGTCGTGAGTCGTCAGGATGCGTTGGGCACGGCCCGGCGTGCGGCCAGTCGGGCCCGGCGGACTCGACGGCGCTCGCGTTCCGACAGACCCCCCCAGATGCCGAACTTCTCCCCGTTGGCGATGGCGTAGTCGAGGCACTCGGCTTGCACGAGGCAGCCGCGGCAGACTTCCTTCGCCTCTCGCGTCGAAGTCCCCCGCTGGGGGAAGAACAGCTCGGGGTCCACGCCGGTACAGTTGGCCCGCTGCAGCCACGGGCGCTCCTCCGCGCTGCGCAGGAAGCCTGGGTTCCACTCCATCGGCGTCTCTCCCTCCGGCGGCTCGCAGCCCTGTAGTTACAGCACTGTCATTCTGCCGCCTCACGGGTGACACCGCAAGACCCACGGCTGAGCCGCCCTTCGGAGTCGTGTCGGCTCAGCGGCGTCGGGTGTTCCGCCTGCCCTCGACGAAGTCGACGAGCACGTAGTCGCCGAGGGTCTCCGGGGTCGTGTAGAACGCCCGCCCTCGGTTGACGCGGGTGACCTGCTCGACGAAGCCCCGCAGGTAAACGGAGGAGTCCAGCAGGAAGGTGTTGATGCGAATGCCCTCGCGCGTGGCCCGGATCACCTCCGCCATGGTGGCCTCGAGCGTCTCGGGAGCCGACGGATAGCAGAAGAAGACCTCTCCATCCTCTTGGATGTGCGCTGTTGGCTCCCCGTCGGTGATGAGGATCACCTGCTTCGTCCCGTGCTGGTGCGCCAGCATCCTCCGAGCCAGAGCGAGCGCGTGCTGGATGTTGGTCCCGTAGACGAAGTCCCACGAGACCTCGGGGAGATCCCTCGGCGCGAGCTCCCTCGCCAGTTCGGAGAACCCGACCAAGCCGAGGAAGTCCCGAGGGAAGCGGGAGCTGATGAGCGCGTGCAGCGCCATGGCGACCTTCTTCGCAGCGAGGAAGCTGTCCCGCATCGGCATCGAGAGGGAGAGGTCCACGAGGACGACCGTCGCCGCCCGCACCAGCTGCTCCGTCCGTTCCACCTCGAAGTCGTCCGGCTGCAGCCGGACCGGGACCCCGGCCCCGCTGCGCCGGACGGCGTTCGCCACGGTGGCACCGATGTCGAGCTGGAACGGGTCACCGAACTCGTACGGCTTCGTCTCCTCGGCACGCTCACGCCCGACTCCGATGGTGCGAGCAGCGTGGCCGCCGAGCCGGTCCCGGGTCAGGTGGCTGAAGAGCTCGTCGAGCGCTCGTGCGCCGAGCGCGCGCACCCCGGCCGGCGTCAGCTCGTAGCGGCCCTCCCGGACCTCGGTCAGGCCGGCCTCGGCCAGGCGATCTGCGAGCGAGCGGAGCTCACCGAGGGCAGCAGCGGCGTCTGGTCCGAGGAGCTCGGCGACGCGGTCGAGATCGACCTCGCCGAGCGCCTGGGGGCTCGCTGCCTGTCGGAGGAGCTGCTCGAGGTTGTCGAGCTCTGCGAGCTCCTGGAAGAGGGGAACAGCCTGGCCGAGCCCGAGCGGGTCTGCTCCGGAGAGGCCGTACCGGCGGTCCCACCCGGCCTGGGGCCGGCTGGAGCGCAGGTTCTGCCGGAGACGCTCCAGCTGCCAGGAGAGGTCGAAGTCGCCGAAGAGTTCCCCAGCCAGAGCCTCGAGCTCTCGACGGTCCGCCTCGTCGAGCGAGTTCAGCAGCGCCGCCATGCCAGCCGCCTGAGCGGCCAGCTGGGAGAGGAGCTCCTCGACATCTCCGGGCTGTCCGGGGAAGTGCGGCCCGAAGCGTTCCATGAACCGGCGGAACTCGTCCGTCGTGTCGTCACCTCGCGCATGGGACTCGAGCAGGTGGTTGAGCCCGTCGAGCAGGGCGCGGAGCTCCTCGACGTCCTCAGGGGTCTGGTTGCGCAACGCCGACGCGAGCTCACCCGCAGTCGCGGCGAGCAACTGGGAGCGGAGGCGCTCGACCAGGTCGGCAAAGCGCTCGGCGGCAGCCCCCGAGGTGAACTCGTAGGCCGAGAGCGCTCGGAGTCGGCCGGCGATGTCGTCGGGGAGGAAGTCGATGGTCATCCGCCGCTCGGCGAGCACCTCCGGCGGCACCGGGGTCGGCCGAGGCTCCCCCTCCCGCCCGCCCTGCGCTCCCCCCTCCGCTGGGCCGCTACCGGCGCGCAGGTCCTCGCGCTCGACCCGTCCCTCGCCCACTTCCGGCGTGGCAGCGGGGCGTGCCGCCTCCTCTGCCCGGTCGAGCGCCTCGCGCTCGAGGTCGGTGATGCGGGCGAGCTCGTGAGCGATCTCGTCGCGCACGCCGGAGACGTCCCCCGCCTCGAGGCGCTCCTGGCGCTGGCGGCGCAGCCGTTCGAGCATCTCGCGAAGCCCCATCACGTCCCGCCCGTCGCGCCGGTAGCCGTCCTGGAGCAGGCGACGGAGGGCGGCATGCAGGTCGCCGTGGTAGAGCAGGTCGTCGGCGATTCGGTCGAGCACCTCGGCGGCGTCGAGACCGCGGGGCACCTGCGTGCCGTCCCAGCGGGAGTACCGCCAGGGCCCGCCGGGCGGCACGGCCGCGCCCTCAGCCACGGGCACGGGCACGGGCACGGGCACGGCCTCGCGCCGAGGCCCGCTCCTCAGCCACGGCCCCGGTAGGTCGCGCCCGCGCCGACCTGGTCCTTGTTCAGCCGCTTCGCGAGGTGCAGGCCCTCGAGGACGAGCTCGACCGCGCTCGCGAGCGCGCCGGGCGTCTCACGCTCCGCGACACGGCCAGCGAGGGCCCCGAGCCCGTCGACACCCGCGACCATCGCGAGGTAGTCGGCGGCCGGGATCCGATCACCGATCTCGACGACGGCGCCAGCCTCGAACGCGGCCAGCACCGGCCGGGCGGCGTCGAGCGGCACCCGGGCCCGGAAGACCGCGAGCAGGGCGTGCGCCACGAGCTGTTCGAAGAGCTCCTGCTCGCGGCCGTCCTCGAGGACCTCCACCTCGAGCTTGCCGAGGGTCGAGGGTGCGAGCGCAGCGAGGTCGCTCACCCGCGGCACCGCCTCGGGTTCGCCGAGCACGAGCGCCCGTCGCACGGCATTCACCACGAGCGTCTCGTAGTTGGCCACGCTCACCCGAACCGAGACGCCGGAATGTTGGTTCACCTTGGGAGCACGCCGCGCAGCCTGGGAGATCCCGGCGACCACCTCGGTCATGTAACCCGGCACGAAGACCTCGACCCCGGCGTGCGAGGTGGGCCGCGCCTCTTGCGCGATCACCGCCCGCTCGACGTCCTGGGTCCGGGGGTAGTGGGTGCGGATCTGCGCGCCGAAGCGGTCCTTGAGCGGCGTGATGATCCTGCCGCGATTGGTGTAGTCCTCGGGGTTCGCGCTCGCCACGAACAGCAGGTCGAGCGGGAGCCGGACGGAGTAGCCCCGCACTTGGACGTCTCGCTCCTCGAGCACGTTGAGCAGGCTGACCTGGATGCGCTCCGCCAAGTCGGGGAGCTCGTTCACCGCGAAGATGCCGCGGTTGGTCCGGGGCACGAGGCCGTAGTGCAACGTCCGCTCGTCAGCGAGGTAGCGTCCCTCGGCGACCTTGATCGGGTCGACCTCGCCGATCAGGTCGGCCACGGACGTGTCGGGGGTCGCCAGCTTCTCGCCGTAGCGCCGGTCCCGGTGCAGCCAGGCGATCGGGGTCTCGTCCCCGCGCTCGGCGACCAGCTCCCGCGCGTAGGCCGAGACCGGCGCGAGGGGATCGTCGTGCAGCTCGCTCCCCTCGATGACCGGGATCCACTCGTCGAGCAGCGCGACCAGGGAACGCAGGAGCCGCGTCTTGGCCTGACCCCGCTCTCCCAGCAGGATCACGTCGTGGCCCGCCAAGAGCGCGTTCTCGAGCTGGGGCAGCACGTCGTCCTCGTAGCCGAGGACGCCCTCGACGAGCGGCTGGCCAGCGGCGATGCGTCGCGCGAGGTTCGCCGCCACCTCCGCCTTCACCGAGCGGCTCGCGTAACCGGCCTCCCGTAGGGCACCGAGGGTGGCCAGGCTCGGGGGCTCGGTCGGGCTGTTCGAGGGCTGCACCGTGGTTCCCACAAATCCACCCTACGTTCGGGGGGCGACAACGGCGCTGCACCCGAGGCCGGAGTTGTCCGATCGGACTCGGACAGTGAGAAGATGGGGAACGGTCGCCGGGCCGGCGAGACGGACCCAGCCGGCGGCGCTGGGGACGAGAACGGAGGTTGGTGTGAGCACGCTCGAGCAGCGGGCGCCAGCGGTGGCGCCCAGCCCGATCCCCGTCCACCTCGGCGGGGTTCGGGGTGGACCAAAGGCGGCGACGCTCCGCCGGGATCGGTGGTGGGTGGCGCCCGTCCTCACGGTCTCTGCGCTCCTGGCCTTCGTCGGCTACTCGACCTGGGCGGCGTTCCAGAACCGCGACTACTACGTGGGAGCGGCGATGCACCGGGACTACCTGTCCCCCTTCTACTCGCCCTGCATCACCGCGAACTGCCAGGTGAAGTTCGGACCGGTCATCGGGAGCTGGTGGCAGATCTCCCCCGCGATCCTCATCCTGATCTTCCCCCTCGGCTTCCGCCTCACCTGTTACTACTACCGCCGCTCCTACTACCGCTCGTTCTTGTGGGCGCCACCGGCGTGCGCCGTCGCAGATGCCCGGCCTCGCTACTCCGGCGAGTCACGCTTCCCCCTCATCTTCCAGAACGTCCACCGCTACTTCTTCTACTTCGGGGTGATCTTCAACGTGATCCTCACGTACGACGCCGTCGAGGCGTTCCGCTTCCCCGGCGACGGGGGGATCGGCGTGGGGGTCGGTACGTTGATCTTCGTGGTCAACGCCGTCCTGCTCTGGCTGTACTCGCTCTCCTGCCACTCGTGTCGACATCTCTGCGGAGGCCAGGTCAACAGCTTCTCGAGCCACCCCATCCGCTACGCGGTCTGGAAGCGCCTGACCCCGCTCAACCGGCGCCACATGCTCTTCGCGTGGATGAGCCTCTTCTGGGTCGCGTTCACCGACGTCTACGTCCGCCTCGTCGCCTCCGGCGCCATCCACGACCCGAAGCTGTTCTGATGGCCGACTACGACGTGAAAGAGCTCGACGTCCTGGTGATCGGCGCGGGTGGAGCGGGACTGCGTGCGGCGATCGAGTCCGCCTCGCTCGGCGCCCGGACCGGCGTCGTGTGCAAGTCGCTCCTCGGCAAGGCCCACACCGTCATGGCCGAGGGGGGCATCGCCGCCGCGATGGGCAACGTCTGGGCCGAGGACAACTGGAAGATCCACTTCCGGGACACGATGCGCGGCGGGAAGATGCTGAACAACTGGCGCATGGCCCAGCTGCACGCGCAAGAGGCGCCCGATCGCGTCTTCGAGCTCGAGGAGTGGGGCGCCGCCTTCGACCGGACCCCCGACGGCCGGATCCTCCAGCGTGACTTCGGCGGGCATCGCTATGCCCGGCTGGCACACGTCGGCGACCGCACCGGCCTCGAGATGATCCGCACGCTGCAGTACAAGGCGATCTACCTCGACGACCTCGAGGTCTTCATGGAGTGCACCGTGCTCCGGCTCCTGGTCGAGGGCGGTCGGGTCACCGGCGCCATCGCGTACTGGCGCGAGACCGGGCGCTTCGTGGTCTTCCGGGCCAAGGCGACGGTGCTCGCGACGGGCGGGATCGGCAAGGCGTTTCGCTTCACCTCAGCGAGCTGGGAGTACACGGGTGACGGCCACGCGCTCGCCCTCTGGGCGGGTGCCGACATGCTGGACATGGAGTTCGTCCAGTTCCACCCGACCGGCATGATCTGGCCGCCGTCCGCCCGGGGGATCCTCGTGACCGAGGGCGTCCGCGGTGACGGGGGGGTCCTGCGCAACAGCGAGGGACGCCGCTTCATGTTCGACTACATCCCACCCTTCTTCGCCGCCGAGACCGCAGACAACGAGGCGGAAGCCGATCGCTGGTACGACGACAAGCGCAACCGCCGACCACCCGAGCTGCTCCCCCGCGACGAGGTCGCCCGCGCCATCAACGCCGAGGTCAAAGCGGGGCGCGGGAGCCCCCACGGTGGCGTCTTCCTCGACATCGCGTCTCGCCGGAGCGCCGAGTACATCGAGCGACGCCTCCCCTCGATGTACGAGCAGTTCCTCGAGCTCGCCGACGTCGACATCACCAAGGAGCCCATGGAGGTGGGCCCCACCTGCCACTACATGATGGGGGGGGTCCGGGTCGAGCCCGACACCTGCGCGGCGACCGTCCCCGGCCTCTACGCCGCTGGCGAGGTGGCTGGCGGGATGCACGGGTCGAACCGGCTGGGTGGCAACTCGCTCGGTGACCTGCTCGTGTTCGGTCGGCGAGCCGGCGCCGCCGCCGCCGAGTTCGCACGCAGCGCGGGCGGACTCGGACCCCTCGACGAGGCCCAGGTGGCTCGGATCTGCGCCGACGCGCTCCAGCCCTTCGCCAACGAGCAGGGGGAGAGCCCCTACGAGCTCCACCGCGAGCTCCAGCAGACGATGCAGGACCTGGTCGGCATCATCCGCACCGAGTCCGAGCTCGCCGAGGCTCGTGACCGCCTGGTCGGGCTCGCCGCCCGGGTCCCCGGCCTCTACGCCGAGGGCAACCGCCAGTTCAACCCGGGCTGGCACCTCGCCATCGACCTCCGGGCCATGGTGGCAGTCTCGACCTGCATCACGCTCTCGGCGCTCGAGCGGCGCGAGAGCCGTGGCGGCCACACCCGCGACGACTACCCGAAACCGGACCCGGAGTACTTCGGCAAGCACAACCACATCACCCGCTTGGAGGAGGACGGCACCGTCTCGGTGCACGCCGAGCCGCTCCCTGAGATGCCCCCCGAGCTGGCCGAGCTGTTCGAGGAGGCGACCGTCTCATGACCGTGACCGCAGAGAAGCTCACCGAGACGCCGACCCAGACGCCCCTCGTCACGATGCGCCTGTGGCGTGGCGACGCCACCGGTGGCTGCTTCGTCGACTACGAGGTCGAGGCGAGCGAGGGCGAGGTCGTCCTCGACGTCGTGCACCGGGTCCAGGCCACGCAGGCTCCGGACCTCGCCGTCCGTTGGAACTGCAAGGCCGGCAAGTGCGGCTCGTGCAGCGCCGAGGTCAACGGGCGCCCACGGCTGATGTGCATGACCCGGATGAGCACTCTGCCGCCGGGCGAAGCGGTCACGATCGCGCCGATGAAGACCTTCCCGATACTGAAGGACCTGGTCTCGGACGTCTCGTTCAACTACGTCGTCGCGCGCCAGATCCCTCCGCTCGCCCCGCGGCCGAGGGAGGCAGACGGGACGCACCGGATCGCGCAGGTCGACATCGACCGGGTCCAGGAGTTCCACAAGTGCATCGAGTGCTTCCTCTGCCAGGACGTCTGCCACGTCATCCGTGACCACGAAGGCAACAAGGCGCACTTCGCCGGGCCGCGGTTCTTCGTGCGTGCCGCTGCACTCGAGATGCACCCGCTCGACACGCTGGACCGACGGCCCCTCCTGCGACATCACCTCGGCCTCGCGTACTGCAACATCACGAAGTGCTGCACCGAGGTCTGCCCGGTCGGGATCAAGATCACGGACAACTCGATCATCCCCCTGAAGGAGCGGGTCGTGGACGGCTACTTCGACCCGATCGCCTGGCTGGGCCGCAAGATCCGCCGGAAGCCCGCACGGACCCCGGTCACCGAGCCGCTCGCACCCCAGGCGACCGCAGGAGCGAACGGCCCTCGTCCCGGACGGAGATCGCCCGGAGAGGCGTAGGGCGCCAGCTGCCGGACCCGCCTACGCCTGACCGGGAGCGGCGCGTGCCAACGCCACCTCCCTTTCGTAGGCCCGCCCCTTCCCGAACGCCAGCAGGACCATCGCGAGCCCGAGGACACCCCCGAGGAGGCACACGCCACGCCAACCTCCCAGCTGGTAGGCGGCGCCCGCGGCGGCCGAGCCGGCGCTCCCGCCGAGGAAGTAACAGGTCATGTAGGCACTGTTGATACGGCTGCGCGCATCACCGCGGAGTCGGTAGATGAGGCTCTGGTTGGTGATCTGCATCCCCTGGACCCCGATGTCGAGCACCACGATGCCAGCGAGCAGCGCAGCAAGCGACTGCCGGCCGAGAGCGATCAGGATGAAGGCGACCAGGACAGCGAGTGCAAACATCGCGGTCGCCCTTCGTGCGAAGCCCCGGTCCGCCAGGCGGCCGGCGAAGGAGGCGCATGCGGCCCCGGCCGCGCCGACGAGGCCGAACAAGCCGATCACGGCGCTCGAGTACCGGTAGGGCGGGCCGGAGAGGAGGAAGGCAAGCGTCGTCCAGAGCACGCTGAACGCCGCGAAACCGAGCGCCCCGAAGGCGGCGCGGCGCCGCAGGACGACCTCCCCCCGGAACAGTGCGATCGTCGAGCGCAGCAGCGAACCGTAGCCTCCGACGGCGTTCGGGACGCTCCGCGGCAGGGTCACCAGGAGCACGACCGACAGCACCACCATTGCGACCGCAGCGAGGAGGTACACCCCTCGCCATCCGACGACGGCCTCGAGCAGCCCTGACGCCGTGCGGGCGAGCAGGATGCCGAGCAGCAGCCCGCTCATGACGGCACCGACCACCCGTCCGCGCCGCGCTGGGCGCGCCAGGTCCGCGGCGAGCGGGACCAGGATCTGCGCGACAACGGAGGTGACCCCGACCGCAACCGCGGCGATCTCGAAGAGCACGACCCCGGTCGCGGCCGCCGATCCGAGAAGCGCGAGCGCGACGACGAGGAGGAGGCCCGTGACGAGACGGCGGCGCTCGGTGAGGTCACCGAGCGGGACCAGGAGCAAGAGCCCAGCTGCGTAACCGAGCTGCGTCGCCGTCACGATCGACGCAGCAGTACTGCTCGAGGTGCCGAACGACGTGGCCAGCACGTGGAGAAGAGGCTGCGCGTAGTACAGGTTCGCCACGACGAGCCCGCAGGCCACGGCGAGCAGGACGGTGAGACCGCGACCAATGTCCGCCTGCGCCACGGTCCCGGGCGCGCGAGCGTGCCGTCTTGCTTCCCCGGTCGCCATACCTCCGTCATAGCGGCCCTGGCGGTGTGCCGGGCAGGGGACCGGACTGCTAGAACTGCATCGTGAGGGCGCCGGTCGACAGCTGGTTCCACGAGCTCGGGGAACGCCTGGCGAACCTCACCCTCGACGACCTCGAGCCAGGGGCAACCGCCTGCATCGGGCTCGAGCTGGCTGGTCACCCCGGGGCGGGCTGGGTGCTCCGCGTCGCCGAAGGCCGAGTCCGGCTCAGCCGCCTCGAGCCTGGCGAGCCCGCCGAAGACCCTGGCGTGGCACCGGCCGCGACGCTGGTCGTGCGAGACGACCTCGCTGCACAGCTCGTGGCCGGCCACATCGGCGTGGCCACGGCACTGGCCGAGGGTGGCATCCACATCCGCGGCGATGCTGGACGGCTGTTCGCCGCCGAGCCCGTCCTCGCAGCGGTCCAGCGGGGCCTGCACGGGGCCCCGCACTCTTCCTCACCGGGACCATCGACGCAGCTGCAGCCCGAGGGTGGGCGGCGCAGCCAGTCGCATGAGGGGCTCCACCAGTCCAGCGAAGCGACCGGCCAGTCACAGGATGGGGAGACCCGGGGCGCTGGCGGCGAGCTCCGATGACCCCCCCGCAGGCGCGTCACGCCCCGGGCTGGTACCCGGACCTCGACGACCCGGGAGCGCTCCGCTACTTCGACGGCGCAGCGTGGACGGCTCGGCGACGCCCCAAACCCAGCTTCGCGGCGATCGAGCTGATCGACCTCGGGCCCCGGTCGGCGCCTGTGCGGCTGCGCCGGCGACGCCTCCGCGCGCTGACCTGGGTCCTGGTCGCCGCGCTGGTCTCTGCGGGCGTCGCCGGTATCCGCCTCCTCGTCGGTGGATCGGCGAGCACCGGGGACCGACCGGTGGCCCCCATCGTGACGGATGCTGCCTGGTTGGCGGGGGCGAACGCCCGCTGCGCGGCCGCGCTCGACCCGCTTCGCCCGATACCCAGCGCGACCGGCAGCTCCGCTCCTGGTACCCGCGACCAGCCAGCGCTCACACCCGCAGGCACGCAGCCGAACCGGACCCCGACCCTCGACCCCCTCGACCCCGCGCTCGCCGCCGCGATCGAGCACCTCGCCGCCGCGCTCCCCGAGGTCCAGGTCGAGCCCGGCCAGGCGGGATCAGTAGAGACGTGGCTCGACAACTGGCGCCGCCTGGCCACCCTGGCTCGATCCGGGGCACACGGCTGGGATGCCGGACGCGTCCACACCTTCGGGGCAGTGGTTGCGGCCGTGAACGCCTTTGCCGGGCGCAATGGCGTCGACGCCTGTCTGCTCTAGCCCTCGGGCGGTCCGCGTCGGGGCAGAGCGCTCGGCGGGAGCCTCGCCGTGGCCACCGGCGGGGAGGTGTGCGCTGGCGCGCCAAGCAGCCGGACGCCGGCTCTCGCGGGCCGGTCGGCCCCATCTCGCACCGACCCGTGACGACGGGAGCCCAGTTGGGTAGCGTAAGGAGACCGCCGGCGATTCGGCGGCCGGCCGGCCCGCTCGGTGTGGTGCCGGCCCCGACAAGGGGGTGTGCCCGTGAGCCTGACCGGAGTGCTCGACGACCATGCGCTTTCCCGCTACCGCGCGCTGCTCGACGCCGAAGATGCCGCCTTCGACGAGCTGGAGCACGACTGCGAGGACGGCCGCCGCGACCACTTCGAGTCGGACCTCGCCACTTGGCAGCATGCGCTCAGGGCGAAGCTCACCTTCCTCCGGGAGATCGGGCTCTTCCCCGACGAGCCGATCTGAGCCCGACGCCTGCCCCCCGTGCGCAGTGAGGGGGCAGCGCACGGGACCGCGCAGGCCCGAGACCGGACCGGCTCCGCTGGCCGCCCAGCGTTCAGCCGAGGAGGTGCGTGACCTCGCTGCGCTCTGCGAGGAGTTCGTCCCTGGTCACCGCGATCCGCGCCTGCGAGAACTCGTCGTGCTCGAGGCCCGCCACCACCTCGATCGTCTTCCCGTCCGAGCGGACCGGGAAGCCGAAGACCAGTCCCTCGGGGATCCCGTACTCGCCGTGGCTCGGCACCGAGAGCGAGACCCAGTCGCCGGTAGGCGTCGGGGTCCGGATGCTCACCACGGAGTCGATCACCGCGTTCGCAGCAGATGCCGCTGACGAGGCACCGCGCGCGTCGATGATGGCCGCGCCGCGCTTCTGCACGGTCGTCAAGAACTCCCCCTCGAGCCACGCGCGATCGGCGATCACCTCCGGCGCGGGACGGCCCCCGATCTGCGCGTGGACGAAGTCGGGGAACTGCGTCGAGGAGTGGTTGCCCCAGATGGCGACGTTGTGCACGTCCCGGACGGTGACGCCGGCCCGCTTCGCGAGCTGCGAGCTCGCCCGATTCTGGTCCAGTCGGGTCATCGCGAACCAGCGATCGTCCGGCACCTCCGGTGCATGGCTCCGGGCGATGAGGCAGTTCGTGTTGCACGGGTTGCCGACCACGAGCACGCGTACGTCGTCAGCGGCGTTGGCCGCGATGGCCTCGCCTTGGGGGCCGAAGATCCCCCCGTTCACCCCGAGCAGCTCCCCGCGCTCCATGCCCGCCTTGCGTGGGACCGACCCGACGAGCAGCGCCCAGGACGTCCCGTCGAAGGCAACATCGAGCCGGGAGGTCGTCACGACGTCGGCGAGCAGGGGGAATGCGCAGTCGTCGAGCTCCATCACCACACCCTCGAGGGCACGCATGGCGGGCTCGATCTCGAGGAGCCGCAGCGCGATCGGCTGGTCGGGACCGAGTAACTGCCCGGAGGCGATCCGGAACAGCAGTGCGTAGCCGATCTGGCCGGCGGCGCCGGTGACGGTGACCTGGACGGGACGGTCGGGCATCTGATCTCCTCGAGAAGGCTGTTGTTCGTTACCGGGTTAGAGCCGTTCGATGATCGCGTCGGCGAACTGGCTGGTCCGAACCTCTCGGGCACCCTCCATGAGGCGCGCGAAGTCGTAGGTCACAATCTTCGCCGCGATCGTCTCCTCCAGGGCGGCCACGATGTCGTCGGCCGCGCCCTGCCAGCCGATGTGCTCGAACATGAGCACACCGGAGAGCAGGACCGATCCGGGATTGACCTTGTCCTGGCCGGCGTACTTCGGCGCCGTTCCGTGCGTGGCCTCGAAGACGCCGTGCCCCGTCACGTAGTTGATGTTGCCGCCGGGTGCGATCCCGATCCCCCCGACCTGCGCTGCGAGCGCGTCGGAGAGGTAGTCGCCGTTCAGGTTCGTCGTCGCGATGACGTCGAACTCGCTCGGGCGGGTCAGCACCTGTTGGAAGGTGATGTCCGCGATCGCATCCTTCACCAGGAGACGATCCCCGGGATCGCCGCCACAGTCGTCCCAGGCGACGGCCGCGTCTGCGAACTCCTCCCGGACCACCTCGTAGCCCCACTCCCGGAATGCACCCTCCGTGAACTTCTGGATGTTCCCCTTGTGCACGAGGGTGACGCTCTTGCGGTGGTGCGCGAGGGCGTAGTTGATGGCCGCTCGCACGAGACGCTTCGACCCCGTGACCGAGATCGGCTTGATGCCGACACCAGAATCGGCACGGAGGTCCCAACCGAAGCTGTCGTGGAGGAACGCCAGCAGGCGCGCCACCTCCGGCGTCCCTTCGGCCAGCTCGAGTCCTGCGTAGACGTCCTCGGTGTTCTCCCGGAAGATCACCATGTCGACCAGCTCCGGCTGGCGGACCGGGGAGGGAACCCCACTGAAGTAGCGGACGGGGCGCAGGCAGACGTAGAGGTCGAGGATCTGGCGCAGCGCCACGTTGAGCGAACGGATCCCCCCTCCGACGGGCGTGGTGAGGGGGCCCTTGATCCCGATGAGATGCTCACGGAAGGCCTCCACCGTGGACTGCGGCAACCACTCACCCGTCTCTCGGAAGGCCTTCTCGCCCGCGAGGACCTCCTTCCAGGCGACACGCTTCCCGTGCTTCGCAGCAGCGGCGTCGAGCACCGCCTTCGCCGCCGGCCAGATGTCCACCCCGGTGCCGTCCCCCTCGATGAACGGGATGATCGGCTCGTCAGGTACGCGAAGCGCACCGTCCTCCGCAAGGGTTATCTTCTCGGGCACAGTTCGAGCCTAACCGCCACCCGCTGCTGGTCAGAGGGTGGCGCGAGATGGGCCGGAGCCTGCACCCGAAGCGGTCCCTGGACCAGCGCTCGCACCGGCACCAGCGCTCGCGAGACCGAGTCGGTCGTGGATCTCACGCGTTGCGGTCGAGCGATTGAGCGTGTAGAAGTGTAGGCCCGGCGCGCCGGCGTCGAGGAGCGCAGCGCAGAGGGCCGTCGCGCCGTCGATGCCCGCAGCGCGGGCAGCCTCGGGCGTCTCCGCAGCCTCGATCTCCCGCGCGAGCCAGTTCGGCACCGGCGATCCCATCGCAGCCATGCGGGGAATCGACTGCGGCGAGGTCACCGGCATGATGCCTGGTAGGACGGGCTTGCGAATCCCTCGCGCCTCGAGAGCCGCGACGAGCTCGAGGTACTCCGCCAGGTCGAAGAAGAACTGGGTCACGGCGAAGTCGGCAACCTCGAGCTTCTCCGCGAGTCGATCCCGATCCTCCTCACGGCTCGCGGAGCGAGGGTGGCCCGCCGGGTGCGCCGCGACCCCGATGGAGAAGCCCCCGATCGCGCGAGCCAACTGGACGAGCTCGAGCGCATGCTCCAGCTCGCCCGGCGGCGCGCCGGGCTCGCTCGGCGGGTCCCCTCCGAGCGCCATCAGGTTCTCGATGCCCGCCTTGCGCAGCTCGACGAGGATCTCCGCCAGCTCGAGGCGGCTGTGCCCCGTGCAGATCAGATGGGCCATCGGGGTGAGAGCCGTGAGGTGCAGGAGCGCCGTGACCAGCTCGGTCGTCCGCCGCCGCGACGAGCGACCGCCCCGGTAGGTCACCGAGACGAACGAGGGTGCGAGCGGCTCCAGGTCACGAACTGTCCGTACCAGGAGCGCCTGCTCCGCGTCGTTCTTCGGGGGGAAGAACTCGAACGAGACGGTCCGCCCGGCAGCGAGCAGGTCTGCGATGCGAGCCACGGTGCGAGCCTACGGCCGGGGAGCTCCCGTGCTCGCCTCCGACGGGTCCGTCCTCGCCGAGGTCGCGCCTCGCCCTCCGGAACGGGCACGCTCCCCCTTCGGGCAGCGGTCGGAGGCGGTGCCG
>JAJYWE010000042.1:2255-25538 GCA_021791675.1 Actinomycetes bacterium | reverse complement strand
CGAGACCAGCGCAGCAGCTGCTCGCGCTCGTCATCAGTCAACTCCAACACCGCTTTGGGGCGCCCGGTCCGTGCCATGACACAGTCTACCATACTTACGCGATCAACTTCGGGTGGGGGACACTAGGACGGGCGCATGCCACTCACCTTCGCGGACACCCTCGACCATCGGGCAGTGCTCGGTGCCGTCGACCGGGTGGTGGACCTGGTCGGCTGCGAGGAGGTGGCCGAGGCCTGGGAGCAGCAGTCCGCGCTCGCGGGCATGACCGTGGGCGGCCTGACGCGCCACCTGGTCAGCCAGCCCGAGTGCGCCGTCGAGTTCCTCAGCACGCCCGGGCCCCCCGATGCGGAGGTTCTCACCCTGGTCGGGCACTACGATCGCGCCGACTGGCTGCGCGCACCGCTCGACTCGCCCGAGAACACCTCGATCCGGGACGACTGCAACGAGATGGCGGCGGCCGGGCACCAGGAGTCCGTCGGGGCGCTCGCCCGTGCCCGTGCGCAGCTGGGGGGCGCGATCGATGCGGCCGGCGCTACGACCTACGTGCCGTGGCAGGACTGCGCGCTTGCGACCGACGACTTCCTCGTGGTGCGCCTGATGGAGATCGTGGTGCATGCGGACGACCTGGCCTCGAGCGTCGGCGTCGCGACACCGGCCTTCGGCTCCGAGGCGCTCGATCCGGTCCTCGCACTGCTCGCGGCGCTCGCCGAGCGACGTCACGGCCAGCGTGCGGTGCTCGCCGCGCTGAGCCGAGCGGAGCGCACGGCAGGCCCGGTCTCCGCGTTCTGACCGGGATGCGCCGCTCGGCGGTCATGCGCCGGCGGCCGCAGTGAGGCGCGCGGCGAGGGTCGCCATCGCCAGACGGAGCTCTGCTCCACCCACGACCGTGAAGCGAAACGGCAGGGGTGCGAGCCACTCGGCTGCGTACATGGTGGGGTTGTCCGTGCTCCCGAGGAGGGTGCATCCGTCCGTGGTCGCTGCGAGGCGACCCATCGGCGGACGGATCCAGCGGGCGACCTCCTCGTACGGTGCGGCGAAGTCGACTCTGGTGGGGAATGCCCAGCCGATGCCGAGATGCTCCTCGAGCGTCGCCACCGGGTCGAGGTCTGCCGGGAGCTCGAAGGGCTGGGTGATTTGGGTAACGCCTCGGACCCGGTCGATCCGGTAGGTGCGGATGGCGCCCGCCCGATGGGAGTTGCAGAGCAGGTACCAGCGCCGGTGGCGGGTCACGACCGCCCACGGGTCGACCACCTCCTCCCAGGGGGCGCCAGCCTCCGCCTGGTAGGTGATCCGGGCCTGGCGACGAGCCGCCGAGGCTGCGACGAGGGTCGCGAGGATCGAGGAGTCCGGGCTCACCGCAGCGCGGTCCGGTGCGGCCGAGGCGTGGGCAACGAGCATTGCGGTCTGGTGCCGGAGGTCGCCCGGCAACGCAGCGACCAGCTTGGCGAGCCCAGAGCCGACGAGGTCCTCACCGTCTCGGTTCGCCGCGCCCCCCTCGAGCACCGCCATGGCGAGGGCGAGCGCCTCGTGCTCGGCGAAGACGACGGGCGGGAGCTGCACGCCGCGGCCCAGCCGGTAGCCGCCGTACGCGCCGCGGGTTGCCTCGACGGGGACGCCTGCCTCTCGGAGGATCGCGACGTAGCGCCGCGCGGCTCGTTCGCTCACTCCCAGCCGCTCCGAGAGCCGGCCGGCGGTGATCCCGGGGTGCACTCGGAGCAGCTCGAGGGTTCGCAGCGCCCGGGCTGTCGGGCTCGGGGTCTCGAGCACACCGAAAGCGTACGTCAGCGCCGGAGGCGAAACCGGCAGCCGATCGTCCGGAAACCGCCCTACGGTCGGGCCGTGGGGCGCCCCGTCGCCCCCGGGAGGAGGCAGTGTCGTGGACATCATCTTGGTGGCGGGGCTATGGCTCGATGGGTCGGCCTGGCACGATGTCGCAGCTGAGCTCAAAGGTCTGGGGCACCGTCCGGTTGCGCTCGACCTGCCGGGCCAGGGCGACGGCGTTACCGCAGCAACCCTCGACGACCAGGTGAGGGCGGTCGTGAGGGCGGTCGACCAGGCCACTCCCCCGGTGTTGGTGGTCGGTCACTCCGCAGCGGCCACGCTCGCCTGGATGGTCGCAGATGCCCGGCCCGACAGGGTGGGGCGGGTGGTGATGATCGGCGGCTTCCCGAGCGCCGACGGGGAGGTGTACAACGACTCGTTCCCGGCGGTCGATGGCGTCGTCCCCTTCCCCGGCTGGGAGGTGTTCGACGGCCCCGACATCGCTGACCTCGACGAGGACCTGCGCTCGGCGATCCGAGCCAGGACGGTCCCCGTGCCCGAGCAGGTCGCCTGCGGGGTGGTCCGCCTCCACGACCAGCGGCGCTTCGGCATCCCCGTCACCGTCGTCTGCCCGGAGTTCACCCCTGCCCAGGCCAGGCAGTGGATCGACGAGGGGGCGCTGCCCGAGCTCGCCCGCGTCCGGGACCTCCACCTCGTCGACATCGACTCGGGGCACTGGCCGATGTTCACCCGACCCGCCGAGCTCGCAGCGCTGCTCGGAGCCGCGGCCGACGCCTGAGACGCGCCTCGGGCCGGCCACCTGGGACGTGTTCGCGGATCTGGTCGAGCGCAACAACCGGATCGACGGGGGGTGTTCGTGCGCGCCCAACCACCTCGAGTACCGCCGCGGCGTCAGCGACCCGCGGGCCTTGAAGGAGCAGCTCGTCCGGAGGGGCGAGCGCGGACTGCGCGCCCTCGTCCTCGAGGGGGGGCGCGCACGACTCGCGCCAGTGCGGCGGCCGCGGCGAGCTGCACCTGAAGCACGCTCGCGCGGATTCGAGCAGCACGGCTACGCCCGTTGACATCATGCCGCCAAGCTTGCCTGGATCGTGCAAGAGGGTCGCGGCGGCCTGAGCAGGCCGGAGGAAACGCCCTCTCCACTCCCCCGGCGCTTAGTCGCGGTATCCGGGCGCGCGCGACGGTAGGGCCTCCCTGGTCGAGCACAGTCCCTACGGCGGTCCGTACCTCGGGGAATGCGGCGCCGCGAATCGCGCCCGTTCACTCCGGGATCGTCCCTCCCTGCCCTCTCAGCTCAACGAATCGGTCGTCCGATCTACCTCACGCCAGGTTGGCACGGCGGGCACTGTCAACGGCCAAGTTGATGTCCCCGCCAGTGGCCAGGTAAAGGTCCTCACCCCTCGGGTGCGTTCAGGGGGCCTTCGGTCTCGGGCTTTCTCCTTTCTGGCGGGCCCCGCGCATGCCATAGCTCTCGCCGTCGGTGACGATGACGTGGGCGTGATGGAGCAGCCGGTCGAGGAGGCTGGCTGCGGTGGTGTACTCGGGCAGGAAGCGGCCCCATTGGTCCAAGGGCTAATGGCTGGTCACACCGAGCGAGCGGCCTTCGTAGGCGGCCGCCACGAGGCGGAACAGCAGTTAGGCGCCGGGAGCTCCGAAGCCTCAATGAAGGGCGATTCCCGAGGGAACCGCGATCTGGCATCTGAGAAGCCCGAGAGCCAGCCGTCGACGCCTCAATGAAGGGCGATTCCCGAGGGAACCGCGATACGGTCTCGACCCGCGAGGCACCCGTGCCGTGGCGGCCTCAATCAAGGGCGAATCCCGAGGGAACCGCGATCCCGACCCATGTGGCTGCGCATCGCCGGCGTGGCGCTGCCTCAATGAAGGGCGATTCCCGAGGGAACCGCGATCTCACCCGAGGGCTCCGCAGAGGGAGCGGTGAAGTCGCCTCAATGAAGGGCGATTCCCGAGGGAACCGCGATGACGGATGGTCCGAAGAGCACGGATCCGACGCCTCCGCCTCAATGAAGGGCGATTCCCGAGGGAACCGCGATCTGGAGCTGCACCGGGGAGCCGACCACCGGGGTGACGCCTCAATGAAGGGCGATTCCCGAGGGAACCGCGATCCGTGGGGGGGCTATAGGGGGGTGTTGTTGTGTAGGCCTCAATGAAGGGCGATTCCCGAGGGAACCGCGATCATCAGCGGAACGAGAGGAACGGCCGGCGCGACATGGCCTCAATGAAGGGCGATTCCCGAGGGAACCGCGATCCGGGCTTCCAGTTCTTCCCCGAGGCCGTGTGGATCGTGCCTCAATGAAGGGCGATTCCCGAGGGAACCGCGATATGTGGGCTTGGGGTGGCATCGCGCTCGTCGCCGGGCCTCAATGAAGGGCGATTCCCGAGGGAACCGCGATCGTACGGACGTTCGTCGAGACGGGTTTCGACCCGTAGCCTCAATGAAGGGCGATTCCCGAGGGAACCGCGATATGTGGGCTTGGGGTGGCATCGCGCTCGTCGCCGGGCCTCAATGAAGGGCGATTCCCGAGGGAACCGCGATTCGCGGCGCTTCCGTAGAGCGCCTTGTTCTCCAGGCCTCAATGAAGGGCGATTCCCGAGGGAACCGCGATCTCGTCTACCGACCACCCGGCGGCGAGCCTGGCCGCGCCTCAATGAAGGGCGATTCCCGAGGGAACCGCGATGCTCCCTCTTCGTAAGATCCCCCTGCGCGCCGGCGAGCCTCAATGAAGGGCGATTCCCGAGGGAACCGCGATAGCAACGGTTCCTCTCGAGGAGCAGGGGAGCTCACGCCTCAATGAAGGGCGATTCCCGAGGGAACCGCGATGAGAGTGCCTGGAGGTCGCTCAGGCAGGGGGGGGACTGCCTCAATGAAGGGCGATTCCCGAGGGAACCGCGATGGTAGGTAGGGGGTGGTCGTAGGCCAGAGGGCCGGGCCTCAATGAAGGGCGATTCCCGAGGGAACCGCGATCCTACCGCCGCAAAGTAACAACCACTACACCTATCCGCCTCAATGAAGGGCGATTCCCGAGGGAACCGCGATCCCGGCCATCGTCTACCGGGATGGCACCGAAGGGTGGCCTCAATGAAGGGCGATTCCCGAGGGAACCGCGATGGCCGCCCCCGAACAGGGGGTGCGACCTGGGAGATTACCTGGTTGCTGCGATGGCTACGGTCCGCGTGCGGCACCGAGGCACCGGTCTGCGAACGGACGCGGGATGCGGAGCTCTGGACAGGGAGAATGCGTGCGAAGCCTCCCCGCCACCTGACGTGCACCGGAGGCGTCGCCAGGGTTCCGCCCTCACACAACGAGAGCCCCTTCCGCTGTGAGGGGGCGAAATCGCCCGATCGTGGTCACCCGACCAGAGGCCCTGACGTTCCCAAGTCCGAGATCGCAGATCAGCACGGAGTCCTCCCTCTGGTTGACCAGCGAGCCCAGACTGGCCTGCAGGCGAATGATCTTGGCCGGGCTTGTGCGCACCCAGAACACGCTGTACTGGAGGCGATCCCCGTAGGCCTGGAGATGCTTGGCCACGCGGTCCCGCCTCCGATCGTCGACGATGTCGTAGGCGATGAGGTAGCTGTGGGCGTCCGATCCGCTCACCGCACCCGTACTCCTCGATAGGAGGCCTGCGTGCCGTCGAGCACGCCGAGAAGGAGTCGGGCCTGCACCTCCATCGCTCTCCGCCAGGTGACGTTGTACTCGAATGTCGGGTGGCGGAAGACGCCGGAGGCGCGTCGCTCGTATGCTGCGATCAAAGACTTCCGACCATCCGGCCGAAGCGTGGTGCTCCCGAGGACATCGGTGAAGTCCGAGCTGGCGAGCTCGCCGTTGTTGAACGCGCCAATCACCGCCGAGTCCGCCACCGGGGCGCGGAACTCCTCGCAGAGGTCCAGTGCGAGAGCAGGCTTGTTCCGGTTGCTCGAGTGGAGGAACCCGGCGTGTGGATCGAGCCCGGCTGCGAGGATCGCTCGCAGCACGTCACCGAGCAGCAGTGCATAGGCGTAGTTGAGCGCGGCGTTCACTGGGTCACGGGCGGGTCGACGACTACGACCAGCGAAGCCGCTCCGGAACCCGAGCGCCGGTCCTTTCAACATCGTCGGGAACGACTCGAAGTACGCTGCCGCAGCGTCTCCCTCGTAGCCGAGGAGCTCTCCGAGAGAGCAGGCGAGCTGGGCCATGCGGGCCAGCTTCCGCATCGAGATGACCGTCGCTGGCGTGGCGCCGAGGCGTCGGAGCAGGGTGGCCTGGTTTGCGATCTTCGCGGCAACGAACTCCCTGGCGAGGTCAAGCCGTCCCTCGGCCGAGGCAACGTGCTGGCGTACCCGGGTCGCCCCGTTCGGCCCCCAAGCGCTCGCTGCCCACCCGACCACTCGGCCGCCCCCGGTGGCGAAGACGACAGGAAGCCCTCGCCAAAGGAGCTCCCGAAGGAGGCCACCTGTCAGGTCGACGTTGCCGTGGACGACGACTGCCTGCACCCGTTCCAGTGGGACGGTGACGACCTGTTCCCCCCGATGGCGAACGAGCAGCCGGCCGTCTCTCGTCGACGCGTGGGATCCCGGCGTCGAGAGATGGAGCACCTGGGTGTCCGGATCGCTGACCACGATCCGACGGCGAACCGGCTCGAGGCGGCGCTCGTCCGGGAGGCAGACCCCGGCGTGTGAGCACCCCCCGCAACGAGGGTCGTCCTCGAGTGCCGGTGGGGCATCGGAGCGCTCCAGCGTCGCTGCAGCAGCACGGACTGCAGCTTCGGCCATCCGGATGGTCGTCGGTGTCTCCGGGACGTGAACTCGCACCTTGTGCCCGGTGAAGTACACGCAGTGGTCGCTCACGGCGTGTCCCATGTCCCGCAGCGCAGCCACCTGGAGCAGGACTTGTACCGTCATCGCCTCGGTGAGCTCCGGCCGACGGCGAACGGGAGTGGCCTTGTACTCGACGACGGTGAGGCTCCCGTCTCGGGCTACTTCCACGGTGTCGCAGCGGCCCACGACTCCGAGACGATCGGAGGTCACCTCGACACCGCGGAGCACGCCCTCGCGGTTCGTCGAGGCATCGTCGGTTGCGCGGTGCGCGACCGTACCAGCCGCCATCTGTGCGGTGTCGGTACGCTCACCGGCCGCTTCGAGCCACGCCCGGCGCGGGCAGAAGACGTGGTGGGCAACGAGGCTGATGGGGAGGAGGTCCACAACTGGCGCCGCACTCATCCCGTGCCCTTCCCGATGGGGTAGACGATTCCCCGCTGCGCCCGGCGCTCCGGCGCACTCGCGCTGCCGAACCGCTGGACGGGGAAGACAACCAGCGCCTTCACTCCGCGTGCGAGGAGCCAGCGCCTCCCGTCGCTGGTGGCGAACGCGTCAGCGGAGTCGTCGGTGTTCCGGCCGGTGGACTCCTCGGCCACGGCGCGAAGCTGCGCACTCGCGAGGACGGTGCGAAGGCGGGCAGGAGTCCACTCGCCCCGCCAGATGGGCACGAAGAACCACTCGTCCCGGCCGTCCCGGAGGTTGCCGGCAGTCGTGGTGCTTCGGGGTGACCGGTTCAGTACGAACTGGGAGACACCCCAGAGCGCACACCACGACACCACGTCATCGACGGGGCCGGGAGCGCGAAACCCGATCCCGGAGCGGCTGTCTGGGGCGTCGTGGCCGACGCTGTCCCGGCAGACCACCCCGCGGAACGCCTGCTCGATCTCCTCCGGAGTGCGGCCGGCCACCGCCTGCGCGAGCGGTGAGAGGCGGTTCCCGACGATCTCGGACCCCTGGTTGCGTGGCTGGAGCTCCAGCCGGCTCGCCGCATCGTCCTGGCGGATCTCGTCTCGTGAACCGAAGCTCCAGTAGCAGGGCTCTCCGAGAGACCAGAGGAAGCGCTGATCGAGCCAGGTGTCCTCCCCGGTGAGTCGATCGAGCACCTCGTGTCGACGTCGCGTGAGCTCCGGCCAGTGGTCGACCTTCGCGAGGCGAGGGCTCATCAGGCCCCGCGGCTTGCCCGCGAGCTGGATTCGTTCCTGGGGCCAGGCATCCTCGTGGACGAGACGGGCTGCGTGTCCTTGCACGATGCCCGCCATCTCGGCGGGCGGGAGCGCCGCATGCGCGACACGAGCACGCGGGGCCATTCCCTCGGTCCACGAGAGGGTCGGGGGTGTCCTCGTCGCGGCCTCGACGATGGCGGCGAGGCCGTAGGCGACCATGTGGGTCAGGAGCTCAAGAGGATCACTCCGGTCGAGCTCGAGGGCGTGTGGGGCTGTGCTGGTCGTCATGATCCCTCCCCCGAGACCTGCCCATCGGCGGCACGGAGCAGCGCCTCCAGGTACGCGACCCCCCAGACTCCGTAGGCCTGCTGGGTGCGCTCGACCAGGTCGTCCCACTCACCCCGGTCGTAGAGGGCGCGGGCGACCTGGTCCTCATCACCCGGGAGCGGGCCGAGCTCGTCTGCCGAGTGCGGGAACGAGACACGCCCGTGCCCATGGCTGGTTCCGACCAGGCGGAGGACGAGGGGGAGGTCGACGCCGTCTGGAGCGGCCCGATCCCGAAGGGTGAGGTCTGCCTTGACCACGGAGAGCTGTTCGTGGCGCCAGTGGGCGGGCAACGTCGAAATGGCAGTGCCGCGTGCACTGTCGCTGGAGCCCTTCGCAAGTAGTGGCGTGCCCTCCCCCCAACCGAGGACCTCCCGTTGGAAGCGGAGGTCGGCCTTGCCGTCGTCGTGGTGCTCCCCAGCGAGCCCGAGCGTCTCGACAAGATCTCGCTCGAGTCCGACCAGCGAGGCCAGCTCACGAGCTCGCCTCGCGACCGCAGCTGCGTGGTCGTCGAGCGTCGGAGGCTGCTCGGAAGGCGTCCAGACCTGGCGCGCGCCCTCGTCACTCGGCGCGCTCCGCTGGTCGGCCACGACGAGGCGCTGCAGCGTCTCGTCATCCCAGAACGGGATCACGTCGACGTCCTTCAGTCTCCCGCGGAGGAGCTCGAGTGCCGGCCCAACCATGGCGGAGCGATCTGTGTAGCCCTCCAGGGTGTGAGCGATCGCGGAACGGGTCTGGCGCCCACTGGAGGAGGCGCGCAGGATCTCCCCGATGGTCTCGAGCAGCGAGATCGCCTCCTCGCCCCAGAGTGCAGGTTCGACACGGAGCATCACCTCGCCCGGCACGGGCTCGCCGTGCAGGGCCTCCGACACGTCCGGCCGCGTCTCTCGGCCGTCGGGGTCCACGACGCCCTCCGTGAAACACGGAGCAGTGGCGTCGAGCACGACCAGGTCACCCGGCCGTAGCCTGCCGACACTCCCCGCCTCGGTCACTTCACCGGCGCGCACGAGCACCCTGGCGTGCTGCGCGTCGTCGGACCAGCGCTCACCGAGTTCCCCGAGGAGCTTTCGCGCCTCGGCAAGGGGCGCTGGGAAGACCTCGTCCTCCTGCGGAGGCATCGCCCGGATCAGCGCCACGGCGTCGGCCGGATCTGCCGGCATCGCCGCCCGCACCACGATGCCGACCTCGGCGAGGTCGCCCTCCAGGTCGTCTGCCAGCCAGAGCTCGAGGTCGACGTCCGGGTCGGACCTGTCACTCGTCCTCGCCCACCACCAGCTGTCGGCGAGCTCGACTCGCTGGAACACCGCCCGGCGTGCTGGGGAAGTGGGGGGTGGGTCGCCGGTGAGCGCCGCAGGGGAGAGCCCGTTCGAGTCACTGGCACGCCCTGCGAGCCAGTGCCACGCCTCGGTGAGATCGGCTCCGTCGTAGGGACCACTGCCGCCAGCCCCGGAGCGAGCGTTGCCCGCGAGACGGCTCTCGTCGTCGGGCCCGACGACGACGACCTCGGTTGCGTCTCGACGCCCGAGGCGGTTCACGCGGCCTGCGCGCTGGGTGAGCGCCTGCGACGGGGCGAGCTCGGACAGCGCGGCAGCGAGATCGAGGTCCACCCCCACCTCGAGCGACTGGGTCGCGACGAGGACGTCGACTTCCGGGTTGCCGGTGAGGGTGAGGAGTCCAGGGAAGCGACGCCCGAGCTCGGCGAAGTCGTGGTTGCGAAGGCGCCCACAGACCAGCGCGACCTCGAGGGAGCTCCCGCCTCCGGGACGAGTGCACTTGCGCAGCGCTGCCGCAAGCGCGACGGCGAGCCCGACGGTGTTCACGAAGACGCCAACCGTTGGACCGAAGCGGGCCCGGAGCGAGACGACCTCGTCCACCATTTCCTCGACGAGGCGGGTCCGCGCCCGGCCCTTGGCCGCAGGCCAGTGGGGACTCTCGCGGAGTCGGAGTGGCTTCGGACTGCGAAGGCGCCTCCCGAGGATCTCGGCCTCGAGGTCACTCGACTCGACACCGAGGACATCGTGTTGGTCAGAGGAGGGGGTCGCCGTGGTCTCGACGACCTGGAGCGCCGGAACCACCAGACTTCTCGGTGGCGTCCGCTCGAGTCGCGAGACGGCTCGCGCCGTCTCCAGGAGCTGGCGAGCGAGGTGTGCCTCGTCGACGACGACCGCTGCGTCCATCGCGAGGAGACCCGCCTCGCGGGGACGGGCACGGGGAGCGCTCCCGTAGCCGTGGAGGAGCAACCTGCTCCCCCACATGTCCGGCGTCGCGCTGAGCACCGCACAGGCACTCGGGTCGTCGCGCCAGGCGCGCGGAGCGGGAAGCCCGCCGCGAAGTCGTGCGATGACCAGGGGGGAGCCGGGCACCGTTCCGCTCCGCGGGGCGCACTGCCAGCGGAGGCGCCACAGTGCGGCCGCGACCCGACCGAGGACCGAGTCCGGCTCGGGCGCGTCCCGGAGCAGTTCGGCGATGTGGCACGCGTGGTCGTACTGGCTGTCGACGAGCACTCGGCGGGGCACGACGAGCGCGAGGCGTCGCGGAAGCCGCGCCGCGCCTCCCTCGACCATCGCTGCCACGGCGAAGACGTGGGCGTCCACGACTGCCGTCTTGCCCGCGCCGGTCGGGGCCGCGATCTGGGCAGGCCAGCGCCCCGTCACGACGAGGCGCTCGACGAGGCGCCGCTGCCACGGGAAGGGGGCTGCGCCGTCGTGCACGGCGGCGAAGAACTCGTCGAACTCGCTCACGGAGAGAGCCATCACGACGCCTCCCCCGACGCAGCGGGGACGTCGATCGGGTACAGCAGCCCCCCGCCCAGATGTCGGGCCTGGCCGATCGCCACGAGTCCCTGCAAAGAGCCGAGCGTGCCGAGGTCGAGCACTGCTTGGTAGGGACGGACGACGGCACCGGGATTGACCCGGTGGACGAAACGGGTCGGGTCGCCGTGGGTGACCATCCGCACCTGCTCGGCTCGCACGCCCCTCGCCTTCGCCGCGGCGGCGAGGCCGACCTGCCAACGGGGGCCCCGGCCTCCCGTCTCGAGGCTATCTCGCCAGACGAGGCCGACCGAGAGGGCGATCGCGTCCTCCATCGTCCAGGCGTCGCGCCGGGGAGGCCGGGTGTCCGGCACTGCGGCAGGCACGGTGAGCCAGCGCCTGACCCGCCCCGGTGGCGGCTCCGGCCAGAACGTCCCGCCATCGAGCGCGAAGGGCCTGCCCCGAAGCCGTGCCACACGCCTGCCGGGTCCGGTGAGGCGGGACAACTGGGCAGCTGCACGCGCGATCACCTCCGTATCCGCCGCGGTCGCGTCGGCCGGCAACAGGACCGCCAAGGTCGAGGGGGTCTCGAGTGTCCGATCGGCGAGCGTCTCAGGGCCGAGGAGATGAATGGCCACGCGGTTCGCGGGGCGTTGCGCCCCCTCGGGGTAGGCGCCGGTGAGCAGCGCCGGTGCCCCGGGTCCCACGATCGCAACGAGGGCGCGATGCGCCTGGATCGCCCAGCGCACCCGCCAGGCGGGCCCGATCTCTGCATCCAGGGGGACCATGAGGACCGTCGACCACGGGAGGTCGTGCTCACCTGCACCGATGGATCGAAAGCGGGCCGAGGAGACACGCCGGTTCTCGCCTGGAGACGAGAGCTCCGCCTCGCTCGACGCAAGGCGGTCGCTCCGAGCTCGCGGTGGCTCCCGCCGAGTCGCCTCGAGGGCTTCGAGCTCGTCGGCCCTTCCCTGATCCGGCACGGCGAGATCGACGCCACGACCTTCGAAGAGGTCTGCGCCGTCGTCTCGCCGGTGTGTCGGATCCGCCTCCCCGACGCGGAGGCGAACCGGGCTCTCTGCGCCTCCGATATGGGAGACGTCCGGGCAGAGGCGCTCGAGTGCGACCCGAACCTCGCTCGGGGGCTCGTCGTCCCAGATCCAGGCAACGGCTCCACCGAGTGCAACCGACTCGCTCGCCGGTCGTGGCAGCCGTCGCCGGACGAACGGCTGTGCCGGCCGACGCTCGAAGAGCCCAAGGTCCCGGTAGGCAATGCCCGCACCGCGGTTCTGCACGACGCGAGGTAGGCAGAGGGCATCGGGAGGATGCTGCTCCAGCCACTGGAGCGCGCTCCGGGCATCCTCCTCGATCGCGAGGTCACCTTCCTCCAGACGAGCGGAGGGACCGGCTGCTGCGGCACAGAGAAGCGCGGCGTGCAGTCGTGCAGCGCTCGGGAAGGTATCGAGGTCCCCGTCTCCCACGTGCGCCCGGTACGTTCCGAGCGGGAACTCGGCGAGGAGTGCGAAGCCGGTCACTGCGCCGCTCCCTCCTCCTCATCCACCACGCCCGCGATGACGTCGGGGTTCCCGGCGACTTCGAGCACGACACCGTGGAAGTCGACCGCTGCCGAGCTCTCGGCCTCGCGAAGAGCGTCCGCGAGAAGCCGATCCGTCGTTGCGATGTCGAGTGGTTCGAGCTGCTCGAGCCGGCCGCTTCGGCGATCCATCGTCACAACGGGGGGCCCGGCCTCGACGAGGTCGCAGTTGGCACGGAAGTACAGCTCCGCGTCGGAACGCGCGAGGCCACTGAGCGCCACTGCAGCGAGGAGCGCCCGGCAGGCCGCGTCCCCGGCCGGCCCTGCGCCGAAGCGCATCTGGCGAAGGGTTGCGAACGAGAGCACGTGCGAGCGGATGATCCGCTCGCAGGCAACCCCGCCGAGTGCGACGAGGCTCGGGGGGATCCCCCCGAGCACGAGTGTCGACGCGGACACGCCCTCACCTTTCGGGTCCTTCGCTTCGTCGACGAGCTTCTTGTAGAGCTTCGGGCTGAGCTCCCCGCGTTGCGCGTCGGCGAGTGCCTTCAGCTTGGGGCCCGGCAGCTTGACTTGCATCCCAACCGGATCGACGCGTGCGCCACCCTTCTTCGGGGGCTCGCGATCGATACACACGCCGATGACCTCCCCGACCACTGCGCTCCGCCACCGGCCCTGACGGCTCTTCCTGGTGGAGTCCCATCCGCCGAAGACCAGCGTGGCGGGGCTCGCCTCGAGGAGCGGGCGCGCATTCGCGGGGGTCGCGTCGCGAAGGGCTCGGTATAGGGGCAGGTCGGTGGTCGGCACACCGTCAACGGTCCCGGCGCGTATGTGGCCATCGAAGGCTCGGTGGGGCAGCTGGAGGTCGCTGTAGCGCTCCTCCGCGCCGTCCCGGTTGTAGACGACCTCGATCCGTGGGAGTCGTTGCAGCACCTCGTGCCCGTCGGCGATCGCCTGGACGAGCGCCGCCTCGGCCCGGTTGAGCTGGCTCTGCTTCGAGTCGATGAGGACCGTCTCTCGCACGGTTCCGTCCACGAAGCGTCGCTCGTACGCGTAGATCGACTCGGTGCCCCGTTGGGGTGCGAACTTCGCAGGCGCGACCGCGCTCTCCGGCCCGCCTGCTGGCAGCAGCTCGCTCCGGGCATTCAGACAGCTGGGGCCACCTGGCGAGCAGGCCTCGAGCAGGGTGTTGAAGTCCAGGCTGATCATCTCAGCCTCCTTTCCGATGGTGTTGGAGCAGACACGAAGGGAGCACTCGCCGTGGTGGAGGCCTGATGCTCCGGCAACAGCCTCAATGAAGGGCACCGGTGCTCCGAAGAGCTGCGGTGCCAGTGGCCGGAGTACCCCCACCGGAAGATTATTCGGGGCCGGCTCCTCTGTCAAGCACCCTCCGACAACAGTAGCAGATATGTCCCAGCCAGGCCGATCTTCCTTCCGCTCGTCTCCCCAGAGAGAGGTCGCCTCATCCCCTCGGGCTACCACTCGGGTGCGACAGCCTCCCTCGGACGTCGGATCGAGCCCCTGGGGTGCTGTGAGGACGCTCCACGGTGCCCTCGGGGACGGGCGGGACCGAGTCCGGCCCGCTCCTTTGCCGCCGGCCAATCCCCAGAAGGCGGGTGCGTAGCCTTCCAAGCTCGGACGACGCACCTGTTGGCTCTCGGCCGAGAACGGCAACGCTCCCTCGCTCCGGTACGCGCCGTCGCCCACTCCGTCCGAGCTATGAGCGAGTTCTGGGAGCCGCCCCCGACACTCGGGCCGTGGATCCCCCACCAGAGCCACCCAGCGGCAAGGATCTCGCCCACGCGGCCAGGGATCCCGCAGAGACCCCCCTACTTCCCGAGCGCCTGCGGTCCTCGGCCCCTCACCGGAAGTACTCCGGCCGGCTCACCCAGGTGTCGGAGACGAGCATCACCCCGGAGCGATCCGCGAGGAGCTGTCGCATCCCGTCCACCAACGCCGGAGCCCGCTCCGGCGACAGCACGACGGTGAGGTAGGTGAGGGCGCTCCGCTCGTTGAAGAGCAGGCGCCCCTGGTGGAGCCCGCTGTGCCCGAGGCCCGAGACGTTCGGGACAGCGGTGAAGCCTCGGGCGCCCACCTCGCCGAACAGCTCCGTGATCGCCGGGACGTCGTCACCGTGGACGACCAGCTCCACCTTGGTCATGAGCGTCAGGCCCCACGTCTCATCCATCGAGCGATCCCTCCTCTGCGTGTGCCACCGCTCGTCCCTTTGCGTGTCCCACAGCCCCCTGCGCCCCCTGCGCCACGGCCCCCTCCTCTGTCGGTGTCACCACTCGTTCCTTCGCGCTCGCCACGGCAGGCTGACGGCTCGCATCCTCCCACCGCACCCAGCGCCCGTCCGGCCGTCGGATCGCCCAGTCCTCTGACGGGTCCGCCCGCGAGACGAGGTGCACCCACTCGCCGCCGAAGAGCTCCCGGAGGACGGTGTTCCTCGCGATGACCTCGTCGAGCAGCCGGCGCGGTGCCTCGACGATCGTGAGCAGGCGCAACGGCTCGTGGTATGCGCGCTCCCCGTCGAAGAGTGACTGGACCGGCACGCCCACCCGGAGGTCCCCGCCCGCCCCCTGCGTCACCCCGAGGCCGGCGACGACGTTGTGGGCGACCTTGTCCCCCGCGGAGAGCAGCTCCGGGTCCACGGTCGAGAAGTAGTACTGGGCGCTGATCCAGTGGCCCACCACCATCGGAGCCGTGAGGATCGTCTCGAGCGCCAACCCGTCGGGGTCGACCCGGGCGTCGTAGGAGTGGAGGAAGCACCGGCCGTCGAGGTCGAGGCCGGCCGTGCGCGCCCGGGGCGCGACGACGAACGCGGCGTTGCGGGCGAGGCCCCACTCCGGCACCACCTCCGCCCAGTCCGCCGACCGCTCCCCCGGCAGGCCCCTCCGTTCGGAGACCCGACAGCCCGGCAGCTCGCGGCTGCGCTCCGCCGCGGCAGCTGCACCCGCTCGCTCGAGCGCCAGGCAGAGCGCGGCCGCGAGCTCCCGATGGCTCGGAGGGACCAGATGCGCTTCGAGCAGGGTGACCACGTCGGTCGCCGTGTCGTGCTCCCCTGCGACGAACACCGTCTCGTCCGGCACGGCGATCCCGCGGGCTGCGAGGAGCTCGCGGGTCGCGGGCCGGTTGAGCATCGCAGCGGCGGCACGGGCACTCGACCCCCCCCGGTTCCCGCTGCAGGCGCCACAGTCCAAGGCGGACGCGTGGGGGTTGTTCTCCGTCGTGCTCCCGTGGCCGCAGAGCAGCACCAGCGGTGCGAAGCCCTCGGTCAGGCCCATCGTCTCGAGGAGGGCCTCGGCGAAGAGCGCCTGCTCCTCGTCGCTCATCCCGTCCTCCGGGCGGTCCGTGGCGACGACGGTGGTCATCGGCGGCGCAACGGCCCGGCGCACCCGCTGCTGGACGCGCCGGGCCCGGGCCGGTGCGAGGGTCCTCGCGAGGGAGAGCGGCCCGGCGACGAACCCGCCCGCCTCGGCGAGGAGGAACTGCGACACGCTGCCCTTTCGCGTCCGCGCGAAACCGTCTCCTACCGCCGCGAGCACCTGCATGCCACCGAGGGTCCGCTCGGCCCCCACCTCCGCCCCCTCGGCCGGCTCCTCCACGACCTCGGTGCTCGGCTGCACGAGCACGGGGCAGAGCGCGACCGCCTCCGAGGCCCCCCAACTCCGATAGCGGATCGGGAGACCGAAGAAGCCGGCGGCGCCGAAGGTCTCGTAGGGGCCCGCCGCCTCGAGATGGCGGCGCAGCCGCTCGGAGCGCGTGTCGATGCAGAAGACCGCCTGCGCGGCGGGGCGGCGCGCCGGCGCCCCACGCCCCTCGGCGCCGTCCGGCCGGACCCGATCGAGCATTGCGAGCAGGTGGTCGCGGTAGTGGAGCTCCGACGCAGCGAGCCAGACCCGCGCCGCTCCTGTCGCATCGAGGCCGGCAAGCCGGCGTGCGATCTCCCCCGTCCCGACCAGCCCTGCGAGCGTCGCCCACTCCCCCGCCGCTCCACCCGCCGCGCTGCCGGAGCCGCTGCTCCCACCCGGCTCCCCGGCCGCGTGGCGCTGCGCCCGACCCCGACGGGGGGGCCGGTCGGCGAGCCCGCTGACCAGCACCGCCTCGTAGCAGAGCCGCACCGCGAGGTAGTCGACGAGCGCCAGTGCCGGCCCGGGATGCCCCGGTAGAGCCCAGCGCGAGCGCCACTTCGCGTGGCCGGCCCAGCCGGGCATCCGGCCGAGGTGGCGAGCGAGCTCGGGAACCCGGTCCTGCCCGGCCACGCCGAGGCGGTCGAGTGCCTCGACGATCGCCTCGTGGGGATCGGCTCCGAGCTCGGCGAGCCCGCGCCGCGCCGAGCGTCCCACCAGCCGTCGCGCGCCCGGGTCGTGGACGACGTGCGCCCGCCACGCGGCGTAGAAGCCCTGCCCGGCCGGGGAGGCGACGATCCCCGCCGCGTACGCGGCCGCCCACTTGGCGACCTCCCGGTCGACCGAGGCCGCCAGCTGCGTCCCGAGCACCCGATCGGCCCGCTCGGCCGCGGTCTCGTACCCGGACCCCGTGCCCCAGGCACCGAGCCCGGCCCCTGCCGGCTCCCCGAGCCCATGCCCCGCCCGCCCTCCGAGGACACCGGCGCGCTGCACCGCGTCGGCGGCCGCAGCCACCTCCCTGGTCGCGCCCGCACTCGCGCCGCCACTCGCGCCCTCCCCGAGAGCGTCCGTGGCCGTCTCGAGCGCGCTGGAGAGATCGGCGTCCGTGACGCGCCCCTCTGCGTAGGCACGGGCGAAGAGGCGGGGCGACGGGTACCCGCTGAGTGGGAGCACGCGCCGGGCGTGGGCGATCGCGTCGTGGAAGCCGAGCTGGCGGAGATCCCAGAGCGGGTTGACCGCGACGGCGGTCGGGAGCGGCCAGAGGGGTGCGACGTACCGGGCCGCTTCCTCCACCTCGGCGAGCAGCCTCGCCCGGGCGGTCCGCCCGGCCTCCCCGCTCATGCCAGGTGCCAGTCGCCGACGGCGTCGAGCGCAGAGCCAGAAGGGGAAGCCGGGCCGCCGGGGCCACTGCGGGAAGCCGAGCCGCCCGGGGAAGCCGAGCCGCCCGGGGGAGCCGAGCCGCCGGGGCCACCCGCCAGCCCCCATCGGAGCCCACGAGCAGCCACCACGGACCGATCCCCGCGCTCGAGGAGCGTGGCCGGCGCCGCAGCGGCGTCGACGAGGATGGCGGCGAGGCGGAGTTGGACGCCGGGCAGGCGGGCGAGTCCCGCCGCTGCCACCCCGGCCACTGCGACACCGAGGAGCCACCACGGGCTCGGCATCGACGCAGCGGCTCCGGGGATCGACGGTCCGATCCAGCCGCCGAGCAGCGCGAGCAGCGCGCCGTAGAGGCCGGCCGCGGCGACGAGGCCAACAGCGAAGGCCCACGTGCCGCCCCGCAGCGCCGGCGGCCGGTCCCACCAGGACCAGGAGGCAGCGGCCGCGGTCCCGGCCGCGAAGACGAGGAGGACGGCTGCTCCCCGGTGGCCGAGGACGCCCGGTACGGCGACCAGCGCGCCGGCGCTCGCCGCGGCTGCCAGGCTCGTCGCCCCCACCCGAACGAAGCCGGGCGTGCTCACCGCCGGCGCCGCGGGCCGCTCCCCGAGGCGCGAGACCTGCCCGCCGGAGCCGAGGAAGAGTGTCGCCTTGTAGAGCGCGTGCCCGATCACGTGCACGACCGCGGCCAACGACGCCCCGACCGCGCACTCGGCGACCATGAAGCCCATCTGGCTCGCCGTCGAGAAGACGAGGCCTCCCTTCACGTCCGGGGCGCGGGTCATCACCTGGGTCGCGACGACCGCGGTCGCGCCACCCACCAGGAGCGCGAGCACCATGGCCACGAGCGAGCTCCCCGCCAGCACGCCGAGGCGCACGAGCAGGATCCCACCCCCGTTGACGACGCCGGCGTGGAGCAGCGCCGACGTCGGCGTCGGCGCGGAGACGGTTCCCGGGAGCCACCGCCCGAGCGGGCCCTGTGCAGAGCGGGTGAGGGCGGCGACGACGACCAGGAGGGCCACGGCGGTCTCCCAGCCACCGACACGGGCCGTCGCGTGGGCGAGCGCGCCCGGCGTCGCGAGCTCGACGTTGCCCGCGCGAGCCGAGACCACGGCGAGGGCGATCACGAGCGCGAGGTCGCCGACCGCGAAGCTCACGGCGCTCCGCCGTCGTGCGGTGGCGACCCCGGGGAGGTCCGGACGACAGCCCAGTGCCACCAGGAACGCCGCACCGGCGAGGACCCATCCTGCGACGAGCAGTGCGAGCGTCGCGGACGCACAGACGAGCACCATGCCCGCGACCACCAGGCTGGCGGCAGCGGAGAAGCGGCTCGCCGCCGGGTCACCCCGCAGGTAGCGGCGGGAGAAGCTCTGCACGAGCGCCCCGACGACGCAGACCAGCAGCACCAGGGTGACCGTGAGGGGATCGGCCAGCAGGCCGAGCACCACCCCTCCGGGTCGACCGCCCGCGTGGATGCCGACGAGGAAGCGACCCTGGAGCACGACCACGCCAACCGAGACGGCCGCGAGCAACGCGCTCACCCACGCGAGGCGCGCCCCCCAGGGCTCGGGTTCGTCCCCGGCTGGACCCCGGAGCGCCGATCGGGCCGCTCCGAGCAGCGGTGTGCAGAGCGATCCCGCAACCGAGACCGCCCCGACGAGTGCGCTCACCCGCGTGGCGTGGACGAGATCGCCCGATGGGGGAGGCATGTCGCAACAACCAGATGACCTACGATCGCCATATCGTGAATCATACAGCGTGTACCGCCCCCTCGCGCAACCGGCCCGCGGCCTCGGACCGACCCGCCACGGCCGGGCGGGCTCCGGCCCTGCTCGCGGCAGCACTCGGCTCCCGACCGTGGGGTACCATCCGGACCGTGGGAGGGCCAGACCAGAGCGGGGGGGCCCCCGAGCAGCCGACCTGGACGTTCCTCACGAACCACGGCCACGTCCTCGTCTGCATCGCCGGAGACCCGGGCATCCGGGGCCGGGACATCGCCGCGCGGGTCGGGATCACCGAGCGGGCGGCACAGGCCATCGTCGCCGACCTCGTCGCCG
This sequence comes from Actinomycetes bacterium, assembly GCA_021791675.1. Taxonomy (GTDB): domain Bacteria; phylum Actinomycetota; class Acidimicrobiia; order Acidimicrobiales; family JAKAOS01; genus JAJYWE01. The sequence continues at coordinate 6,113 of JAJYWE010000042.1, read as the reverse complement.
AGGGGTACGTGACACGAACCCGGGTCGGCCGGCGGAACCACTACGAGATCAACCGCGACCGACCGCTCCGTCACCCGGTCGAGCAGCCCCATCGCATCGGAGAGCTGCTCGAACTGGTTGCCGGGCTGGACGCGCCCCGACGGCGGCCCCGTGCCACCTCGCGAACCGGCGCCGTCCGCCCATCCCAGAGCGAGCTGCCCGACCGGGACGGCCGGGCAGCGCTGGACGGAGCGGACCCAAAGGCCGCCGTCGGCCCTCGTCGCTCCTGACGTGCTGAGGCGGCGTCGCCGACCGGCTTCGAGCGCACGGCTCGGCCGCCCGGGAGCCCCGCTCGCGGCTGCGGCTCGGTCTCCCGCCTGGGCGCTCCCCGAGCATCCCTACACCGGCAGGACGGCCGTGCTCGCGACCAAGCACGAGAAGCTCCCCCTCGTCGCACCCCCCCTCGAACGGGAGATCGGGATGCGGGTCGAGGCGGTCGCGGTCGACACCGACGTGCTCGGCACCTTCACCGGCGACGTTCCCCGACCCGGTCCACCCCTCGATACCGCCGTCGCCAAGGCCCGCCTCGGCCTCGCCGCCACCGGGGCGACGCTCGGCCTCGCCTCCGAGGGGAGCGTCGGCCCCGACCCCGCGCTCCCGCTCGTCCAGTCCGACCACGAGATCGTGGTCCTCGTCGACGACGAGGCCGGCCTTGTGATCTGGGAGCGGGCCGAGAGCTGGGACGTCGTCGCGCGCTCGCTCAGCGTGGAGCCCGGCCAGGACCTCGACCCCTTCCTCGCCGCGTCGGGCTTCCCCGAGCACCGGCTGATCGTGCGACCGAGCGCCGGCCCGCGCACGCCCGTCCACAAGGGGATCGCCTCGCTCGAGGAGCTCCGGGTCGCAGTCGCCGCGTGCGCAGCGGTGGCGGCGGACGGCCGAGCCCGGGTGGAGAACGACCTCCGGGCACACGCCTGCCCCTCCCGGCGCGTGGTGATCGCAGCGGCTGCGGCCCGGCTCGCGACGCGAGTCGCCCGTCGCTGTCCCGCCTGCGGTGCGCCGGGCTGGGGCCAGGTCGAGCTGCTCCTCGGGATCCCCTGCTCGGCATGCGGGACGGAGGTGGCCAGACCCCGAGCCGAGGTCGACGGTTGCGTCGCGTGCGACCACCGGACCACCCGGCCGGTCCCGCGGCCCGCTGCGGAGGCAGACCCGAGCGAGTGCCCGTTCTGCAACGCCTGACCCCGTCGGGCTAGCGCGCCGGCGTCGCCCCCGACCGCTGGGCCAGCTCCCGCCGGAGCGCCCCCAGCCACCCCCGGACCAGCTCCGCAGGGGGAAGGCAGTACGAGCCGAGCCGAGCGACCGACCGCCGGAGCTCCTCCCCGTCCGCCACCGCCGCCAGCAGACCGTCCAGCTCCGCCACCGCGCGCGACACTCGTTCCTCGCCCTCTGCGGCCACGAAGGCGTCCACGACATCCGGCCAGTCCCCCCACGCGCCGACGTCGGTGTCCCAGTCCTGGTTGAACCACGCGCCGAAGAGCTGCCAGAGCGTGGGGTAACGCGTGCGCACCGTCGGAGCACTCGGTCCAGGCGGTGCCCAGTCGGGATAGGAGGTGAGCACGAAGTAGCCGAGGGCGGACTCCGACGAGCGCGAGAGCACCACCACGACATCTCGCGCCGGGACGACCGGCCTCGGGGGGCCCTCGTTCAGGATCGCGTGCCCGACCTCGGTGTCCGCCTTCCAGCCGACGGCCAGTCGCCCCGAGGAGCTCGCGAGCCAGCGCTCCAGCTCTGCCCGGTTCGCCTCCAGCGCACGGGCGGTCGACGCCTCAGCGGCTGCCCGGTCCGTGTAGCTGGAGACCGCCGGGGGCGGGGGTATGAGCGAGCTCCGCCCGCCGGGCGCTCCGTCCTCCCGTGCCCTGCCGGGCGCGCTCGCAGGGCCGGTTTGCGGGACGTCTTTCGCGCTCGGAGGGTCGGCCTCGGCTCCGTCGTGCGGCTGCGCGAGGCCGGTCTCGTGGGGTCCGTCCGCCCGCGCCGGATCGGTCCGAGAGGGGTCGTCGTCCACGCCGAGAACCTACCGGCGTCCGCAGCGTGGCGGAAGGGAAAGGCGGACGCCAGCCGCTCCCGGGCCATCTCGTCGCAGCTTCTCGGTACCGTACGAGCATGTCCGCGCGCGCTGTCCTCTCGGCCCTCCGAACCCCGCGTGGCGCCACGGCGCTCGCCCTCTCGACAGCGGCCGCCCGCGCCGCGCTCGGGGTCGTCGCGATCGCGGCGCCCTCGCTGCCCCTCCGCCCGTGGGTCGGCCGGGTCGCCGCCGAGGAGGATGCGCCACGACTCCTCGCCCGCGCGCTCGGCGGGCGCGACCTCGCGCTCGGCCTCGGTGCGTTGGCCGCGCTCGCCACGGGCCGGCCGGCCCGGGGATGGATCCTCCTGGGCGGCCTCGCCGACGCCGTCGACGTCACGGCAACCGTCGCGCACTGGTCGAGCCTTCCTCGCCTCGGAAGGCTCGCCGTGGTCGGCGCAGCGGGAAGCAGCGTCGCCGCCGCAGTCCTCGCCCAGCGCTCGACGCTCGTGGCCCGCTCCCGCAGCTGAACAGCCCGTCCGGGCCGTAGGCCCGCGCCGTTGCCAACCGCCCCTTCGAAGTCCGGCGCCCGGCCTCTCGCCCCCGACTCGACCCGCGAGGAGCGGCTGCGCTCAGACGCTCTTGCCGAGCCCCCCGCCGAGCATCCCACCGAGGACACCAGCCGCGCCGGCGTTCGCCGGTGCGGAGCCACCACCGAGGTAGGGCGCCAGCGCGTGCGCCAGCACCGGGAGGGGCATCGTCTGGAGCCAGACCTTGCCCGGACCGGTCAACGCGACCAGCCAGAACCCGTCGCCACCGAAGAGCTTGTTGGCGATGCCGTGCACCTGCGACATCTGGAAGCCCACGCGGTCCTCGAAGAGCCCGATGTGGCCGGGGTGGACGAGGATCCCCTGTCCGGGACCGAGGTCGTAGGTGACCACCTCACCGGCGAGCTCGATCCAGGCGGTTCCCTGGCCTTCGAGGCGCTGGAGGACGAAGCCGTCCCCGCCGAAGACCCCGGCGCGGAAGCTCTGCTGGAAGCCCACCGTCGGCGTGATCCCCGGCGTGCCGCAGAGGAAGCCGTCCCGGTGGGTGAGGTAGCCCTGGCCCTGCGCGATCTCCACGGGGAAGATCCGCCCCGGGAGTTTCGCTGCGAACGCGACCGTCGCAGGGCCGTTCGTCGCCGCGTAGGTCGTGAGGAAGAGCCCGCCACCGCCTGCCATGCGCTTGAGGCCGCCGAACAGCCCGTGCCCACCCGTTCCCTGCTTCATCTCGAGGTTCGGCGACATCCAGGAGAGCTCGCCGTGCACCGAGACCAGCGACTCCCCGGGATCCAGCGCGACCTCGAGCACCGGGAGCGTCGTTCCCTTCACGTCTGCCTGCACAGCGGCCCCTCCCTCCACCTCTGGTGTCCACCCCAGCCGTCAACCGGTCGGGGCGCGCCTCCGGGCGGAGGCGAGGTCATCGTCGCCGACCGGGTGGGCCTTGTCAAACTGCATCGAGTCCGGCGCTCTGCCCGGAGCGAGGTGTGCGAAGGCGACGACACGACCGGGCCGGAGTGACGTGCGGCCGGGTGATGGCACGGCCGAGCCGGAGCGAGGTGCTCGGGTGCGGATGCCGCCAGGCCCGCCTAAGGCGTGCTCAGGCGATGTCGGACGCCTCGGTCACCCGGTGCAGCTCCGCAGCGAGGTGGTCGGCGAGCTCCTCGTCGTTCATGGCGATCCGGAGGAGGTAGCTGAGCCGGTCGCCCTCGACGTGGAGGCGGCGTTCCACGCCCGTCACGCTGAGCGCGGTCTCGGTGCGCCCGACCAGCGTGGCACGGA
>JAJYWE010000042.1:0-2155 GCA_021791675.1 Actinomycetes bacterium | reverse complement strand
GCGAGCTCCTCGTCGTTCATGGCGATCCGGAGGAGGTAGCTGAGCCGGTCGCCCTCGACGTGGAGGCGGCGTTCCACGCCCGTCACGCTGAGCGCGGTCTCGGTGCGCCCGACCAGCGTGGCACGGAGCACCAGCGTGTCCCCCTCCCAGCGACCCCGGTGGACCTCGACGATGCCCGTCGGTTGCGCGAGCACGAGCTCCGCTCCCCCGTCCTCAGCTCCCGGGCGAAACCAGCCCGCTTCGCCGTGGCGGGGTGCGCCGTCCGCAAGGGCCGTGCTGCGCTGGCGGTACGCGAGGAAGGGCCGCCCGTCCGAGGAGATGGTGGCGAGCTCGTGGTAGCGAAACGGCTCGGCAGCCGTCCAGAGCCCCTGTCCGTCTCCCTCCCACGTGCCGACCAGCTCGGCGAGGCGCCCGAGGCGCGCGTGAACGGGAGCGGGTTGCGACATGACCCGAGCCTACGCGCGCCTGCCGCCGAGCAGCCGACGCAGGCGCACGGCTCACCTGCCGCCGCGCAGCTGGTGCAAGGGCACTGCCCTCCTGTCGCCGACCAGTTGGCACCGCGGCTCCGCGCACCTGCCGCCGACCAGCTGGCGCAGCGGTAGCGTCATGGGCGATGTCCCGGCGGATCGATGTGGAGCTGACGAGCGCCCGCTCGGACGGCACGTGGACGTGGCGCGCCGCTGGTGCGAAGGAACCCCGGGGCGTCCTCGCCGCCGACCTCGCGCCGGCGGGAGCCGCCGTCGGTGCCGTGCTGCGCGTCGAGGCCGACTTCGACCTCGACGGGGTCACCGTGGTCGCCGTCCTCCCCTCCCGCCAGCCCAAGCCAGAAGTGCCACGCCTCGAGGTGCTCGGACCCCAACGCGAGCACGAGCCGGTGACGACCTCGCTCGTGGGGAGGCGGGGGGACCGGCCCGGAGGTAGTCGGCGACGGGACGGTGACGAGCGTTCCGGTTCGCGCCCCCCCCGTCGGGACCGTCCGGGTGGCGGCGCCGACGGCGCCCGAGAGCGCGGTCCCCGAGCCCGAGGGGAACGGCCGGCCGGCGGCCCACGGGAGCGTGACGCAACAAGACCCTCACGAGACGGCGGCTCGTCCCGGCCCGACCGGAGTCGCGCCGCCAGCGGAGACGCACCGGACACCGCGCTGCGAGCTGCCGAGGGGTCGGCTCCGGACCGCCGTCGCAGCGACCACCCGGGTGGCCGGGAGCGCGGTCAGGGTGATCGCGCGGCCCGGCCCGGTGACCGGCGGAGCCCCGGCCGACCGGGCGACCCAGCGGACGGCCGAGCACAGGACGGGCGGCCCTCGACCGGTGGCAGGGGGAGCGACCGCCAGACGCGCCGCCTCGTCGTGCGGAACGTCCATCGGAACGCGCTCCTGGCCGAGCTCCCACCGGAACAGCGGCCGATCGGCGAGCAGCTCTTCCGAGGCGGGCTGCCAGCCGTGCGTGCGGCCCTCGCTGCCCAGAACGCCGAGGCAGCCGCCGGGAACGGGCTCCCGGTCCCGGAAGAGCCCGTGCTCGCGATCGCGGAGACCCTGCTCCCGAAGGTCAAGGCCGCTAGCTGGCGCGACCGTGCGGAGGCCGCGGTCGCCGCGCTGCCCGACGTCGCACCGCGGGACCTGCGTTCCCTCCTCGCGTCCTCGAGCGACGCCCGCGACGACGCCAGCCGCGCGCTCGCCGCCACCCTCCGAGAGGCACACGAGGCCCGCGCTGCGGCCCGCCGGGAGCAGTGGCTCGCCGACCTCAGGACGCACCTCGCCGAGGGGCGGCTCGTCCGTGCCCTCCGCGCCGCCACCCAGCCGCCGGACCCGACCACACGCCTGCCGGCGGACGTGGCCCTCACGCTCTCCGAGGCAGCCGGCGCCGGCCTGAGCCCCGACGTCTCCGCCGAGCGTTGGCTCGCCCTCCTCGATGCCGTCGCGGAGTCCCCGCTCCGCCGCTCCGTCCATCCGGTCGGGCTCCCGACCGGGGCCGATCCGGCCACGGTCGAGCACGCGAAGCGACTCTCGGGCCGGGTTCCCGCCCTGGCGGCGCTGCTCGGGATCGCGATGCCACCCCCACCGGGGCCACCACGACGGAGTGCCCCACCGCGGCGACCCCCGTCCCACGGCGCCCCACCGAGCCCGCCACCCGAGGCAGCTCCCCCGCCGGCCGACGCC
>JAJYWE010000119.1 GCA_021791675.1 Actinomycetes bacterium | reverse complement strand
GGTCAGGGCCAGCTCGGCTTTGGGCCGTCCTCGACGGCGTGTGGACGGGGCCTGCGGAGTGGTCGCCATCCCTGAAGCCTGCCCTCTTCGCGGCTACCTTCAGGCACAGGCCACGAGTTGCTCTCTCGTATCTCGCCATCGCTCATGTCTCGTCCCCCGCCGGGAGGGCGATCTGCGTTGGCCACCGCACGACGCTCCAGTTCCTCTGTCCGGCGAGGACGCTCAGCCGTCACTCGGGCTCCGCCAGGTTGGCCGGATACCAACGACTTCCGAGCTGCGTCGTGTCCCCACCGAGCAGGAGCACGGCGCGGACGTCCCCGGTTGCCGGCCTGCGCCCTCGGGCCGCGAGGCACGATCCTGACATCCCACCCCGATCCGAGCCTCCTCGCCATGCCGTCGAACGGGACCGGAGGTCCCCTGGCCAGGCAGGCGATCGACGCGGCGGAGCGGGCGGGCGCCCTCGCCTGGGTGTGCTCACCTGTTTTGGCCCCACTTCGGGCGGTCGTGCTCACCGGATCTGGCCCCACCCTGGGGCCTTCCCAGGGATCCACCACTTCGACCGCCCTGACCCTGATCGTGGGGCATGGCGAGGTCACGAGTGGAACTGTTCGAGAAGATCCGCAAGTCACATGAGCGTGAGGGGCTCTCGATCCGGGAGCTGGCGAAGCGCTATGGCACGCATCGACGGACCGTGCGCCAGGCGCTCGCGTCGGCGCTCCCGCCCGAGCGCAAGGCTCCGCCGCCACGGAGCTCACCGGCGCTCGAGCCGTGGAAGGCGACGATCGATCGCTGGATCGAGGAGGACAAGCAGGCGCCGCGGAAGCAGCGCCACACGGCCCGACGGATCTACCAGCGCCTGAGAGAGGACTACGACGCCGACGTCGGCGAGTCGACCGTGCGGCGCTACGTGGCGCAGCGAAAGCAGTCCGTGGGCGTGCCGCTTCGCGAGGTGACCGTCCCCCAGCACCACCCGCTCGGCGCAACAGCCGAGGTCGACTTCGGTGACGTCAGCTTCTCCCTCCGCGGCCTTCCCGTCGTCGGGAAGATGTTCGTGATGCGTCCGAGCCGCGTCGGGGAAGGGCTTCCACCGCGTCTACCTGCATGAGTGCCAGGAGGCCTTCCTCGACGGTCACGTCAGGGCCGCCGAGGCCTTCGGAGGTCTCCCCGAGCTCATCAGGTACGACAACCTGACCTCTGCGGTCACCAAGGTCCTGAAGGGACGGAACCGCACCGAGAGCGAGCGGTTCGTGGCGCTGCGCTCGCACTACGGCTTCGACTCGTTCTTCTGCATCCCCGGTGTGCAGGGCGCGCACGAGAAGGGCGGCGTGGAAGGCGAGGTGGGACGCTTCCGGCGACGGCGCCTCGTCCCGATGCCCCGGGTCGACTCCCTCGCGGAGCTGAACGAGCTCTGCGATGCGGGTGACGTGGCCGACGATCACCGCCACGTCTTCGGGCGCTCGGTGAGCGTCGGCGAGCACTTCGCCATCGAGCGACCCGAGTTGCGGGCGCTCCCCCGAGAGCCCTTCGATGTGCGGCTCCGCTCGGAGAACCGGGTGGACCCGAAGGCACGGGTCTGCGTTCGCCAGTGCCGCTACTCGGTCCCGGTCCGACTCGCCGGGAGGAAGGTGACCGTCCTCCTCGGTGCCGAGACCGTCGAGCTCTTCGACGGCGCGAAGCTCGTCGCCTCCCACGAGCGGGCGGTCGGCAGGGGGCGGGATGTCCTCTCCCTCGACCACTACCTCGAGGCGTTCCAGATCAAGCCCGGTGCGATGCCGGGATCGACCGCCCTTGCGCAGGCGAGAACCTCCGGACGCTTCACGATCCACCACGACGCCTTCTATGCGAACACGGCGGCGCCTCGGCGACGCGGCGGGCACGAAGGCCATGGTCGAGGTGCTGCTCGTCCACCGGAACCTCCCCCATCATGCCGTCACCGCCGGGATCGAGGCTGCCCTCCGTGTCGGCTCGGTCGACGCGGCAGTGGTCGCCGTCGAAGCCCGGCGTCACCTCGGTGAGGCGACGGACCCGGTCGTCGCCATCGAAGGGGCGCTACGGCGCTACGACCGCCCGGCTCCGAGCCTTCGGGGCTACGACCAGCTGCTGAAAGGGAACGAGCGATGACCATGACCGACGAAGCCGCCCTCGCCGCCATCGGAGCGGCCACACGAGAACTGCGGACCCCGGTGATCCGACGAGAGGCCGAAGGGCTCGCGAAGCGGGCCGAGCGGGCCCAGGGCTCCCATCTCGCCTACCTGGCCGACGTGCTCTCGGCCGAGGTCGAGGAGCGGGCCGAACACCGCCGCCATCGCCGCGTCGCCGACGCGCGCTTTCCCCGGACGAAGCGGCTTGCGGACTTCGACGTCGATGCGGCGCCCTCGATCACGCCGGCGACCCTCTCGCTCCTCGCCAACTGCTCGTTCTTGGCCGCCGGGGAGCCTGTGGTCCTGCTCGGCGACTCCGGCACGGGGAAGTCGCATCTGTTGATCAGGACCGGGATCGCGGCCTGCGAGCTGGGCAAGCGCGTCCGCTACGTCACAGCAGCCCAGCTCGTCAACGAGCTCGTCGAGGCAGCCGACGAACGCAGGCTGTCGCGCCTCGTCGCCCGTTACAGCCGAGTCGACCTCCTCTGCTTGGACGAACTCGGCTACGTGCAGCTCGACACGAAGGGCTCGGAGCTGCTCTTCCAGATCCTGACCGAGCGCGAAGAGCGAGCGAGTGTCGCCCTGGCCTCGAACCTGCCCTTCTCGGAGTGGGGGAGCGTGATCGGCGACCCACGTCTCGTCGCGGCCATCGTCGATCGCGTCACCTTCCACGCACACATCATCGAGACCGGTACGGACTCCTACCGGCTCCGCACGACCAGAACTCGACGCTCGCAGGGCTCGTTCGGGTCAACGACCGCCGGGGCCAGAACTCGTGAGCACGGTGGGGCCAACTGAGGTTGACAAACCCACTCGCCCCTGTGCGAGGCGCTCCAACTGTTCGGGCGAGGGGGTGGCGTGACCCGCCCGGCATGACTCGGGAGCACGGGGCCGAGCCCCGTCCCCCGGGTCGTCGCCCAGGCCCGCGCAGCCGAGCCCGCCACGCCGACGGCACCAGGAGCTTGCCCCGCTCTCGCCCGGTTGACGGGGTGCGCGCGCTTCCCTACGCTGAGCGGCTAACAGTGTTAGCCTAGCCTCGTTCGCCGTCGATCCAGGAGGAGCGCGATGAGCCAGCGGAGTCCCCTGCGGTACCGGAAGCCCGGCTGGTTCACCCAGCACGTCCTCAACCAGGCAGTCGTCGCGCTCACCCGCTCCGGGGTGAGCGTCTGGGGGAGCAGGATCCTCGAGGTGACCGGGCGCAGCTCCGGCCAACCGCAGCGCGTCCCGGTGAACCTGCTGTCCTTGGGCGGCCAGCTCTACCTCGTCTCGGCGCGGGGCACCGGCCAGTGGGTCCGCAACGTCCGGGCCGCCGACGGCCGGCTGGACCTGCTCCTCGGCCGCACCCGCGAGCACTGGGTGGCGACCGAGCTCGGCGACGACGAGAAACCCCCCGTGCTGCGTGCCTACCTCCGACGGTGGAGAGCAGAGGTGGGCGTGTTCTTCGACGGCGTCTCGGCCGGCTCCTCCGACGACGAGCTCAGGGCTGTCGGACCCAACCACCCCGTCTTCCTCCTCCACCCGGCATGGTGACCGTCGGCTCACCCCGCCCCTCACCCCGACCGACACCTCGCAAGCGCACCCCCCGCGCCCGCGAGATCATCGCCACGGCGCGGTCGCTGCTCGAGGCGCTCGGGCGAGACGGGCTCACAATGCGCCGGCTCGGCGACGGGCTCGGCATCCGGGCAGCGTCGCTGTACAAGCACCTCGACGGGCGAGCGGACCTCGAGGTGGCGCTGGCAGAGACCGGCCTCGACGAGATGGGAGTGGCGCTCCATGCGGCCGTCGCTCGCTCGCCGGAGGATCCGGTGCCCGCCGTGCTCGGTGCCTACCGCGCGACCGGGCTCGCCCACCCCGAGCTGTACCGCCTGGTCACCGCAGGGAGCTTTCCTCGCGCCCGGCTGCTCCCCGGGCTCGAGGCGTGGGCAGGTGAGCCGTTCTTCCTCGCAGTGCACGAGCCGTACCTGGCGCAAGCGCTGTGGTCGTTCGCGCACGGCACCATGATCCTCGAGCTCGACCGGCGCTTCCTCGACGGGTCGGACCCCGACCGGGCCTGGCGGGCCGGGGCCGCCGCCTTCGACGCCGCCCGTGTCGCCGGGCGCGACACGGCTCACCGAGCGCGCGCGTCCAGGCAGCCACCGGAGGCCCGGGAGACCGCCGGGGGCTGAGCAGACCGAGCCCAGGCTCGGGTTCCCGCCACGCCGGGTCGCCCGAGCGGCCCCTCGCCGGGGGCTGAGCAGACCGAGCCCAGGCTCGGGTTCCCGCCACGCCGGGTCGCCCGAGCGGCCCCTCGCCGGGCGCCTCGCCGAGGGTCCCGGCGGACCGGCGGTCGAGCACTGTCAGGCCCTCCCCAGGAGCGGGAGCGCCGATGCAAGGCGGCCGCCGCGGGTAGCCTCTCGCAGCGTGCCCGCCACCTCCCAGCTCGAGCTCCTCCGCCGCCGGCTCGACAACGGCCTCACGGTCCTCGTCGCCCCGGACCACGCCTCGCCCTTGGTGGGGGTGGCCGTCGTCTACGACGTGGGCTTCCGCTCAGAGCCCGAGGGGAGGACTGGTTTCGCACACCTGTTCGAGCACCTGATGTTCCAGGGGTCCGAGCACGTGGGCAAGGCCGAGCACCCCCGCCTCGTCCAGTCCGCCGGCGGGGTGATGAACGGGCACACCCGCCCCGACCTCACCGCCTACTACCAGGTCGTCCCGGCGCCGGCCCTCGAGCTCACGCTCTGGCTCGAGGCCGACCGCATGGCCCGCCTCGCACTCACCCAGGAGAACCTCGACAACCAGGTGGCGGTGGTGAAGGAGGAGATCCGCGTCAACGTGC
>JAJYWE010000118.1 GCA_021791675.1 Actinomycetes bacterium | reverse complement strand
ACTTCTCCGAGAGCTCGTCGATGTGGGCACGGGCCTCGGGGCCGGTCACCGTCTCGACCACCGTGCCCCGCACCTCTGCGTAGTGGTACGGGTTCTCCAAGTCCCAGATCGCGACCGAGACGCGCGGGTCCCGAGACACGTTGGCGAACTTCCGTCGGTGGGTCTCGGTGTTGATGAGCACGTGCTCGTCGTCTGCCCCGACCCACATCACGGAGGTCTCCGGCTGGCCCGTGGGCGAGAGGGTGGTGAGGGTCGCGAAGTTCTTGGCCTGCGCGAGGGCCTTGATCGTGGGATCGAGCATGCGGCCACGCTAGCCCCGAGAGCGGCTCGACGAGTTGCCGTTCGTCCTGCGCTGCGCCGGGAGAAGGCCTCGAGCAGGCGCAGCGGCTGCGGGGGATCCGCGAGCCCTGGCACCGGGGTCTCGCTCCCCGTCTGGTTGGCGCGGGTGCCGACGCGGGCCGGAAGCGACCGGCCGCGGCGCCGCGGCGATCCTCCACTTGCGCGTCGACGGCAAGACGCCTCTCCGGGAACCCCCCGGCCGTGATCTCCCACGGCGCCAAGGTGCCGGGCGAGCGGCCGCAGGCGCAAGACCTGAGGTGGTAACGTGCGACAGCTGGACCACGAGCAGTGGTCTTGGCGCCCGTCGAAGGAGAGGTCCCCGATGACCGAAGCCCGAAGGGCGCAGGGCCGCTCAGACGTTTCCTCCATCCAGCGTCCGCCTGTCGCGATGCCGTTGGCCCCGGCGAGGGGTCTCCACCATGGCGCGATCGTCCTCCAGCGCACTGCCGGGAACCGTGCGGTGGCGGGGATGCTCGGGCCCCGGCCGCTCGTCCTGCAGCGCGCCCTGAGGACCAAGCCCTCTGATCTCGACAAGTTCATCAGCGCTGGGGACCTGGTCAAGGGTCGCCTCGGCAGGGCCAGCGATCGCACGAAGACCTTCTCGGCCATTCGGGGAGCCCTCGACGAGTACCGCGCCGCTCAAAAGAAGGGCACCTCCGATCCGGAGCTCCAGGCACGACGGCTGGCCATCCTCGATGCCCTCTGCACCCGCTTCCTCGAGGAGAATCCCCAGGACAAAGCGCGACGCCCGATCGTCGACCGGCTGCTTGGCGACGTTGCCGATGAGCGGAGGGTCGTCTCCCGGGCGCAGGCCCAGCAGGTCTACGAGCGCGACATCGAGAACTCGACCCCTGAGAGCGTGCCTTTCCCGAAGGCCGCCCCCGGACCCCGCAAGCCGGGTTGGCAGCGAACCGCCGACGCCGACCCGACCAAGAGTTCGCTCTCGCCGCCCTGAGCGCGACAGGCAAGGCGGGGGCCACCAACTGGGACGTCGGATCGGACCGGAATCGCCGCCAGCGGATCGAGGAGGAGAAAGCCAAGTACGGACTCACTGGCGCCGAGATCAGTGCCATCTCGATCTTCTCGGCGGGCGACTTCACGTACATCAATCCTGCGACGGCCAACAGCCAGTCGTGGCTGGGCGCACAGAAGGATCGACTCAAGGGCAAGGAGCGCTTTGCGAACATGACCGGGGAGCGGGGCAACAGGACCATGATGGAGGAAGGCAGCCTCCATACCGCTGTTGCTCTGCAGGGCCTGGACAAGATGGAGCGCTTCAAGGGCGAGACCTATCGCGGCGCCCGTCTGACGCCCGAGCAGTTCGCGGACAAGTTCCAGCAAGGGAAGAAGACCAGCTTCACCACGCTGACCAGCTCGACGTTCGACAAGGAGGTCGCGCTCGACTTCGTCTTCGGATCCGGTTCGGGGACGAAGCCTCGCGCCGAGCAGAGTGTGGCGATCCTCTCCATATTTACCGACAGTGGGGGCGTCGACATTTCGAACATCGCCATGATCAAGGGCGAATCCGAGGTCGTCATCATGCCCGGCTCAGTCTTCGAGGTGAAGTCCCTCGAGGAGGTCGATCCGACGGCAACCTACGGGAAATGGATGCAAGCCGCCACGGTTTCTGGCGTCCCGGTCCCGACCAGATTCTTCGTTGCCCGGCTGTCACCCACCTCGGCCACGCCCGCCCCGGAGAAGCCCGAACGGAAGTTCCAGACCGCGTCGGCCACGGGTCCGAAACTCCCCATGTCAACGCCCATCGAGGAGTACCTGCGCCTGGCGGGAAGGCCGGCACGGGGAATGGTGGGGGGTCACCGCTGATTCGTTTCGCTGCGAGGCCGGGGAGGAACATCCCGCAGTGACCATCACGACCAACCACACCCTCGACGTGCGCCGCGTGCCTGGTGCGGGGCAGCAGCGTGCGGGCGACACGAGCGTGCGGACGGCTGCCGAGCCCCTTCAGCGCAGCGCCACGGCGACGACGACGACGGCTGCGGCGAAGACGAGGAAGCCCACCGCAATCACGGCGACGAGCTTCCAGAGGCGAGCCGCCGACTCGGCGGCCGCCAGCCCCCCGAGCGCAGGCTCAGGCGAGAGGTCGTAGCTCGCCGGCCCCAGCTCGTCGAGGCGGGCAAGGTCCGCGAGGATCTCGTCGGCGCTGGCGTAGCGGTGCTCGGGCAGGCGCCGGAGCGCGTGGAGCACGATTGCCTCGAGCCCGGGTGGTGCCTCGGGGCGGAGCGTGCGCATCGGTGCCGGGGCCTTGGCCAGGTGCGCTGCCATCACGGCCATCCAGTTGTCGCCGGTGAACGGGGGTCGACCGGTGACCAGCTCGTAGACGACCGCTCCCCAGGCGTAGACGTCGCTGCGCTGGTCTCCCCGCTCGCCCTGGACCTGCTCGGGGCTCATGTAGTCGGGGGTGCCGAGGTTCTCCGAGAGGTGTCGCCAGGTGAGGCGGCGGGCGCCGGCGAGGAGCGCGGTGCCGAAGTCGCCGACCCGGACGTTGTCGTCGGCGTCGACGAGGACGTTCTCCGGCTTCAGGTCGCGGTGGACGACGCCGTTCGCGTGGAGGTAGGCCAATGCCTGGGCGAGCTGGTCTGCGTAGCGGAGCGCCCGGTCGAGAGGCAGCGGCTGGTCGACGTCGACCACTTCGCGAAGCGTCCGACCGGACACGTAGGTGAGCACGAGATAGGGCTCGCTCCGGTCGGCCCCGTCGTCCACCGCCCCCTGCACGTACGGGTGGGAGAGGCGCCGAGCGATCTCGCACTCCCGCTGGTAGCGCTGGAAGAGCGAGGGCTCGGACAGCAGCGCCGGGTTGGGCAGCTTGAGCACGACCAGCTCGCCGGAGCGCGTGTCCCGGGCCTCGTAGGCCTCCGCGTACGCGCCCTCTCCGAGCAGTGCCAGCAACTCGTAGTGGTCGACCGACTCGCCGACGATGAAGCGTGGCATCTCCGCCTTCATCGCCACCCCCGCCAACGCAAGCGGCGGCCGCCTGCGACCGGGAGCGGCTGGTCGCTGGTCACCTTGACCACGGCCGCGGTGACGTTATCAGGTGCCCCACGCGCGAGCGCCAGGTCGACGAGCTGGTTGGCGATCCTGGCGGCACTCGGCTCTCGCGGCGCACCGGCAGCCGCGTCGACCATCTCGGTCTCGTCGACGAGATCCCAGAGGCCGTCCGTGCAGAGCACGAAGACGTCCCCGAGGGCGATCGGGACCTTGGTCACGTCGACGGCGACGGCCGGCTCTGCGCCGAGCGAGCGGGTCAGGACGCTGCGAGCGGGATGGGTGCGCACCTGGTCCTGGCGGAGCAGCCCGCGACGGGCCAGTTCCTGCACGCGGGAGTGGTCGGTGGTGAGCTGGGCGATCTGACCTCCGGTGATCCGGTACGCCCGTGAGTCGCCCACGTGTGCGACGACGCCCTCGTGTCCGCTCAGCGCGAGGGCAGTGCAGGTCGTCCCCATGCCACGACGCGCCGGTTCGCTCGCAGCGTCCAGGACGGCAGCGTTGGCCCGCCGCAGGCCGTCGCGCACCGCGACCAGGGGTGGTCGCGGTGGGCCGGTGGACCAGCTCTCGAGCGCCGCTTCGACCGCGATCCGGCTTGCGACCTCGCCAGCCGCGTGGCCGCCGAGGCCGTCTGCCACGACGAACAGTGCCCCACGATCCCAGCTGTCGTCTGGTGTCGTGGGCGCGTGCGCGCCCGCGCAGTCCTCGTTGTGCTCCCGGAGCGGTCCGGCCTCGGAGCGGATCGCCCAGGCCAGCTTGGCGAGCACCGCGTGGGCGTCGATGGGGGCATTCCCACTCACGGCAGCACGGCATTCCCACTCACGGCAGCACGGCGTTCCCGCTCACCGCCGCTCGCCACCGACCGAGTGGCCGGCTGTGCGCCGGCCTCCCGAGCGCCAGTGGCAGCGGAGGAGGCCGTGCGTGCCTCCTATCGTCTCCCCATGCCGACGAGTCGAGGCCGCCGCCGGAAGTCTGGTGGGGGCCGCCGCCGACCCTCGGGGAGCGCAGAGCGGGCGACGGCCGGGCCTTCCGGGACCGCGCAGTCGCGTCGTGTCGAGGACGTGGGCGCCGTCGGGCGACGTCCCGCACCTCCGGTCTTCCTCGCCCTGGTCGGCGTCGCCTGGATCGGCGCGGGCGTGATCTCGTTGGTGGCGCTCCACGCAGGGTGGAAGCTGGTGCCGACGATCGCGTTCTGTGGCGTCGGGTTGCTCTTCCTCCGTGGCGCCGCGGCCCGGGCGGCGGGAGTGGCCGGCGGTACCGCCCGGCGCTGAGCGACGTGCCGCCGGTATCGATGGGTGCACGGTCGAGGCGCTCAGCCCGCGACCGCCCCGGAGGGCTCCACCGGGCGCTCGCGGCCTCGGCGCTCCTCGGTGACCTTCGCGGCATGGTGGCGGTGGGGGTTCACGAACACCCAGACGACCCCGAGCGCAGCCCAGAGCACCACCACCAGGAGGGCCTTCACCGCGTCGCTCGCGCTCGAGCCGCCCGCCGCGATGGAGAGATAGACCACGCCGGCGAGCTCGGCCACGTTCATCACGAGGCCGAGGCCCGGGAGCAGGAGGTGCTTCACGACGTGACGATCGTGGCGGCTCGCGAATGCGACGACCGCGATCAGGCACGTCATCCCGTAGACGAGGAAGGTCCCGGTGTTCGAGGCGAGGGTGATCTGGGTCAGGTTGTCCACCGTGTGCACGCCGTAGATCCCGATCAGCGCGGAGAGCGCAGACAGCACCC
>JAJYWE010000117.1 GCA_021791675.1 Actinomycetes bacterium | reverse complement strand
GACTGGCAGTCAAGAGGTCCGAGGGTTCGAGTCCCTTCGCCTCCACCCGAATCCCCAGAGCAGGGCGACCTCTGGCGCACCACGACCGCGGATCGGGGCGCCTGCTCGGGGGTGTGCGAAGATGGCGCCATGCGCCGTCCGCCGCGGGCCCTCCTTCCGGCAGCGGCCCTGCTGATCGCCGTTGGCGCGGCCCTCGACGCGAGCCCGGCCCGACCGGTCGCGACTGGTCGGGTCGGTGCCTGGATACCGCCCCCGACCACCTCGGTCGACCCTGGCGGAGCGCAGCGCGGCCGGGTCGACGCGCCGAGCGGCACGGCCGGACGCGCGGCGACGCCTGCCACCGCAGGCCAGCCGGCATTTGCGGCACCACCCGTGAACGTCTCCAGTTCGGGGAGCGTCACGGAGTCGGTCCAGCTGAGCGGGGGCATACCCTCCGTCGCGCTCGCCGCCTACGAGCAGGCGGCCTCGATCCTGTCCGGGCGTGACCCGAGCTGCAATCTCGGCTGGGAAGACCTGGCGGGCATCGGGCGGGTCGAGTCCGACAACGGGCTGACCTGGGGTGCCGCAGCCCGCGTGACCACCGACGGGACACTGGTTCCTCCGATCATCGGTCCCGCTCTCGACGGCCAGGATGGGACGCCGGCCATCCCCACCACCGATGGGGGTGTGCTCGAGCACGACCCGGTCTGGGCGCACGCGGTCGGCCCCATGCAGTTCCTTCCCTCTACGTGGGCGAAGTACGGCCAGGACGCGGTCGGGTCCGGCACCCCGAACCCGCAGAACTTCTACGATGCGGCGCTCGCCGCGGGCGTCTACCTCTGCGACGCCGGGGGCAACCTCGCGACGCCCACCGGCTTGGCCCGGGCGATCTTGGCCTACAACCACTCCCCCAGCTACGTGAGCCTCGTCGAGGACTGGATCACTGCCTACACCCGGGCCGGCGCCGCGGCGCTCCTGTCAGCTGGCTCTGGCCTGCTCCCAACCGCCGGTCCGGGCGCCGGGCGCGGCACGGCCGGGCCTGGCTCGGCTCCAGGGGGAGGCGGAGCCGAGCCCGCTCCTGCTCCGCCGCCGACCCCCGAGCAGGTCGTCGCCGCCGCGGCGCTCGCCACGGTACGCGCCGGGGGGTTCACCTTCACCCTCAGCGGGAACATCCGCGTCGACGGGACCGCCAATGGGGGGAACCTAGGGACCTTCGACGGTTCCGGCGCCGTCGCTCCTGACGGCGCGCAGCTCGCGCTCACCGTCGCCAACCTGGGATCGGTCGACCTCCTCGTCGTGGGGAGAGCCTCCTATCTCCGTCTCCCGACCGGCGGGACCGCGGGGAGCGCCAGGCCCTGGCAACCGCTCACGCCCACCTCGGTCGACCTGCTCCCACCCGAGGACCAGGTTCTCCTCGAGGTGCTGGCGGCACAGCTCCCCTCCCTCGCGGCGCAGTTCGCCGGGGCGCAGCCCGACACGGTCGCGCTCTCCTCCACGAGCAGCACCTCCGGGCGCGCCTACGAGGGCACGGTGAACCTGAGCGCGGCAGCCGGGCAGCTCGGGGCGGGGCTTCTCCCCTCCGTCACCTCCCTCATGTCTCTGCTCGGAGGACCCGACTTCCCCGCGACCGTCTGGCTCGCACAAGGCGGGCAGCTCCAGCGAGCACGTTTCGTGGACACCGCAGGGCTTTCCGGTGCCTCGGCGCGCTACCTGGTCTCGGTGGACGTCGCAGTCGACCGGCTCGGTGGCGTCTCCTCACCGCGCGCGCCCCTGACCTCGACGACCTCGCCGACCACGTCCACGCCGCCGACCACGTCCACGCCGCCGACCACGTCGCCCTCCAGCTGAGCGGCTACGCCCCCCACAGAACCGGCCTCGGGGACCGAGGCGATGGCTGGCGTACCGCCCTCCACCTTGCCGGACTCCCCGTCTGCAACGACGGGTCGCCAGCCACCACACGCAGCACATCCCGGGCACAAACGACATCGTCGTAACTGGTCTGTCGCACGACACCGGTCCTGGACCCCGGCAGCTCCGGTCTCTTGATGTCGCAGCATTGCGGGACACCCCGGCCGCGTTGCCCCCGTCGGATCGGCGCCCCGCTCCCCATCCCCCCACGTTCACCCTGCTCTCGACCATGTGCCCAGAGGTGAAGACCGCTGGCACACCCCTGGATGCCGCACGCGACACGACATCGAAGCCGCGCACCCACGAGACGAGACAGCTCGAGAAGGCACCCCTGACGGCTGTTCTGCGCCGCGACACACTGTCGGCACGGGTCTGAAAGTCCTGCTAGAACACCTTTCTGTCGGTTTTGGTTGACGTCGAGACGACAGACCGCTATGTTCCTAGGGACCGGTAGCGGAGACCGGTCCTCATCATTGACGCATCGGTCCGAGTTCCCCTGCGGGGGTCCGGTCCTGGGCCGACGCAGTCCCGAACAGTCATATCGCAGTGCGTCCGCGCGCTGCCGCAGGATCGACAAGGAGCGGCCCTTCGCCCAGAACTCGGGTTTCCGTCGGCACTCTCTCGTGGGCATTTCGCGCCTGGACCAGGCAGATCGCCTCGTCCGGAGACCATGCCATCTCAGACGGTTGCCCGCCGCCACCCATACCTGGAGCGCGCCACACCCGTGGTGCCCCCCTCCAAGGAGGTTCGACGTGCGCAAGCAATCGCTTTTCCTGCTGGCCGCATCCGCCATTGGCACGGCCGGCATCACGACCCTCGGTGCGCTGAGCGGCGCCGCCGGGGGTGCGACCATCGTCCCGAGCCCAGCAGCCTGGGCAGCCCTTCGCAACTGCGAGTCGGGTGGGGACTACGCCATCAACACCGGGAACGGGTTCTACGGGGCCTACCAGTTCAACCTCCAGACCTGGTGGGGGCTCGGCTACTCCGGGCTCCCGAGCAGTGCTCCGCCCTCCGTTCAGGACCAGGCGGCCCTCCGGCTCTGGGAGCAGCGAGGCGCCGAACCGTGGCCGGTCTGCGGGGCCTATCTCACCGAGTTCGTGCAGGCTGGAGCGCCCGCACCGGCACCCGCACCTACGCCACCGCCAGCTCGTGCTGTCGTGGAGCGTGCGGCGGCCCCGGTACGGCCGGTGACACGAGCTCGGATCCCGGCCGGCAAGCGGGTGCACTACACGGTCCGGAGCGGTGACACGCTGAGTGCCATTGCCCAGCGCTTCCACTCCTCCGTCGGACTGCTCGCGAGCTGGAACGGCATCTCGAATCCCAACCTCATCTACGTGGGACAGGTGCTGACGGTTGCCGTCGTCCCCGAGCACCACGCGACGACGAGGGAACACCGCGCGACCCTGCAGGCGGATCACGTCAAGACCCGGGCCAGCTCGCATCGTGCGGTCAGCCACGGGCCCCGCACGACGGCAACACGCTACGTCGTGCGGCCCGGAGACGACCTCTGGTCGATCGCGCTGCACTTCCACAGCACGGCCGGGCGGCTCGCGTCGATGAATCGGCTGACCAACCCGAACCTGATCTTCCCGGGACAACGCCTCTCCGTCTGACGCGCGACCAGAGCATGCATCCCTCGGCTGCGTGCTCTGCCGGAGCAACAGCGCCGTAGCGGCCCGGGGGCCGTCCGGTGCCAATACGCATGAGCCAGCCGGATGCTGCATTGCGACGCTGGTTCGTGCGTTTTGGCGCGCCCCGAGGAGGAGGGAGGCAGAGACCACCGGAGCGAGCGAGAAAGGGCGGTGGCCCCGCCGGAGCGCCCTCGCGCGAGCTCGCGATCGGCGCATCAGGGTGCTCGGGGTCACAGCTCCCCGGTGCCGCGAGGCTCCTTGGGCAGGCCGAGCGCCAGCTCGGCGATGATGTTCCGCTGGATCTGCGACGTTCCTGCGTAGACGGTGCCCGCACGTGCGTTCAGGAACGTGCCGACCCACGAGGCGGAGGTGTTCGGCGCCCCGAGGTCGTCGGTGCGGAAGGCGCCCGCCGGTGGGCGCCCGGAGGGCACGAGTGTCTCGAGGCCGAGCAGGTCGACCGCGAGAGCGGTGACGACCTGGTGGTACTCGCTCCACACGAGCTTGGACACCGAGGCATCGCCAGGCCCCGGCGCGGCTCCAGCTGCCAGCCGTGCGATCGTCCGCTGACCGAGGAACCGCATCTGCTCGACGCGCGCGTAGCACCACGCGAGCCGGTCGCGCACCAGGGGATCCTCGATCCGCCCCCGCTCTCGTGCCAGGGCAATCAGGCGATCCAGCTCGGCCCGGAACTCGATCGGCTGCGTCGCCGCGGCGGCGCCACGCTCGAAGCCGAGCAACGTCATCGCCACGGCCCAACCGTTGTGGGCACCACCCACGGTGTGCGCAGCGGCCGTACGGGCGCCGGTGAAGAACACCTCGTTGAACTCCGACTGGCCGGTCATCATCCGGATCGGTCGGACTTCGATCCCGGGCTGGTCCAACGGGCACAGGAGGAACGAGATGCCGCGATGGCGGGGCACGCTGGGGTCGGTACGGCAGAGCACGAAGATCCAGTTGGCCAGGTGGGCGGCCGACGTCCAGATCTTCTGGCCGTCGATGACCCACTCATCGCCGTCCCGCAAGGCGCGACACGAGAGGCTGGCGAGGTCGGATCCCGCATCGGGCTCGGAGTAGCCCTGGCACCATCGGTCCTCACCCGAGAGGATGCGGGGAAGGAAGTGCTGCTGCTGCTGCTCCGTCCCCCACGCAAGGAGGGTGTTCCCGAGCATGTGGATCCCGAACGCGTCGTTGGGCGCGCCGTGCGGGAGGCCGAGTCTGGCGAGCTCCTCCGCAAGGGCGACCGCCTCGAGCGCGCTCGCCCCACGCCCCCCGTGGGCCGTCGGCCACTCGGGTGCGAGCAGTCTCGCCTCGTAGAGCTGCGTACGCCACCAGTGGACGAACTCGCTACGTCCCGCCGGGTCGAGGGTGCCGAGCCCGGCCCACCCAGCCGGCACCCGGTCGGCGAGGAAGGCACGGACCTCGGAACGAAAGGCTCCAGTGCTCGCATCGTCTCGCATTTCCCGGACGCTAGCGGATGGCGCCGGCAGGCACCGAGAGGTGGGACACAGGGAGCCCGACGCCCTGGCACGCCCGCTCGCAGCGTGGAGGGGGCCCGCGTCGGGGCGACGTGCTAG
>JAJYWE010000116.1 GCA_021791675.1 Actinomycetes bacterium | reverse complement strand
TCCTGTTCGTCGCCTCCCGCGACAACCGCCCACCCGAAGTACTGCTCGACCGGCTCACTCGGGTGACCAGTGGAGGCCCTCGCGGGTTGGGTACGAGGCGCTGAGAGGGCAAGGGGCCCCCGGGTTCTCCCCGGGGCGCAACGCCCGTTCACGGACTGGCAGGCCTCGCCCACGCCGTAGCGCCAAGCATCCAATCCTATCTCATTGTATTCCCCTTGATCGTATCAGATAGATGACTCTAGTATTCGCTAGTGGACCTGAGCGACCCAACCCGGGCGGTAACCCCGACCCTCGATGGACCAGTGCTTGCGGTGCTGGGGAGAGCTGGACATCCGCTCACGGTGGGCGAGATCGCCCAACAGGCGGCGCGGGGCTCGGAGATCGGGATCCGGCGGAGTGTCGCCCGCCTCGTGGAACAGGGCATCGTCACCGCGACCCAGATGGGCAGGAACCTCGTGCACGAGCTGAACCGCGACCACGTCGCCGCACCCGCTGCCATCCTCCTCGCAGACCTCCGCCTCCAGCTCTGGCAGCGACTGCGAGAGACGTTGGCTGGATGGACCGAGCGACCCGTGCACGCAGCCGTCTTCGGCTCAGCCGCACGCGGCGACGGTGGCCCCGAGAGCGACATCGACCTCCTCCTGGTCCACAGGCAGTTCCCGGGTGACGCCGGCCCTCAGGCGAGGACCTCGGGCTGGATGGCGTTCGTGGCGGCCCTGGCCACGGCGATGGCGGGCCCTGGCCCAGCTCCCCCTTCCGCTCCCCCCCCGGACACGCAAGCCTGGCATGCCTCGGTCGACGCGCTGCACGGAAGTGTGCAGCGCTGGACGGGCAACAGCCTCCACGCGATCGAACTCTCCATGTGGCAGTGGTTCACCTTGTCGACGAGTGACCCGGCGCTGGACCGGGAGATACGCGACCACGGCATCGTCGTCGCCGGGACACCACGCCCGCTCGGCCCCCTCGTCCATGCCTAGGGCAGACCGCAGCGCGAAGGGAGGGTCGGCGGAGGCGGCGAGCCGCCTCCGCATGGCGCGCACCTATCTCGACGCTGCCGAGCTCGTGGCGAACGAGCGCCACGCAAGCTTCACGAACGTCACCGCCGGCCTTGCCGTTCTCGCCGGCATCGCAGCGTCCGACGCAATCTGCTGCGTGCGCCTCGGCCGTTACCACCGCGGGGAGGACCATCGGGGTGCGACCGACCTCCTCCGAACTGCGACTCCGGACGGCCGAGAGCTCGGCACCCGCCTCGAGCGCCTCCTCGGGCTGGAGGACACCGCCCACTACGGGGCGACCCTCATCCCTGCCTCCGCCGCCAGCAACGCGGTTCGCTGGGCACGCCAGCTCGTCGGGCGCGCACAGGAGGAGCTCGAGCGATAGCGCACCCGCCTGTCCGTAGGTCGAGCCTCCGCGGTCTGACGACCGGAGAGGTGTCGACCTCGACCGAGGAACTCCCCCAGTCCAGGCGAACGTACGCTGAGCTCGAGGGCGGTGCGCCGTGAGCGCGGCTCGCCGCGCACTCGCGCACTCAGCTCCGTCTCCGTAGTCGGAACAGCCCACTGGAGCTGGACTCGCAGCCCAGGGGCGCCTGGACGCGGCTCCGACATCAGGGAAACCTCTGCTCGGGCTCACCCGAGGATCCCGCTGCATCGAGAGCGCCGTCGGCGCGCCCAGTGCGTGCAACGGACCCGGCCTGCTCGCTCCGCCGGCTCGATGAGGACCAAGATGGCCTGGTGGCAGACGCTCCGAGCGGCATCTCGCGAGGACCGGTCAGCTTTCCGGCCGCCGGCTGGCTCGTCGTCCTGGTTGCCCTCGGCGCGTACGCGTGGTGGGGGAGCGCGGCTGCTCCCTTCCAGCCCGTCGCCTACGCCGTGGTCGGGCTCCCTGTGGTGGGCGTGCTCTGGGTGGTGCTCTGTCGCGGGGAGGGGGGAGAGACGGCGCTGAGGGAGGGCGTGCGGACGGGTGGGGCGCGGGCGCGGCACGGGGTCGCCAGCCCCGCGCGGCCCGCCAGGCTCGTGGCGCTGCTCCCACTCGTCGGGCTCGCAGCGATCGGGCTCGCACTCGAGGTGCTCGGGCTCGCCCACGGTGGGCGCGCCGTCGCGTTCCCGACGCTTTCGGACGTCGTGGACGAGGTGATCCGTTTCCACGGAGCTCGGGCCGGTCTGCTCGCGCTCTGGCTCGCCGGAGGCGTCGCGATCGTGCGGAGCAGGGCACGTCGCTCGCAGCGTCGCATGCCGGCCGGACACCCCGTGCAGGCCGCGCGTCTCGTCCCGGCCGAGGGCCCCGTGCCGCCCGCGCACCCCCTCCGGGGCCGGCACCCCACCGGAGTCGCCCGCGCGACTCCGGCGAGGAGCCCCACGCGACCTGCGCCCGGAGACCTCCTGGCGTCGAGGGACGGGGGGACTCGCCGTTGAGCTGGCTCTGGGTGGCGTGGCTCGCCGCGCTCGTGGGGATGGTCGCCGCAGAGCGGCGATGGTCGGGACTGTTCGGCCCGGGGCGGCTCGCGGCCCTCCTCCTCCGGACGCGCCTCGGCACGCTCGTGGTCGTCGGGGTGTGGGTGTTCCTCGGAGTCCACTTCTTCGCCCGCTGGACCCCGTTCCCCCCACGCTGACCTCTCCTGCTCGCTGACTTGGCGGGCCCCGCCCTCCTCGCCAACAGGCTCCTGCGCTTACCCCCTGCCCCGCCGGGACAGCCACCGGAGTGCTGCCATCGCCTCCGATACGGTGGCCGGGTGACCCGTTCCCCTGCCACCTGGCGGTCTCGCGACGTGTGGGCGATCGCGCTCTCGGCTTTCTTCGCGGATTGGGGCTACCAGGCCGTGCTAGTGGGCTTCCCGCTCTTCCTGGTGCTGGCGCTCCGCAGCCCCGTCTGGGTCTTCGGGCTCGTGATGGCCGTCGCCTACGGCGGTGGCGCCGTCGCCTCGTGGATCGGGGGTCGCCTCGGGGACCGTGCAGGCCACCGTCGCGTCGCCCTCGCCGGGAACTCGGCCATCCCGCTGCTCTCGCTCTCGGGGCTGCTTGCCGCCGCGGCCCCGGCGGGGGCGCTGCTGTCGCTCGGCTGGTGGGCGCGGAACCTGCGCAGCCCCTCCCGGCGGGCCATGCTGACCGAGGCGGTTCCCGACGAGGGAAACCGGGCCAGAGCGTTCGGCTTTCTCCACGCACTCGACGTCGGGGGCGGGGTCCTGGCGGCACTCTCGGTGCTCCTCCTCCTCGCGCTGCACGTCGCCTTTCGCTGGATCTTCCTCGCGACAGCGCTCCCCCTCGTGGCTTCGACCTACGCGCTGACTCGAGCCACGACCGGCCGACGAGGTCAGACCCGGGGCCGTCCTCCGGCGGCCGGCGGCCCAGCCGGCCCAGTCGCCCCAGCCGGCCCAGTCGCCCCAGCCGGCCCGACCGCGCACACCCCCACTCCCGGTGCCGACGCCACCGACCCTGGGCGGTCCTCGTCTCCTGCGGGTCGGTCCCGCGCCGGGGGGTTCGGGCCGGCGCAGCTGCTGGTCGCAGCGGCAGCCCTCTACGGCTTCACGTCGTACTCGATCGGCTTCCCGGTCCTCACCGTCGCCGTCGGGGCGCACGCACGCACGGCTGGTGTGCTCGCCTTCCTCCTGTTCCAGGCCGTCTCCGCTGCAACCGGCTATCTCGCCGGGGGTCGTCTCGGCCGCTCGCTCGTCGCCAGCTTCCGCCAGCTCGCGCTGCTCGGCTACGGCGGGGCCGCGCTCGGCGCGCTCCTGCTCGGTGTGGGCGCGGCGACCGGTGCTGGCGCGCCGGTCCTGTTGGTCGGCGTCGCCGTGCTCGGGATCGCGCTCGGGGTCATCGAGACCCTCGAGCCGACGGCGATGTCGGTGCTGGCCCCGAGCGCAGCGGCCGGGCGGGGCTTCGGCGCGCTCGGGGCAGCGCGGGCGACGGGCGTCTTCGTGGGCAACCTGGTGATGGGCCTGTTGTACGTGCTCGGGCCTGCGTACTCCTACGGCTACGCCGCGTTCGTTGGCGTTGCGGCGGCGGGGATCGCCCTCGCGGCGGCGACCCGGGCACGCCCCGAGGGCGGCGTTACGCGGCCCGAGTAGCCCCGTCAGCCGAGCCCGTCAGCCGAGCCCGTCAGCCGAGGCGGGTGGCGGCGCTCGAGCGCCGGCCGAGCAGCGCCACCGCCGACACGGCGGTCCCGGCAGCGGCAGGGAGGAAGGCGGCCCGCGGCAAGCCGGTCGCGTCCCAGGCGAGGCCGCCGAGGAAGGGCAGGAGGAAGGCGGCGACGTAGCCGATCGTGAACATCCCCGCCGCGACGTGGTGGACCTCGTCGCCCCTGGCGAGCAGCGCCGGGAGGGCCAGGCTGAGCACGAGGCCGATCGCCGAGCAGAGCCCGACGAGCGCCGCGCCGGCGATAGCGACGCCGCCCGTGCCGTAGAGGAGCGCGAACAGCCCGGCGAGGCCCCCGACCCCGGCGACGGCGGCGATGGGTGCGACGGATGCGCCGCGACGAGCCAACGCGCCGACGACGAGGGTGGCACCGATCTGGGTGGTGTTGAGGGCGGCGAGGCAGGGGGTGACGAGGCCGGCGTGGCCGAGTGCGTGGAGGGCCGTCGGCAGGAACGCGTTCGTGCCGAAATAGAGGGTGGAGGCGCCGCCCTGGAAGATCCCGAGCCGCCAGGTGCGCCCCTCGCCCCAGTGGGGCCACCAGCGCGCCGGCGCGTCCCCCGCCGGCGGGGCCGGGACCCGACCTCCCGGGAGGGCGAGGAGCAGGACCGCGCCGAGCAGCGCCGGGATCCCCCAGAGGGCGAGCGCTCCGCGCCACCCGCCCGCCAGGGGAACGACGACGACGAGGGTGAGCGAGGCGGCGAGTGCCTCGCCGAGGACCATGCCGTTGCTGTAGACGGCGGTCGCCGTGCCGACCCTGCCGGGGAACCACGCCTGGACCAGTGTCGGCAGCGCCGGCTGGAGCACCGCGATCGCAAGCCCCATCACCAAGGTGGCGCCGAAGAGCGCTGCCGTGTCCGGCGCCGCACCGCGTAGCGCCGAGGCGATGCCGATCCCGACGAGGCAGGCGACGATGGTGCGCCGCGGGGCCAGCCGGGCCACGGCCGCCGACCCGGCGACCGCGGCGAGGCCGATCAGGAGCACCGGGAGGGTCGAGAGCAGCCCGATCTGCGCCTCGTCGAGGGAGAGGTCGCGATGGATCGCGGGTAGGACGGGCGCGAGCGCGAGGAGCGCCATGCGGAGGTTGGCCCCGATCAGCCAGAGCAGCCCGA
>JAJYWE010000115.1 GCA_021791675.1 Actinomycetes bacterium | reverse complement strand
CGTCAGCCGCAGCGGCGGAGCAGCACGAGCGAGCGGGGTCCCACGTCGAGCGCAGCCCCCGCCTCGTGTCGGGCCGGCGCTACGGGTGGGCCGGCCTGGGTGGTGTCGAGCTCGACGAGCCATGCACCGGCCCAGCTGCCGTCCGGCAAGACGAAGGAGACCGCGTCGGGCGTCGGGTTCAACACGACGAGGAGCGTGTCGTCGCGGATCCGCTCCCCTCTCGGGCCGGGGCTCGGGATGGCGTCGCCGTTCAGCACCATGCCGAGGCTGGCCGGTGCCGGGGACTCCCACTCGGCGTCGGTCATCTCCTTCCCGGTGGGGGCGAACCATCCGATGTCGGAGACCTCGGCGCCACGCAGGCGCTCACCCTCGAAGAAGCGCCGGCGCCGGAGCACCGGGTGGGCGCGGCGGAAGGCCACGAGCCAGGAGACGAGGGAAGCCACGTCCTCGTCGGCACCGGCCCAGTCGTACCAGGATCGCTCGTTGTCCTGGCAGTAGGCGTTGTTGTTCCCGAGCTGCGTCCGGCCGATCTCGTCGCCGCCCGAGAGCATCGGGATCCCCTGGGAGAGCACCAGCGTCGCCAGGAAGTTCCGGCGCTGCCGAGCGCGGAGCGCGAGCACCTCGGGGTCCGTCGTCGGGCCCTCGACGCCACAGTTCCAGCTCCGGTTGTCGTCACTGCCGTCGCGGTTCTCCTCGCCGTTGTCCTCGTTGTGCTTGGCGTCGTAGGAGACGAGGTCGGTGAGGGTGAAGCCATCGTGGCAGGTCACGAAGTTCACGCTCGCAGACGGGCGGCGGGCAGAGGCCTCGTAGAGGTCGGAGCTGCCGGTCAAGCGGTAGGCGAGCTCCCCGAGCGTGTGGCCCTGGCCCCGCCAGAAGTCGCGGACGCAGTCGCGGTACTTCCCGTTCCACTCCGACCAGAGGGCCGGGAAGTTGCCGACCTGGTAGCCGCCCTCTCCGACGTCCCAGGGCTCTGCGATCAGCTTCACCTGGCTCACCACGGGGTCCTGCTGGATGAGGTCGAAGAAGGCCGAGAGGCGGTCGACGTCGTGGAGCTCTCGCGCGAGCGTCGCGGCCAGGTCGAAGCGGAAGCCGTCGACGTGGAAGTCGAGCACCCAGGAACGCAGGGAGTCCATGATCAGCTGGAGCACGTGCGGGCTGCGCATGTTGAGGCTGTTGCCGGTGCCCGTGTAGTCGGTGTAGTACCGACGGTCCGCTGCGAGGCGGTAGTACGCCGCGTTGTCGATACCCCGGAAGCACAGGGTCGGCCCGAGGTGGCTGCCCTCGCCCGTGTGGTTGTACACCACGTCCAGGATCACCTCGAGCCCCGCCTGGTGGAGCGCCTTCACGGCGGCCTTCAGCTCCTGGACCTCCCCGCCGCCCGACGCCCGTGCGTAGCCGGCGTGTGGGGCGAGGTACCCGATCGAGTTGTAGCCCCAGTAGTTGCGCAGTCCTCGCTGGACCAGGGTCGCGTCGTGGACGAAGGCGTGGATGGGGAGGAGCTCGACGGCCGTCACCCCGAGCCCGGTCAGCCACTCGATCGCCGCGGGGCTCGCGAGGCCGGCATAGGTCCCTCGCTCGGCCGGGTCGATCTCGGGGTGACGGGCGGTGAAGCCCTTCACGTGGGTCTCGTAGATGACGGTGTCGGCCAGGGGAACCCTCGGTGGACGGTCGTCGCCCCAGTCGAAGTAGGGGTTCACCACCACCGAGGTGGGCGCCGCACCGAGGCTGTCGTGGGGATCGCAGGCGTCGGGGTCGCCGAAGACGTACCCGTAGAGCTCCTGACCCCAGCTGGGCTCCCCCGCGATGGCTCGCGCGTAGGGGTCGAGGAGCAGCTTGGCCGGGTTGCAGCGGTGCCCTTCGCTCGGCTCCCAGGGTCCGTGGACCCGGAACCCGTAGCGCTGCCCCGGCCCGACGTCGGGGAGATAGCCGTGCCAGCACAGCGCGTCGCGCTCGGTGAGCTCGAGGCGCCGCTCGACACCCTCGTCGTCGACCAGGCAGAGCTCGACCCCGTCCGCGACCTCCGAGAAGATCGAGAAGTTCGTCCCCATGCCGTCGAACGTGGCACCCAGCGGGTACGGTGATCCTGGCCACACCGGCATGGCTCGCAACGCTAACCGTGTCCGGCGGTCCCCCGGCTCGCCGCGGGGCACGAGGGCCGGGAGATCGCTCTGGGTGCGGCGACGCCCGGGGAATCGGACCAGCCCCGGCGCGGTTGGCCATGACGGAGGTTCAGTGATGCGAGCCAGCTTCAGCCTGGGAAGAGTGTGGGGAGTCCCGCTCGGGGCGACCTGGTCCTTCCTCGCCGTCACGGTGATCCTCGCGGTCGGCCTCGCCAGTGGCGTCCTCCCGAGTGATGCCCCGGGCAACAGCCCCGGCGCCTACGCCGCTGCCGGCGTCGCCACGGCGACGCTGTTCATGATCGGCGTCGCGGCCCACGAGATGGGCCATGCCCTCGTCGCCCGGCGTCAGGGCCTTCCCGTCAAGGGCATCACGCTGTGGTTGCTCGGCGGCGTGACCCAGGTCGAGGGAGAGCCGAGAACCCCTGGAGCCGAGCTGGCGCTGTCGGGTGCGGGACCCTTGGTCAGCTTGGTACTGGGCCTGGTTGCAGGCGGCGCGGCCTACGGGGCCCACCTCCTCGGCGCGCCGATCCTCGCCGTCGTCTCGCTCGCCTGGCTCGGCGGCATCAACGTCGTCCTCGCGGTCCTGAACGTGCTCCCCGCCTCACCACTCGACGGCGGCCGGCTCCTGCACGCGCTCGTCTGGCGCCTCTCCGGCAATCGCATCCGCGCCACGAACGTGGCCGCCACTGCTGGCGTGGTCCTGGGCGGCCTACTCGGTGTCGTGGGCGCGCTGTTGCTGGTCAGGGGCTCCTACGACGGGCTGTGGATCCTGCTGACGGGCTGGTTCCTCGCAGGGAGCGCCGGGGTGGAGCGGCGCCAGGCCCAGCTCCTCAAGCGCCTGGACGGGCTGGTCGCCGCGGACGTCATGGAGCCCACCCCGGTCACGGTGCCGGCGTGGGTGACCATCCAGGCCCTCGCTGACGACCGGAGCGTCGGACCGTTCCAGGCCTGGCTGCCCGTCGAGGCCTGGGGCGGCGGTCTGGCCGGCCTGGTTCGGGTCGCCGACCTGGCATCCGTCCCGGTTGCCCTGCGGCCGTCGGTCCGGGTCGGCGACCTGGCGGTGCCTGCCGACCGACTCGAGCGGGTCGGGCCCGGCGAGCCGCTGACCGCTCTCCTCCCAGCCGTCCAGGCCAGCGGCAGCCCCGCGATCGTCGAGGCCCCGAGCGGTGTCGTCGGGGTGATCACGCCGGGATCCCTGGTGTCACGCGCCGGCGCCCGGCGACGCCGACCGGCGCCGGGCGCACCGACCGGTGCATGGGCCGCCGGGCGGCGCTGGCCGGGGTGAGCCCCTCCTCGGAGCGCTGCCTCGAGCGCTTCTCCGGGGCCTGCCTCGCGTAGGGTCGCCCCATGAGCTCCTCACGGGTCTTCCCCCAGCGGCGGTTCGCGCCCCCGTCCGGTGCCACGGTCATCCTGCTCGCTCGGCACGGGGCGTCGGCCGCGTTCGTCGAAGGCGAGCCGTTCCCGATGCACGAGGGCCAGGGCGATCCCCCACTCTCCGAAGAGGGGCGAGAGCAGGCTGAGCGCCTTGCCGTGCGTCTCGCCAGCCTCGACCTCACTCGCGTCTACGTCACGACGCTGCGCCGGACCCACGAGACCGCGGCGCCACTGCTCTCGCGGACCGGGCTGCCCGTCGTCGTCGAGCCGGATCTCCGCGAAGTCCACCTCGGGGACTGGGACGGTGGCGAGTACCGACGCCGCATTGCCGACGGGGACCCGCTCATCCGCCGCTCGTTCGAGGAGGGCCGCTGGTCGGTCCTCCCCAACGCAGAGGACGACGCGGCCTTCGCGGACCGTGTCCAGCGCGGGCTCCGACGGATCGCGGACGCAAACCGGGGCTCAGCGGTCGTCGCCTTCGTCCATGGCGGCGTGATCGCTGCGGCTTTCGCCGGGGTCACCGGTGCCGGTGCCTTTGCGTTCCTGGGCGCGGACAACGCCTCACTCTCGGAGCTGTGGGCACTGCCCGACCGCTTCGTCGCCCGGCGGTTCAACGACACGACGCACCTCGACGACCTCGGCTGGACGGCCGCGCTCACCGGCTCGGAGGTCTCAGCGACGGAGCGCTGAGCGACCGACTCCCGCGTAGGGGCGCAGGTCGGAGCGCCACTGGGCGGGAAACGGCGTGCCTGGGCGACATGGAGTCGGGCGCTGCGCAGGACCGACTGCGACGGGCTGCACCGCCACCCGCTGGGCTGGCGCGCCCTGGGTTCGGGGACCCGGACGGGCCCGGTCGGGTCTCGGGCGAGCGGTCTGGCCACTGCCGGTTGGCCGGAACTGCCTGGGCCGGGTTCAGTCGGAGGCTGCTCCGGCGTGGCGGCCGGCGCCGGCATCTCCCGTCGCGCTGGCTCCTCCCGCCGCCGGCGCAGCCTCACCGGCGTTCGAGTCCGCCGAAGCGCGCTCGGAGCCCCCGCTCCCGCTCTCGGCCCGCGCGGCTCCCTCGGAGGTCGGGTGGTCGGCGGCACGGCGGATCTGGGCTTCCGCGCCCTGCACCACGCCCACCAACCGATCCACCTCCGCCTGGTCGAGCGCGGCACCCTCCCGCTCGCGCACGAGGAGGTAGCCGAGCTGGCGGGCAGCGTCGTCGGCCCTCTTGCGGAGCTGGACCTGCTCGACCTTGGCGGAAACCTGGGTACTGACCTGGCTCGTGACCTGCGCGGTCCCGGCCATCGCCTGTGTGGCGGTGCTCTTGACCTTGTCCAACAGCCCCATCGAACCTCCTTGGTCCTCCCACCCCCGGTCACCCCCCGGCGACGGTCACCGAGATCCGACGGCTCGCGCCCGTCTCCCGGAGGCCGGCGGGGCTCGCGAGAGACGCGTCCCGACTGGAGGCGGCGAGCGGAATCGAACCGCTGTACAGGGCTTTGCAGGCCCTTGCCTCAACCACTCGGCCACGCCGCCAGGCGTCTCACCCTAGCGGGCCCTGCTGCCACCCCTCCGGGTCGCCACCCGTTCGGCCCCCCACGTCGCCGCCCGCCTTCGGCGCGGGACGCCACGCTCATAGGCTCGGAGGGTGCGCTGGAAGGTGATGCTGGCGATCGGAGGTGTCGCGGCGGTCTCGATCGGCGCAGCGCTGCCGGCCTTCGAGGCGCCCGCCGTCCATGCGAACCGGACGCTCCCCCACGGGCTC
>JAJYWE010000041.1:24436-27006 GCA_021791675.1 Actinomycetes bacterium | reverse complement strand
AGCAGCCCCCGGTACTCCCGCACCGTTCCCGCGGCGCAGGCGGCCCAGGTGAAGCGCTCCCGGACCCGGGCCAGGCCGGCGGCGCCGAGGCGTCGAGCCGTGCCCGGCTCGTCCAGTACGCGCCCGATCGCGCCAGCGAGCGCAGACGGATCCCCGGGGGCGACCAGGAGCCCGGCCTCGCCCGAGGGACCCACTACCTCCGGGAGCGCCCCACCCGTCGTCGCGACGAGGGGCACCCCGCAGGCCATCGCCTCGATCGCCGGGAGCGAGAAGCCCTCGTACAGCGACGGCACCACCGCCACCGCCGCCTCGGCATAGAGCGAGACGATCTCCTCCTGGCTCAGCTTCGACCGAAACCGGACGGCCGCGCCGAGACCGAGCCGATCGAGCGTCGCCGGCAGCGCGCTGTCCTGGCGTGGCTTGCCCACCACCACCAACTCGACGTTGCGTTCCGTGCGGAGCTTGGCGACCGCCTCGAGCAGCGGGACGAGCCCCTTGAGTGGCACGTCCGCAGACGCGGTGGTGACGATCCGGCCCGGCACCCGCTCCACTCCGTCGAGCGGGCGGAAGACGTCGGTGTCGACACCCACTGGCACGACCCCGATCCGCTCCCCAGGCACCCCCATGGCTTCGACCAGGTCGGACGCCGACGACTCGGAGACCGTCACCACGCGGGGGACGCTTGCGGCGACCTCGCGCTGCATGCCGACGAAGCCGTACCACCGCCGCAGTGTCGTCCGCCGCCAGCGCGAGCCGGCGTGGGTGAGATCGAGCGACCGGTCGACGGTGATCGGGTGGTGGATGGTGGTGAGCAGCGGCCATCCGTCGTCCAGCACGCCGAGCATCCCGCGACCGAGGCCCTGATTGTCGTGGACGATGTCGTACTCGCCCCGACGCTCGGTGAGCGCCCGGCGCACCCGGAGACTGAACGCGAGCGGCTCCGGGAAGCCGGCGGTGAGCATGATCCCGAGCTCGAGGAGGTCGATGGCGCTCGTCAGCTCCGAGGGCCGAACGAGGCGGAACGGATCCGGCTCCCGGTACAGATCGAGGCTCGGCACGGGGACGAATCCCACCCCGGGGTCGAGCTCGGGGTAGGGCGGGCCGGCGAACACGTCCACGGTGTGGCCGAGCGCCACGAGCTCTCGCGAGAGGTAGCGGGTGTAGACCCCCTGGCCCCCGCTGTAGGGGTTGCCACGGTAGACGAGGAGCGCGACGCGTAACCGGTCGGTAACTTCCATGCGCCCCGAGCCTCGCCCGCCGGCGGCAGTTCCGCAAGTACCCGTAACGGGAGCAGCCGTGCCCGGCTTCAGAACAGCCCTGCCGCGCTCTGGACGACGACGACTCCCGAGAGGATGGCGACCGCAACAACGCAGATGAACGCCACCTTCGCAAACGTCGGGCCATTCACTGCGTCGCCGAGAAGACGGCGGCGGTTCGCGAGGACCAGGATGAACGCCAGGATGATCGGCGTGATCACGCCCTCGAGGATCTGCGCGTTCACGATCAACGAGATGAGGTTGCCCGGCACCAGCACGACCAGCACCCCGAGCGCCAGCTGGGCGGTGAAGACGCCAAGGAAGACCGGCGCCTCGCGGAACCTCGCCGAGACCGATCGCTCGACCCCGATCGCCTCGCCCACTGCATAGGCGGTCGAGAGCGGCACCACCGCCGCCGCGAGCGCCGAGGCGCCGAGGAGGCCGATCCCGAAGAGCACGACGGCACCACGCCCCGCCACCGGACGCAGCGCTTCGGCCGCCTGTGCGGCGCTCGTGAGGACCTCGGGATGGTTCGCGAGGGCGGCTGCGGTGGCCACGATGATGAAGACCGAGATCAGGTCGGAGAAGACGGCGCCGGTAATGGCGTCGATCCGCTGGAGCCGGTAGTCCTCCGGCCCGACGCCACGGTCGACCACTGCGCCCGCCTCGTAGAGCTGGATGTAGGGCGTGATGGTCGTGCCGATGAGCGCGACGCCGAGGAAGAGGAAGCTCCGCGAGAACAGGAAGTGCGGGAGTACGAGGTTCGACGCCAAGGCACCCCAGTCGGGATGGCCGAGTACCGCCGCCGGGATGTAGGCGAGGAAGGCGACGGAGAGCACCAGGAAGACCCGCTCGGCGTAGCGATAGGAGCCGAACACCACGAGCAGGAAGATGAGCACCGCTGCGAGTGGGATCGAGATGTACCGGCCCACCCCGAAGAGCGCAAAGGCCGCGGCGATGCCGGCGAACTCGGTCACGACGAGACCCAGGTTCGCGATCGTGAGACAGACCATCGCGAAGCCGGTGAGGCGGATCGAGAACTCCTCGCGGATGAGCGCGGCCAGCCCCTTCCCGGTGAAGGTCGCAAGGCGCGCGGTCATCTCCTGCACGACGACGTAGGCCACGGTCACCAGCACCATGAAGAAGAGCGTCCGATAGCCGAACTGGGCTCCGGCCGCTGCGTAGGTCACGATCCCGCCGGCGTCGTTCCCGGCGTTGGCGGCGACAAGGCCTGGACCGAGAAACGCCGCGACGCCGACGAGACGGCGCCAGGCGCTCCGCCTCGCGGTCGCTCGTCCCGGCCCTGCTCCCGGC
>JAJYWE010000041.1:22691-24336 GCA_021791675.1 Actinomycetes bacterium | reverse complement strand
GGCCCCCGCTGCGGGGCGCTCCGCCCGGCTCCGGGCGCGCCGACGCGGCGTCCTCGGTCACCCGAGCAGCCGCGGGAAGTGCAGGCGACCGCGGTCCGGCGTCAAGGCGTCGACGACGTCGTCGGCGAGGATGCGCCCGATGGGGCGTCCGTCCTCCACTACGACCACGGAGGAACGTCTCGCGTCGACCAGCCGGGCGGCCACCTCGGCAACCGTGGCATCGGGTCCGACGGTCACCGGGCTCGTCTCCTCGGCGAGGGTGCCGATGCTGCCGGCGGGGTCGGCGACTGCAATGTCGAACAGCGGCACGTCGGCGACGAAACGCCCCGCGTGGTCCACGAGCACCACTGCGTCGACGTCGCTGCTGTGCTCGCCCACGTCTCGGAGCCGTCGCACGACCTCCGCCACCGTCTCCCCTTCGGATGCGAGCACGAGCAGGGTCGTCATGAACCCACCCGCCCGATCCTCGGGGAAGTCGAGAAGGTCGCCGAGGCGCGACGCGGTCGCGCTCGGCATCTGGCCGAGGAGGGCCGTGCGCTCCTCGGCGGGGAGGTCCCGCAGTGCGTCGACGGCCTCGTCCGGCTCCATCGACGCGAGGAGCTCGGCCGCCCGGTCGGGAGACGCCTCGCGCAGCAACACCTCCAGCTCCTCGGGGTCCATCTCCTCGAGTGCGTCGGCTGCGACCTCGGGCTCGAGTGCGGAGAGGAGCTCCTGGCGAGCCTCGCGCCCCAGGTCCTCGAGCAGGTCCGCGACCTCTCCCGGCCGGAGCCGGCGCAACCCGTCGTGGCTGGTACGAAGGCGCATCACCCCGTCCGAGCCCGCGAAGGGCTGGACGCCCGCCCAGTCGATCACGCGGTCCGGCGTCGGCCGGGCGCGCCAACGGCGAGGGCCCAGCCGACGGAGCAACGACTTGACGGAGACGTCCACCCCGACCAACCGCCAGCGCCCCGCCGCAGGTGCGAGCAACAGGTCGCCGGCCCGGATGACCTGCACCCCGTCGACATCGACGAGTTGGTGGTCGAGGACGTCGGCGCCGAGCAGGACCTCCCCGTCACGCCGCGAGAAGTCACGGAGGTCGAGGCGCGCCGACCCGAGGTCGACGGCTGCGTGGCCGAGGTAGGCCACGGCGTCGATGTCCACGAACGCGAGCCGCCGTCCGATGCGCGCGACGATGCCGGTGATCGGCGGGTAGGGGTTGTCCTCGCTCCAACGGGCGACGACGTCGCGAACCCGCCCGATCTCCTCCCCTGCCTGGTTCCTGATCGGCCCGCCGACGAGGCCGGCGAGGGAGACGATCGCCTCCCGCACCGCACGCCGGGCGAGAAGGCGCTCGCTCCGTGAGGATCGGGCCAGTGCAGTCGAGGAGCGGACGCGCGCAGGTATCAGCTTCCCTGGTAGGGAGCGAACGGGGGGCGCTGGCGAACGAGACAAACCGGACCTCCTCCGGGTGAGCTCACCCCACCCCGGCGGCCCGTCGTCGCGCTACGCGCGAAGCAGCACTCGGGCGCGCTCGGGGGAGGCTGAGGGACAGTCGCTACTTGGGCCCTGACCAGCGGACAGCTGCCTCACCTCCCCGAACTCGACCGACAGGTCTCTGGCTGGCCCGCCAGGTGGCGGCGCAGCCTGCCGGCGGGGAGGCGGGGCC
>JAJYWE010000041.1:0-22591 GCA_021791675.1 Actinomycetes bacterium | reverse complement strand
ACCGGCCTGGCGGCGTGCTCCTCGAGCTCGTCCACGGCCAGCACCTCGACCACGACGTCCACGGCCTCGACCTCGGGTGGCTCGACGTCCTCCACCCAGGCCAGCACGGCGGCATCGACAGCCAAGGTCCCCCTCGTTGTCTACGCCGCCGAAGGCTACGACGCGACGGTCTGCGCTGCCTTCCAGAAGGCAACAGGGATCCCGACCAAGCTCGAGGACAACTCGACCGGGACGCTCCTCGCCCAGATCTCCGCGGAACGGAACAACCCCCAGTGGGGCGTCTTCTGGTCCGACGGCGACGAGTCCTACGCCGCACTCGACCTCCAGGGCTATCTGGTCCGTGGCTTCCTCCCCAGCACGGGCACGCTGAACAGCCTCGGGACGAGCTTGGTGCCAAAGGATCGCGCCTGGGTCCCGACCGGTGTGACCATCGCCGGGGCGATCGTGTACAACTCGAAGGTCGTCTCCGACCCGCCCACGAGCTGGACACAGCTGCTCGAGCCGAAGTGGAAGGGCGCCGTCGGGATGAACAACCCGGCGCTGTCCGGCCCGACGTACCCCTTCGTCGCAGGCATGATGCACATGCTCGGCGGGGTGAGCGCGGGCGAGCGGTTCTTCACGGAGATGAAGGCGAACGGGCTGCACGTCTTCCCGACGAACAAGGTGACGCTCACAGCCCTGCTCAACGGCACGATCAAGCTGGCGATCGTGCAGAACTCCGCAGGCCTCGGCTTCGCTTTCAAGGCACCCGAGCTCCGCGTCGCCTACCCGTCCAAGGTCACGGTCCTCCCGAGCGTGATCGGGATCGATGCGAAGGTCTCCCCTACGGAGATCGCCGAGGCGAAGCGTTTCGCCTCCTTCGTCTACAGCCCAGCCGGTCAGGCGGCCATGCTGGCGGGCGACCCGCACGGGGACTCGCTCTTCGTCCCGATCGTCGAGGGGACCGTCGCCCATGCGGCGGTGCCACCGCTCTCGAGCCTGCCGGTCCAGGTGCTGAACCCGTACACGTGGGGCGCCCGCGAAGCCACCGTCAACAGCTGGTTCACCAACAACATCATCAACTGAGCTCGAGCACGAGTCGCACACGTGGTGCCGGGTGAGCCCGGCGCCACGTGTGCGCGTCCCGGGGCACGGAGGAGACGATGACGACGACACTGCCCGTCGGCGAGCACCCCGGTCCGACGCGGCCTGGAGCCGGGCCGGCCGACCAGAGAGGGACGGACTCGACCAGGTCGGGCCTCATCCGAGCGGGCCTGGTCGAGCGCGTGAGCACTCGGCTCGGCTGGGGAGTGCTCACAGCCATCCTCGTCGTGGTGCTCCTGGTCCCGACCGCATGCTTCCTCGTCCAGGCCTTCTCCCCCCGCCTGTTCGACCAGGGGACCGCTTGGTTCACCGTCTCGGCGTTCTCGAGCGCGCTCCAGGGGGTCACCCTGCAGGGCATGGTCGACTCGATCCTCGTCGGAGCGGCCGCAGCGATCCTGGCTGCGGGGACGGCCGCGGGGCTTGCCTGGGTGGTGCAGCGCACGACGCTCCCCGGACGGCGGCTCGCCTCGCTCGGGCTCTGGGTCGTGCTCCTCGTCCCCTCCTATGTCATCGCCGTGGGGTGGCAAACCGTCCTCGACCGGGGTGGACTCCTCGCCGCCGTCGGCCTCTACGTGCCCCCGCTGCAAGGGCTCTTCTTCGGACCTCTCGGGTACACGCTGGTGCTCACCCTGAAGGGGGTCCCCTTCGCGTACTTCGCCATCGCTGGTCCCCTCGCCGGCCTCGGACGGAGCTTCGAGGAAGCTGCGAGGACCCACGGGGGCGGTCGCCTGGCAACCGCTCGCGTCGTCGGACCGATTCTCCTGCCTGCGTTGCTCGCTGCGCTCGTCGTGGTCTTCGCCGAGTCGATCGCCGACTTCGGCACGGCCGCCGTCATCGCGCCGAGCTCGAACTTCCCCGTCGCCACCTACAACCTCTTCACATCGCTCACCACCTACCCGGCGGACTTCGCGGTCGCAGCCGTCATCGGGTGGCTCCTCGTCGGGACGGTCGCGTGCGCGCTCCTCCTACAGGGACGCCTGCTCAAGGGTCGGTCGTTCGCAGTGCTCTCGGGGAGGAGCCGCTTCGCGCAGCCCCGAGCGCTCTCGGCGCGGGGCACCGTGCTCGTCGGGACCTTCGTCAGCGGCTTCTACGTGGTCGCACTCGGCATCCCGATCCTCGGTGCCGCGGTGTCCTCGCTCCTCGAGCCCTTCACCACGCTGAGCCCGAGCCACCTCACCCTCGCCGCCTACCGGAGTGTCTTCGCCGTCGGCGGGCTCGCCGGCCCGATCATGCTCTCGCTGAAGATGGCGCTCATCAACGCCTGCCTCACCGTGGTCATCGGTGCCGTCATCGCCCGCCTCCTCGCCGCGCGGCGCGCGGGCACGGCAGGGCGGGTGCTCGACCTCGTCCTCGTCGCTGCCATTGCGCTGCCGGGCCTCGTCCTCGCGGCGGGCTACATCTTCGCGTTCAACCTTCCGTTCCTCTCCGACATCGGGCTCCACCTCTACGGCACCCTCGTCGTCCTCGGGATGGCCTACCTCGCGGGGGCGCTCCCCTCCACGAGTCGAGTGCTTCTCGGGCCAATGGCGCAGGTCCAGGGGTCGCTCGTCCACGCCGCACGGGTCCACGGCGCGAACGGTGCGGACGCCTGGCGCAAGGGGGTCCTGCCGCTGCTCGCCCGATCCCTCGTCTGGGCCTGGCTACTCACCTTCGCCGGTACCTTCCTCGAGCTCCCGGCGTCGGAGCTCCTTGCGCCCCCGGGTACCCAGACGGTCTCGATGGCGATCATCAACGTGCTCGGCAAGTCGAACCTCGCCGCCGGCACTGCCCTGTCGATTGTCGCGCTCGGGATAGACCTGGGCGTGATCCTCGTCGTCCTCGGCCTGCTCCGCGCGCTCGCCCCCCGAGGGTGGCGCCACGTCGGAGCGCAGCTCGCATGACCTCGCTCATGAGCCGACGGACACCACGACTGCAACGAACAGGAGGTACTGGCGTGTCCAGGGACCCTGCCGAGTCCGCCGGGACGGGAGCTGGCGGCCCCGAACCCCCGAGGATCGAGATCGCTCACCTGACCAAGCTCTTCGAGCGCAAGGCCGCACTCGCCGAGGTGAGCCTCACCGTCGAGCCCGGCAGCTTCATGGTCCTCCTCGGCCCGTCGGGGAGCGGGAAGTCGACGCTGCTCCGCTGCCTGGCTGGGATCGAGCGCGTCACTGCAGGGACCGTCCATCTCGGTGGGACCCTGGTCGCGAGCGAGCGGATGCACCTCGCGCCGGAGCGGCGCGGGCTCGCCATGGTGTTCCAGGACTACGCGCTCTGGCCACACCTCACCGTCGCGGGAAACGTGGGCTTCGCACTCCGGCGGCGGCATCTGCCGAGCGCGACGGCGACGCGGGCCGTCCACGAGATGCTCGAACGGGTCGGGCTCGCCCATCTCGCGACCCGCTACCCGAGCGAGCTCTCCGGCGGGGAGCAGCAGCGGGTCGCCCTCGCTCGCGCTCTCGTCGCCGATCCCGGGCTGCTCCTCTTCGACGAGCCCCTCTCCAATCTCGACGCCGACCTCCGAGAGCGGCTCCGCGTCGAGATCGCAACCCTCACCCGCGAGTCGAACGCGACGGCCGTCTACATCACCCACGACCAAGCCGAGGCCTTCGCGCTCGCCGACCAGATCGGTGTGCTCGAGGAGGGACACCTCGTCCAGTGCGCGCCACCCGAGGAGCTCTACCTCTCCCCTGCCACACCGTTCGTCGCCCGCTTCACCGGCCTTGCGGGCGAGCTGCCCGGAACGCTCCAACACGCCCCGCAGGCTGGGCACGCAGCCGTCCGGGTGGGGACGCACCAGCTGCTCGGCCGTCTCCCTGCGTCAGGGAGGACGGAGCCGGGTGGGCGGGCGCGGCTGTTGATCCGCGCGTCGGCGGTGACCCTCTGCTCGGACGAGGAGCCGGAGAGCCAGCTTGCGGGCGTGGTCTCCGACGTCGCCTTCCGCGGCCGCGGCTACGACCACGTGATCGAGGTCGACGCCGGCGGGCGCCACCGCCTGACGGGGATCTTCCACCCTCGCCGCCACCGACGCGGTGCGACGGTGCGGCTCCGCCTCGACCCCGCCGGCTGCCTGGCCTTCCCGGACGAACACGAAGGCCGGGACGACGCCTCCACCCCGCCGGCCTTCACGCCGACAGGCGACGGACATGCCGGGGGCGAGCACCTGGCGAGCCGCCAGGTCGCGGGCGAGCAGGTGTAGGGCCGGCCGGTAGGGGAGGGCGAGGTGTCGGGCGGCCGGGCGCCGAACCACGAGTGGCGCTGCCCGGGTTAGCCTGAAGTCCTCGACCTGGGGTCTGCCCGCGGGGCGCTACGGGGGAGCATGGCACGCTACAGACCCGTGCCCGGAGCTCCGAGAGCACTGCCCGCAGGACACACGAAAGCCATTGGGAGGAGCGAACCTTCATGAGCTCGGCATCGATCGTCCTGGCCGTTGCCGTCTTCCTGGCGAGCGCCGTCGAGATGGTGGAGGCGCTCACGATCGTGGCGGCCGTCGGAGTGACCCGGGGCTGGCGCTCCGCGCTCGAGGGCGTCGGCGTGGCCATCGTCGTCCTCGCCGTGCTCGTCGCAGCTCTCGGGCCGGCACTCGTGCACTTCGTCCCACTCGGGGCGCTCCGGATCGTGATCGGCGCTGTGCTCCTCGTGTTCGGGCTCCAGTGGCTCCGCAAGGCGGTTCTCCGGGCGAGCGGCTACAAGGCAAAGCACGACGAAGACGCCATCTTCGCCAAGCAGGTCTCGCTCCTCTCTGCCGAGGGACCCGAGCCTCAGCGCCGCGCTCGGGACACCACCGCCTTCACCGTGGCCTTCAAGGGTGTCTTCCTCGAGGGCCTCGAGGTCGTCATCATCGTGCTCACGCTCGGATCGACCGCCCACAACCTGGGATTGGCCGCGGTGGCAGCCGGTGCGGCCGTCGTGGTCGTGGGCGGCATCGGGGCTGTCGTCGCACGCCAGCTCGCCGGCGTGCCCGAGAACGCGCTCAAGACCGCCGTCGGCCTCATGCTCGTGAGCTTCGGCACCTTTTGGTCCGGCGAAGGGCTGGGGATTCACTGGCCGGGGTCGGACCTGACGATCCCCGTCCTGGTCGGGCTCTACGGGCTCGCGACGTGGCTCCTCGTCGCCGGGCTCCGCAGGAGCCGCACCCGAACGGCGGAGGCCAGCCTTGCCTGAACAGGCTGGCGACGCTTCGCTCGTCCGTCGCTCGCTCGTGGCGTTCGGTCGCTTCTGGTGGGACTTCCTCGTCGGGGACACGCCCGAGCTCTTCGTCGGGATGCTGGTCGTGGTCGGAGTGGTGGTGCTACTCGTCCACCTCGGGGCGCGAGACGCGGCAATCGGTGTCGCGCCGGCCCTGGTCATCGCGCTCCTGGTCGGATCCTCCCTGCGGGGCCGCCAAGGGGCCTGACGTGGCGACCCCCCGGTGGATACCTGGGGGCCCGCACTTCGATACGCTGCGGGCATGTGCGGCCGCTTCGTCGCTGCCACCCCGCTCGCCGTGCTCGAGGCACACTTCGGAGCGGTTGCCACGGACCCGGCGCTGGCCGAGCGGCATCCCTCCTGGAACGTGGCACCGGGCTCGTCGGCGCCCGTGGTGCTGGCCGACGCCGGCACCCGAGCGCTCGTCGCGCTGGGCTGGGGGCTGGTGCCCTCGTGGGCGCGGAACCCTTCGATCGGGAACCGCCTCATCAACGCCCGGAGCGAGACCGCCTCGACGACACCCGCCTTTCGCTCCTCGTTCGCTCGTCGGCGCTGCCTCGTCCCGGTCGACGGCTTCTACGAGTGGGCTCCCCCCTCGGAGTCGGCTCCGCCGAGGAGGGAGCTTCCGGGGGGGCCGTCCGTCGGCGCCCCCCGAGCACGCCGGGCCAAACAGCCGTGGTACTTCTGCGCCGCCGACGGCGAGCCGCTCGCCCTCGGGGGGCTCTGGGATCGCTGGCGGGACGGCGCTGGGGCGAGCGTCGCGACGTTCACCATCCTCACGACCGCGGCAAACGCCGTCGTCGCACCGGTGCACGACCGCATGCCCGTGGTCATGCCGAAGGATCATTGGGCCGCCTGGCTCGGCGAGACGGACGACCCGACCCCACCCGACCCGGCAGAGCTCCGAGCCGCCGCAGCCGGGTTCGGCCCCGAGACGCTTCGCGCCTGGCCGGTCGGCCTGGAAGTGAACCGGCCCGGGAACGACGGGCCGGCGCTCGTGGAACCCCTTGTCGCGACGTCCTAGCCACCCGATCGTGGGGGCGCGCGT
Organism: Actinomycetes bacterium; assembly: GCA_021791675.1. Lineage (GTDB taxonomy): Bacteria > Actinomycetota > Acidimicrobiia > Acidimicrobiales > JAKAOS01 > JAJYWE01. The sequence continues at coordinate 16,293 of JAJYWE010000041.1, read as the reverse complement.
CCCCGATCCCGTCCTCGTCCCCGGGTCTCGGTGTGCGCCTCGGCGTGCGCCTGGTCCTGCGCCCGATCCTGGACGCACCGCCAGGACCACCCTTGGCTCGAGGCGACGCCAGCTCGCTCGATGAGCACGTTCGTCGCCGTCGAGGATCCCGCGGATCCACGCGTCGCGGACTACGCCCGGCTCTGCCGGCCACACGTTCGCCAGCACCTCGGGACCGCGAGCGGCCTCGTGGTGCTGGAGGGCCGCCGGGCGATCGAGGCACTCCTGGCAGGAGGGCGCACGCCGCAGTCCGTACTCACGAGCCCCGAGAAGGCGGCCTCCCTCGCTCCACTCCTCGCAGAGCTCCCCGTGCCGATCTTCGTCGCCGCGCGACCGGTGCTCGACTCGCTCGCTGGCTACCCGGTGCACCGAGGGATCCTCGGTCTCGCCCGACGCTGGGCACCCCCCCACGCGCGGGCCCTCCTCGACGGCGCCCGCTGCCTCGTCCTCCTGGAGGGTGTCGGGGATCACGAGAACGTCGGCGCGATCTTCCGTTCCGCAGCGGCGCTCGGCGCCGACGGCGTGCTGTTCGGGCCCCGCTGCGCTGACCCGCTGTACCGGCGGGCGATCCGGGTGTCGATGGGCCAGACGCTTCGACTGCCATTCGCCGACGCGCAGCCGTGGCCCGCCCTGCTCGACGAGCTGTGCGCGGCAGGATGGCTGGTGGTCGGGCTCGCGCCCAAGGCCGACACGCCGCTCGCCAGGGTGGTTCCGGGGCGAGACCAGCCCGTCGCGCTCGTGCTCGGGAACGAGGCGGACGGGCTCAGCGACCCAGCCCGGCTGGCCTGTTCACTCGCTGCGCGGGTTCCGATGACGCCGGGGAGCGACTCCCTGAACGTCGCAGCAGCAGCCGCCGTGGCACTCAGCTGGCTCGGTCCGCTCGCAGACCACCCGCGCCAATGACGACCGGGTGCCAGAGCGTCGCCTGCCCCCCTGCCGACGAGGGACAAGCGGGCCCCTCGAGCCGAGATGCCCTGACGAATCGCCACGTCCACGGCCGCTCGGTCAGGTGCGAAGCCGAGTGGTGCGCCGGAGCTGGCGAAGCCGACGGCACCTCGCGTCTCGCCGGGGCCGGACCGTCGGTCAGGGGGCCTCGACCTCCGCGGCATGGCAGGCCGCGAGCACCGAGGCCGCGATCCCGGGCGGGTCGAGACCGAGGCGGCCGAGGATGAGGTCGGGCTTGGCCTGCGCGAGGTAGGTGGCGGGGATCCCGAGGTGCACGACGTGGGGGAGGCGGCGGCGACCGCCTCGCTCCGTCATCGCATCGAGCAGCCAGGACCCCGCTCCCCCGACCCTCAACCCATCCTCGACGGTCAGCACGACCTCGTGCCGGAGCGCGTCATCGAGCATCGCCGGGTCGGCCGGGCGGACGACGCGGACATCCCAGACGGTCGCGTCGACACCCTCGTCGGCGAGGAGTCGAGCCGCCGCAGCGGCTCGCGCCACCATCTTGCCGACCGCGAGGAGGCAGACCTGACCACTCCCGGCGCGCACGAGTCGCGCCTGGAGCCCCTTCCCCACCTCGTCCGGCGCGACCGCAGGCGAGGGGGTCTTCGGGAAGCGGATCGAGGCAGGGCCGTCGAGACCGAGGGCGGCTTCGAGCATGACCGGAACCTCGGCAGCCGAGGAGGGAGCGAAGACCGTCATCCCGGGGATCGCGAGCATCTGGGCGAGGTCGAGGACGCCGTGGTGGGAAGGACCGTCGTCACCCGTGATACCCGCCCGGTCGAGCACCAGCACGACCGGGAGGCCGTGCAGGCCCACGTCCAGGTTCGCCTGGTCGAAGGCCCTGCTGAGGAAGGTCGCGTAGACGGCGACGACGGGCTTCAGCCCCGCCATGGCCATGCCGGCAGCGGCGGTGAGCGCGTGCTGCTCGGCGATCCCGACGTCGAGGAATCGGTCTGGGAAGCTGGCCTTGAAGGGGAGGAGCCCTGTCGGCCCGGGCATGGCCGCGGTGATGGCGACGACGCGGGGGTCCGCCTCACCGGCAGCGAGGAGCGCAGCCGTGAACGCGTCGGTGTAGGAGACCTCGCGGGTCGCCGATCCCGTGCTCGTCGGAAGGGGCGCAGCTGCGACCTTCAGGTCGTGGAGACACTGGACCTCGTCCTCCTCCGCCGGCGCATAGCCGCGGCCCTTGTGCGTGAGCACGTGGACCACGATCGGCCCGGGCCAGTCGGCTGCGTTCGCGAGGGCGGACTCGACCGCGCCCACATCGTGCCCGTCGAGCGGTCCCGTGTAGCGCACCCCGAGCGCCTCGAAGAACACATGGGGCTCGATCACCTCGCGGATGGCCGAGGTGAGGCCGAGCAGGCTCGTCGTGGCGATGCCGCCCACGGCGGGGAGCTCCGAGAGCAGCTGCTTGATGCGACCCCGGGCCGAGGTGTACGCGGGGTTGAGCCGGAGACGGGTCAGGCTCTCCGACAGGCGGGAGACGGTGGGGGCGTAGGAACGCCCGTTGTCGTTGAGCACGATGACGACGCGCCGCCCCGAGTGACCCAGGTTGTTGAGGGCTTCGTAGGCCATCCCGCCCGTGAGGGCACCGTCGCCCACCACGGCGACGACCCGCCGGTGCTCGGCGGGGACGCCCTCCGTCCGACCGGCCGCAGGCTCCCAGCCCAGCTCGAGCGCGGTAGCGAGGCCGTGCGCGTAGGAGAGGATCGTCGACGCGTGGGAGTTCTCCACCCAGTCGTGGGGTGACTCTGCACGCCTGGGGTAGCCCGAGAGCCCACCGTCCTGGCGCAGCATGGCGAAGCCCTCTCGCCTGCCGGTGAGCAGCTTGTGGACGTAGGCCTGGTGGCCGGTGTCCCAGAGGATGAGATCCCGCGGGGAGGAGAAGACGCGATGCAGCGCGAGCGTCAGCTCCACCGCCCCGAGGTTGGACCCGAGGTGGCCCCCCGTCCGGGAGACCGCGTCGACGATGAACGCTCGGATCTCCCCGGCAAGGGTGTCCAGCTCCGAGAGGGTCAACCGACGAAGGTCGGCGGGGCACTCCACGGTCTCCAGGATCATCGCAGGCCCAGCTCCATGTCTCCACGGTAGCCCCCGACCGGCCAGTGGTCAGGACGGCGTGCCGCCTACGCTGCTCGCATCGCCATCGACCACTTCCAGTACCTCGCGCTCATGGGGCTCTGCGTGCTCGGGACGCTCCCGCTCGAGGTGGCCGGGGCTCGGGTCTGGCGGCGGCCGGCTCGGCTGGCACTCGCGGTTCTCCCGGTCGCCGTCCTGTTTTCCTGCTGGGACGCGCTCTCCATCCACGAGGGCTGGTGGACCTACAGCCCCCGCTACACCACGGGCGTCGACCTCCCTGGACACCTCCCGATCGAAGAAGTCGTGTTCTTCCTGGTCATCCCGCTGTGCGCCCTGCTCACGCTCGAGTCCGTGCGCCGCATGCTCGGAGACGGCGACACCGGCCGGTCCGGTCCCGCAGGGTCCGAGGCGGCCGAGCGCGACCGCGGCCTCGCGGGTGCGGCCAACCGGGGCCAGGTCGTGGGGTCGCTCCGGCCCGGGCTGGCCGCGGCGCTCCTCGGTGCTGGCGTGGCCGCCGAGCTCGCGCTCGCCACGCTCGCGCCGCGAGGCTTTCCCGTCTACACGGTGAGCTCCGCTGCCGGCGTCGTGGTCGTCGTCGTGCTCGAGGTCGGCGCCGCGCACAGCGGGCTCTTCCGCCAGCGCGCCTACTGGATCTCGATCGCCATCGTCATCGCCTTCCAGATTCCCGTCGACGGCTGGCTCACGAAGCTCTCGGCACCGATCGTGCTCTACTCGCCGGCACACTTCCTCGGGCTGCGCTTCCCGTGGGACATCCCCCTCGCGGACTTCGCCTACGGCTTTGCCCTGGTGACGCTCGCCCTCCTGGGCTGGGAGCGCGCAGGGCGGGTCCGGGGGCACGGGGATAAGCTGGAAGCGTGAAGTCGCTCCTGATCGGTGCCGTTGCCTTCGCGGGGATGGAGCCGCTCACCGCGCTCGTGCACCGGCATGTCATGCACGGTGTCGGCTGGGTGCTCCACCGGAGCCACCACGAGGCGCAGGTCGCCAAGCTCGAGGCCAACGACGCCTACCCCGTGATGTTCGCCGGCGTCACGATGGTCGGTTTCGCGGCGGGCACGACGTTGCCGTCCCTCGCGTGGCTCGTCCCCACTGCGGTGGGTGTGACGTGCTACGGCGCCGCCTACGCGTTCGTGCACGACGTCTACACCCACGGGAGGCTCGGCCGGCTCCCGACGCTGCCCGTCCTCGAGTGGCTGAAGGAGTCCCACCGCATCCACCACCTCTACGGCGAGGCCCCCTACGGCATGCTCGTCCCCGTCGTACCGGCCCGCCTGCGACGCCGTGCCGAGGCGCTCCGCCACCAGGGAGCAGCCACGGACGAGTCGTTCAGCGAGGTCGGGGACGGTGAGGCAGGAGTCGTGGTCCCGCTGCGGCGGGACGCTCCCGTCAGCCAGGTCGGCTGACGAGGCGCAGGCCCGCTGCCGCCTTTCTCCAGCTCGCGACCCTCGCTCGCTGGCTGAAGACGTCGTAGCCCATCTCCTCGACGCGGTCGAGGATGCCGGCGTAGAGGGTCCGCGCCGCAGCAATGCAACGCGCGGACACGGGGGGGAGGTGGGCAATGCCCTCGTCCGCCGAGTGGTAGTAGCTGCGGATGCGGTCGATCTCGAACCGGCAGAGCGCCACCCAGCCCGGGGTGACACGCCGGAGCTCGAGCGCCCGGTGCGCGTCGAACGCGGTCAGGTCCTCCTGGGGGAGGTACACCCGGCCCCGGCGGAGATCCTCCCCCACGTCCCTGAGGAAGTTCGTGAGCTGGAACGCGATGCCGAGATCTCTTGCCGGCCCGAACGCCGCCGGACTGGCGGGCTCGAGGATCGGGAGCATCAGCTCGCCGATGACCGCCGCCGAGCCGTCCATGTAGTCACAGAGATCCTCGAAGCTCTGGTAGCTCGTGACCGAGAGGTCCATCGTCATCGACCGGAGGAAGCGCTGGAAGCCCTCACGGGGCAGGTCGAAGGCGCGGGCCGTGTGCACCACCGCCTTCAGGACGAGGTCGTCGGAGCCCCCGGCATCGAGATCGGCGAAGAAGCGCTCGCCGTAGGCGCGAAGGGCCGCCTCGCGCTGGGCGAGCGGTGCCGGTCCGAGGTCGTCGACGATGTCGTCGGCGTAGCGGCAGAAGCCGTAGAGCGCGTGCACGTGGTGGCGCTTGACCGCTGGCAGGAGCCAGGTCGACCAGTAGTACGTGGAACCGTAGGCCCGGTTGAGCTCGCGACAGCGCCGGTACGAGGCTTCGAGCGTGGGGGCTGCGGCCGAGCCCGAGCTCGGACGAGGGCTCGGGACCGGCGAGCTGGGAGCCAGTGGTCGGAGACGGGCGGGATTGCTCGTCACCGGCGCCACCGCCCCGGCCGCGGGCGCCGCCCCGCTGCCCACTCGGCGACCCGCTCGGCAGCGAGGCGGCCCGAGAGCAGGACCATCGGGACGCCGACGCCCGGGACGGTCCCGGACCCGACGAGCACCAGCCCGGGCACGCGTGCGTCGACGTTCGCCGGGCGGAACGGTCCGGTCTGGAAGAACCGGTGCGAGAGCGAGAAGGGCGTCCCACGCTCCATCCCCTGGCGCAGCCAGTCGAGGGGGTCCGTGAAGGACTCCACCTCGACCGTCGCTCCCTCGAGATAGCCGAGCCTGCGCACCCGCTGCTCGAGTCGGTCCCGCATCCACTCGCGTTGGTAGGCCCAGTCGATCCGCCCGTCGAGGTTCGGGACGGGCTCGAGGAAGTCGTACGCGTGGCCGCCCGGGGGGGCAAGGCTCGGCTCGGTCACGCTCGGCACGCTCACGAGGATGGACGGGTCGCGCATGGGCACCCCCTCGCGGAGGAGGGCCTCGAAGGACGGGGCCCAGTCCTCGCCGAAGTGGATGTTGTGATGCGCGGCACCTGGAGGGAGCGGTCCCCGGGCGCCGACGAGCCAGACGGCCGCCGATGGCGAGTACTCCCCCCGGCGAGCCACGAGCGGCGGGGCGAGCCCGTCGAGCAGGAGGCGGTAGACGAGCGGGAGATCCGGGTTCGCCACGACGCAGTCGACCTCGACCACCTCACCGGAGGCGAGCTCGACGCCGGTGACGGCGCCCCCGCGACCGGGCCGGCGCCGGATTCGGGCGACGGGCGCCTCGAAGCGCAGCTCCGCTCCGCCGGCACGTGCCGCGTCGGCCAGCGCCTGGGGTAAGGCGTGCATCCCTCCCCTCGGGAGGTACACACCCGCCACGGTGTCCATGTAGGTGATGACGCCGTAGACGGCGAGGGCCTCGAGGGGCGAGAGCCCCGCGTAGAGCGCCTGGAAGGAGAACAGACGCTGGAGGCGCGGATCGGCGAAGTACTCGGAGACGACGGACGAGAGCCGCCGGAGCGCCCCGGAGCGCACGAGCGCGAGGAGCGCGCCGGGCGAGGAGGCGAGGTCCGCCGGCACGTCGAAGTTCCGGTCGATGAAGTGTGGGACCTCGAGGCGATAGAGCGCCGTCAGCCACGTGCAAAACCGGTCGAACGACCGGGCCTCCCCCGACCCCGCGACCGCAGTGATCTCCTCGCGCATCGCTTCGCGGTCCCGACGCACGTGGATGACGCCGGCGCCCTCGGGGTCCCCCCCGGCGGCGAAGGTCGCCCGGTAGAGCGGGTCGAGCGGGACCAGCTCGAGCAAGGCCGGGTCGGTCCCGGCCGCCGCGAGCGTGTCGGCGACGATGTCGGCCATCGTGAGCACCGACGGGCCCGTGTCGAGCCGGTAGCCCGCCTCTGCGAGCAGCCCTGCCCGACCCCCGGGGCGCGCTCCCCGTTCGAGCACGACCACGTCGTGACGCTGCCCGACGAGGTGGCACGCTGCCGCGAGCCCACCGAGTCCTGCCCCGACGACTGCGACGCGCAACGGTCCCGCCTCAGCAGTCGCGTGCGGCGACGAAGCCGGCCAGTGCCACCAGTGTCTCGATGGCGGCCGGCGCGAGCGGCGCATCCTCGATCGCCACGATGGCCTGCTCGGCGAGGTCGCCGATGCGAGACTCGATCTCCTCACGAGCACCGGTCTCCTCGAACAGCTCCGTAATGGACGCGACCTCGCAGTCCGAGAGGTCCTCCCGTCCGAACCGCTGCTCGAGCAGCCGGGTCGCCGCCGGTCCGGCACGCCGTCGCGCCGCGACGTAGAGCGCCGTGGCCTTGCCCGACCGCAGGTCGCCACCCACGGGCTTCCCGACCCGCTCCGGGTCGCCGAAGGCCCCGAGCAGGTCGTCTCGTAGTTGGAACGCCTCTCCGAGCGGGAGCCCGTAGGCGGAGAGCACACCGGCGAGCTCGTCGAGGCGACCGGCGAGCGCCGCCCCGATGTGCAGCGGCCGCTCGACGGTGTACTTGGCCGACTTGTAGAGCGAGACGGTCCTCGCCGAGGAGGCATCTCCCCCGCCCTGGGCGGCGCGGAGCAGGTCGAGGTACTGTCCCACGTTGACCTCGAGCCGCAACTCGTTGAAGACCGCCATCGCCCCGGGCGGGAGCCCGGCCATCAGCACGTCCGCGTACACGAACGCCAGATCCCCGACGAGGATCGCGACCCCTTCGCCGAACCGCCTCGCCTCGCCTCGCCAGCGCTCCTCCCGGTGGCGCGCCTCGTGGCGGACGTGGACGCTCGGCTGGCCCCGTCGGGACTCGGCCGCGTCCATCACGTCGTCGTGCACCAGCGCGAAGCAGTGCAGGAGCTCGAGTGCCGCAGCTGCGTCCACTACCTCCGGGTCGTCGGCGTCACCCCCGGCGCCCACGTAGGCCGCCACGCAGAACGCCGGACGGAGTCGCTTGCCCCCGGCGAGCACCAGGGCTGCGAGCGAGGTGAACGGCTCGGCGAGCCCCGAATCGACGGCGACCCAACGGGCGGTCTCGCCCGCCACGAGGGACGCGATCCGGTCGTCGACCCGCCGTCCGAGCGCGGGGAGGAAATCCCCGAGCGCCGGTCGCACCAAACTCACGACGCTAGGTTAGGGCACCCTGGCCGTTATGCACGGCCCGGGCGAGACGGAGTGTCGGAGAGTTGGACGGTTCGTCACGCCTGGCATGCCGACGGCACGAGGGCCGCAGGGAAGCGAGGGTGCGTGATGACGAGCGCGAAGGTTGGCGGCGGGGGCGCCACCCCCGTCGGTCCGTGTGAGGCGCTCCCCGAGCGAGTCCGTCGCCCGGAGCCCGGCGAGACGATCGAGGGGCACGGCGGCCTGCTGGCGCTCGCCCCGCTCGTCGCTGCCGGGGCGACGGCGTGTTTCACGCTCTCGGGAGGACATGTCTTCCCGATCTACGACGCCGCACTGCGGTTCGGACTGCCGCTCTACGACGTGCGCCACGAGCAGACCGCTGGTTTTGCCGCGGAGGGCCTGGCGAAGCTGACTCGGGCGCCTGGGCTCGCGGTCGTGACCGCCGGGCCCGGCGTCACGAACGTGACGAGTGCCGTCGCAACCGCGCGTGCGACCGGCTCCCCGTTGGTCGTGCTCGGCGGGAGGGCTGCCGCCGAAGGCTGGGGCCGAGGCGCGCTCCAAGAGCTCGACCACGTCCCGATCCTCGCCCCACTCGCGCTGACGGCCGAGACCGCGCGCACCACCGGGGAGATCCCAGCCCGGTCGGCTGCTGCCTGGGCGAGAGCCGGGCGGGCACACCGAGGGCCGACCTTCCTGGACCTGCCCCTCGACGTCCTCTACGGCTCGGACCGGACCACGGTGCCCGATGCGCGCCCTGCGCCCACCGGGCCGGCGGACCCGGACCAGGTGCTCGCGGCGGTCAGGCTCCTCGCCCGGGCGGAACGCCCGGTGGTCGTCGCCGGGGGTGACGTCTGGTGGGAGGGCGCGTGGGAAGCGCTCGCCGCCGCGGTCGAGGCGCTCGAGATCCCCACCTTCACGAACGGCCTGGGGCGGGGGTGCCTCCCGGCGGGGCATCCACTGGCGTTCTCCCGCGCTCGCTCGGCGCTGCGCCGGGCCGACGTCGTCGCCGTGGTGGGCACACCGCTCGACTTCCGCCTCGGCTTCGGCGCCTTCGGTGGGGCGGCGGTGATCCACGTCGTCGACGCCCCCGAGGCGCTCGAGGCTCGGGTGGCAAGTGCGGCGGCGCCAGCCGGGTCGATCCGCCAGACGCTCGCCGCCTGGGCCGAGTGGACCGGACCCCGGCGTGACCACCGGTCCTGGATCGCCGAGCTCCGCGACCTCGAGGACCGGCGCAGGACCGACGAGGCGAACCTCCTCGACGCGGCGAGCGAGCCCATCCACCCCGCTCGCGTGTACGGGGCGCTCCGACGAGTGCTCGACCCCGATGCCGTCGTCGCTGGCGACGGGGGTGACTTCGTCTCCTGGGCGGGACGGTTGGTCGACTCCGCTCGCCCGGGCTGCTGGCTCGACCCCGGCCCCTTCGGCTGCCTCGGGACCGGACCGGGCTACGCGATGGCGGCGCGGATCGCCCACCCGGACCGCCAGGTGGTCCTGCTCTCGGGGGACGGGGCGCTCGGCTTCGCCGGCATGGACCTCGACAGCCTGGTTCGCCACCGGTTGCCGGTCGCGATCGTGGTCGGGAACAACGGCATCTGGGGCCTCGAGAAGCACCCCATGCGAGCCCTCTACGGCTACGACGTCCTCGCCGAGCTGACGCCGGAGACCCGCTACGACCGCGTCTGCGAGGCTCTCGGCGGGGCTGGCGAGACCGTCCGCCGCCCGGGCGAGCTCGAGGGTGCCCTGCGCAGGGCCCTCGAGGCTGGCGTGCCCTACCTCGTGAACGTCCTCCTCGACCCAGAGGTTGCGTACCCGCGCTCGTCCAGCCTCGCATGAGCGGAGCCCACCCGGGGCCGACGCGGCAGGACAGGCACGGCGGGGCCCCGGCGCAACGAGGAGCTGCTCGCCAGCCGGGACGCCACGCGAGACGAGACGGGGTTGGCGGTGGCAGAGGCCCGGCGGGACAGGGCGCGGTTGGCCGGGGCGGCGGCAGGGCGCCGAGCGAGCACGGCCCGTCGTGCGCAGCGCAGTTGGTCCGAGCGGACCTCCACGTCCACACCATGTGGTCGGGCGACTCGACGACCACGCCCGAGGAGCTCACCAGGGCGATCCAGTCGAGTGGCCTCGGGATCGTCTGCATCACGGACCACGGGACGACGCGCGGCGGCGCCGCGCTCGCAGCGCGATACTCCGGCCAGGGTGCGGATGCGGCCTGCCAGGTGGTCGTGGGCGAGGAGATCCGGACCGCCGAGGGTGAGGTGATCGGGCTGTTCCTCTCCGAGACGATCCCTCCGGCGGCGACCGCCGAGGGCGCAGCCCTGGCGATACGTGAGCAGGGTGGCCTGGTCTACGTGCCGCACCCCTTCGACCCATCCCGCCGTCACCTCACGCGGGCAGCGCTCGACCGCCTCGTCGAAGCAGGGCTCGTCGACGCGCTGGAGGTCTGGAACGCGAAGACCGCCGACCCGAGACTCCAGGCCGAGGCGAGGCGCTACGCAGCCGAGCACGACCTCGCCGGAGGAGCGGGGAGCGACGCGCACGTGCCGGCGGCGCTCGGCGCTGCCTACGTCGAGGTGACCCTCACCGGGCCGGTCGGGCCCGACACCCTGCTCGCAGCGTTGCGGCTCGGCCGGGTGGTCGGGACCAGCTTCGACCCGCCACGACCGTGGGAACCCCGGATCGTGCCGTCGACGGCACGACTGGGCTGAGCAACGAGGAGCCGGCCCTGCACAGCCGGCGAGGTGTCGTCAGGAGGCTGCTGCCGCAGCCGGCGTCGCAGCGCTGGTGCTGGCGCCGCCGGCCGCCGGGGCCGACTCCCGCCGTGTGGCGTCGCTCCCGGCACCGGCACCCGTCGCGGCATCGGCACTTCCCGCCTTGCGGTCGCCGCCCTCAACCGCGCCGTCCGACTTCCCGATCCCCTTGGCGGTGGTGGAACCGGCACCCGACCGGCTGTCCGTCCGGTAGAAACCGCTCCCCTTGAAGGAGATGCCGATGGAGCCGAAGACCTTACGGAGCGGACCCTCGCACCTCGGGCAGGTCGTCAGGGCGTCGTCCTTGAAGGACTGCACCACCTCCAAGTGCTCACCGCAGCTCTTGCACGAGTACTCGTACGTCGGCATCCCCACCTCCCGTCTTCGTCCGACTGCTCATCCACAACTCGTCTCATCCACAGCTCGTCCAACTGCTCGCGCGGGGCCCGTCTCGCCCGGTACCCGTCTCCTGCTCGCCCGGTTCGAGCACCCGTCCCGCCCGAACCCGTCGGTCTCGGACTCGGCAAGCGGCCCTCGCGGACCGTCCGGTGAGTCCCGTCATGCCGACTTCCCGCGCTTAGCACTCTGCAGCTTCGAGTGCCAGTCCTAGACTAACCGCCAGTCGGCTCCAGGGGGAGCCGGCAGCCGACCGGTGGGACCGGGCGAGACGAGGAGGACGCGAGCGATGGGTTCGGTGCGAAAGGCGGTTATCCCCGCGGCCGGCCTCGGGACCCGGTTCCTCCCGGCTACGAAGGCGCAGCCGAAGGAGATGCTCCCGCTCGTCGACAAGCCGGCCATCCAGTACGTCGTCGAAGAGGCCGCAGCGGCCGGTCTCCGGGATGTCCTCATCATCACCGGGCGCGGAAAGCGTTCGCTCGAGGACCACTTCGACCGCTCGTTCGAGCTCGAGCACTACCTCGAGCGCTCCGGAAGGGACCGCGAGCTCGCCGAGGTGCGCGCGCTCGCCTCGCTCGCGGACATCCACTACGTCCGCCAGGGCGCACCCCTCGGACTCGGCCACGCTGTCTCGGTCGCACGCCAGCACGTCGGGCGGGAACCTTTCGCGGTGCTGCTCGGAGACGACATCATGGACTCGACCTCGACGGTGCTCCCAGACATGCTCCGCGCCTTCGAGCGCCAGGGGCGCTCGGTCGTCGCCCTGAAGGAGGTTCCACCCGAGGAGGTGTCGGCGTACGGCTGCGCGCGGGTCGAACGCGTCGACGGGGAGCTGGTCCGGATCACCGAGGTGGTCGAGAAGCCCACGCCCGCAGAGGCTCCGTCGAACCTGGCGATCATGGGCCGCTACGTCTTCACGCCCGAGATCTTCGACGTGCTCGAGCTCGTCGAGCCCGGCCGGAGCGGCGAGCTGCAGCTCACCGACGGGATCACGCTGCTCCTCCAGCGCCAGGAGGTCTACGGGCACGTGCTCGAGGGTGGACGCTACGACATCGGGAACAAGCTCGACTGGCTGAGGGCCACCGTCGAGCTGGCACTGCGCCGACCCGACCTCGGCGCGCCGTTCCGCTCCTTCCTCGAAGCGCTCCTCGCGGAGGATCGCCTGCCGCCGGCTACCACGGATTCACCCTCGACGAGCGCAGGTTCGCTGCAGGCGGGCGCAGTCGACTCGTCGCCGCCCGGGGCTCCCGCCCGGCGAGCCGCGGGTAGCCCTCCCCTCGCCTCGGCCCAAGAGCTCCGCGGCGTCGACGCCCCGGTGGCCGGCCGATGATCCCGCTCGACGAGGCCCAGCGCTTCGTCCTCGCCGCCTGCCCCCCGCTCGAGCGCTCGTCCCGCCCGCTCGAAGGCGCGCTGGGTGCGGTCCTCGCGGCACCGGTCGTCACCCGTGAGGCAGTCCCACCCTTCGACAACACGGCCATGGACGGCTTCGCCGTACGAGCCGCCGACACACTCGGCGCGCCCCGCGAGCTCCCCGTGGTCGCCACGCTGGCCGCTGGGGCTGCGCCCGGCAGAGCCGTCGGGCCCGGTGAGGCCATCCGGATCATGACGGGTGCGCCGATGCCAGCGGGAGCCGACGCGATCGTCATCGTGGAGACGACGGAGGAGCCCGTTCCCGGCAGGGTCCGAATACTCGAGACCGTCCAGCCCGGTGAGCATGTCCGGCGAGCCGGCACCGACCTCCGTCCCGGCCAGGAGGTCTTCCCCGCCGGAACGGTCCTCGGGCCGGGCCACGTCGGGGTTCTCGCGAGCCTCGGACATCGCCACGTCGAGACCTACCGCACCCCGCGGGTCGGCGTCCTCTCGACCGGGGACGAGCTCGTCGACGACGCCCGTCCGCTCGCCCCCGGCCAGATCCGGGACTCGAATCGGCCCGCCCTCCTCGCAGCCGCCGCGGCCTCGGGCTTCGAGGCGGTCGATCTCGGGCTGGTCCGGGACGACCCGGCCGCGCTGGAGGCGGCGCTCTCGACCGCTGCGACACGGGTCGACGCCATCCTCACCTCCGGTGGCGTGAGCGTCGGGGACTTCGACCACACCAAGCGGGTGCTCGGAGCCCTTGCCGGAGACACCATGCGCTGGATGCAGGTTGCGATCCGCCCGGCGAAGCCCTTTGCGTTCGGGAAGATCGGGCGGGTGCCGGTGTTCGGCCTCCCGGGCAACCCAGTCTCGTCCCTCGTGAGCTTCGAGCTCTTCGCCCGGCCAGCTCTCCGGCAGATGGCGGGGCACACGGCACTCTTCCGGCCACGAAGCTGGGCCATCCTCGACGACGGCTACCGGCGAGTGCCAGACGGCAAGCTCCACTTCGTCCGGGTGCGACTCACGAGAGACGGCGCTCACCGCCTCCGCGCCACGAGCGCCGGTGGGCAGTCCTCCCACCAGCTGCTCGCCATGGCGGTCGCCGATGGCCTCGCACTCGTACCCGACGGACACGGGATCGAGCCGGGCGGCGAGGTCGAGGTGCTGGTGCTCGGAGAGGGCTGAGCCTCAGGGCTCGGGAGCAGCAGACCCGCAGGACCGGGGCCGCCTAGATTGGTGACGTGGATGCTGCCCCGCTGATCGACCCGTTCGGTCGGCGAGTTCGCGACCTGCGCATCTCCATCACCGACCGCTGCAACTTCCGCTGCACCTACTGCATGCCGGCCGAGGGGATGCAGTGGCTTGCGCGAGACGAGCTGTTGCGCTTCGAGGAGATCGCACGCGTCGCCCGCGTCTGCGTGGAGCGGTTCGGCTTCACCTCGATCCGGCTGACCGGTGGCGAGCCGACCGTGCGGGCGCACCTCGACTCGTTGGTCGCGATGCTGGCCGGGCTCCGGACCCCCGACGGGGCCCCCGTCGACCTCGCAATGACGACGAACGGGGCGACGCTCGCACTGCTCGCCCCGGCGCTCAGCGCGGCCGGTCTGCAGCGCCTGAACATCTCACTGGACTCGCTCGTGGCAGACCGTTTCGCGCGCCTGGCGCGGCGTGACCGACTCAGCGAGGTGCTGGAGGGGATCGACGCCGCCGTCGCAGCCGGCTTCCGACCGATCAAGCTCAACACGGTCCTGATCCGGGGCGTCAACGACGACGAGGTCGTCGACTTCGCCCGGTTCGGGCGGGAGCGGGGACTGGTTCCCCGGTTCATCGAGTTCATGCCGCTCGATGCAGACGGCTCCTGGTCGGCGCACCAGGTCGTACCGGGCGACGAGGTCGTCGAGGCGATCACCGCCGTCTTCCCCGCCGTGGCCGTCGACCCTGGACCGGATCCGGCGACGACCTGGCGCTACCTGGACGGCAAGGGCTCCTTCGGTGTCATCTCGTCCGTGACGAAGCCCTTCTGCGGGAACTGCGACCGGGTGCGGCTCACGGCCGAGGGTCAGCTCCGCACGTGCCTCTTCGCGACGGACGAGCACGACTTGCGGGACCTGCTGCGCAACGGCGCCAGCGACGACCAGCTCGCCGACGCGGTCGCAGCGGCCGTCGGGACCAAGTGGGCGGGCCACGCGATCGGCCGCGTCAACTTCATCCGCCCGGCCCGGAGCATGAGCCAGATCGGCGGCTGACCGGTCGCCGGGCAGGGTGCCAGGCCGCTGCGTACACTCGGAGCATGTCTGACCGGGGCCTCACCCATCTCGACCCCCTCGGCCGCGCCCGCATGGTGGACGTCACGCCGAAGGAGCCGACCCACCGCCGGGCGCTGGCGCGCTGTCGAGTGTCGATGCTCGCGGAGACGACGGCCAAGGTCGCGAGCAACGCCGTCAACAAGGGAGACGTGCTCGGTGCGGCCCGTATCGCCGGGATCCAGGCAGCGAAACGGACTGCCGACCTGATCCCCCTCTGCCACCCCCTCCTCGTCGGCTCCGTCTACGTGAACTTCACGATCGGCGAGGACCACATCGACGTCGAGGCCCAGGTCGAGACCGTCGACCGCACCGGGGTGGAGATGGAAGCGATGACCGCGTGTGCCGTCGCGGCGCTCACGATCTACGACATGTGCAAGTCGGCTGACCGCTCGATGACGATCTCCGAGCTCGCCCTCTGGGAGAAGACCGGAGGCCGGTCGGGGACATGGCGCCGCCCGGGCTACGAAGCGGAGGCCTTCGGGGACTGACGCCGAGCCGGGTTCGGGCCGGTCGGACAGCACGGGGTGGCGGCGCCTCCCGAGGCGTAGTAGACCCTTCAGGACCCCAACGCAGCATCCACCCCCCGGCAGCCGCCGCGGGCTAGGGTCCGAGAAACCGATCATCGACCTGGAGGAGCGGCTCAGGTGTTCTTTCTGGCGGTCCTTGCCGTGCTCTGGCTGGCCGTGCTCATCCCGAGTGCGATCCGGCGTCACGCCCATCGCCAGGCGGCGACCTCCATGGGGTCCTTCCGCCGGTCGCTGCGGGCGCTCCGCAAGACCAGTTCCGCCACGATCAGCCCGGCCAACCGTCTCCACGGGTTGGACGCCGTCCACGAGGTCCCGGCCGTGGTGCCGGCGGCTCGGCCGCTCCGGCCTACGGCCCTCCAGGGCGACCCGGGAGTCGCGGCATCGCTCGGCAACGTCGTCCCTGTCCGCGTCGCGGCCTTCGGCACGGCTCCCGAGCGGCCCAGTTCCGCACCGATCCTCCGGCGACCGGACACGTCGCGCACGGCGAGCGAGCGGGCAGGGGCCGGGGCAAGGCCGGAGCGCCGAGGGGGCCAGCGTGCGCAGCACGTTCGGGCGGCGCGGGTGCAGGGCGCTGGTCTCTCGACGGCGGAGCTCCAGCGGCGGCGGGCGATCACGCTCCTGACGATCGCCGGGAGCTTCCTCTTCTTGTTGGTCGTGGCGGCAGCCAGCGGCTCACACCTGGTCCTCGCGGCGGCGTTCCTCGACGGCCTCGGACTCGCCGGCTACGTCGGCCTGCTCATGCGGGTCCGGGCGACGAGCTCGGCTGCCCCACGTCCCGTCCCGCGCTCGCGCGAGGCTCGCCAGCCCGCTGCCTCCCGGGCAACCCGCCCTGCGGCCCCGGTGACGCGAACCGGCTTCGAGCGAGCGAGCCGGGAGAGCGCCACCCACCGACGCCGGCCAACCGACCCGTCCTACCCCGCCGAGGGCGATCCCGAGGGCGAGGCTTGGGTCGGAGCT
>JAJYWE010000040.1:13050-27350 GCA_021791675.1 Actinomycetes bacterium | reverse complement strand
TGGCCTGGGATCGCCGCGTGGGGGGCTTCCCAGGTAGGCGAGGTTCCGCGGGTAGGCTGCGCAGGTGGCCACGTACCTCGACGGGATACTGGCGTGGCACCGCGAGCGGGCGGGCCAGGTGACCGAGGATCTCGTCCGGGCGGCCCGCACGGCGCCCCCGGTGCGCAGCTTCGCCGACGCGCTCTCGGGGCCGCGTGTCGCGGTCATTGCCGAGGTGAAGCGGCGGAGCCCGTCGCGAGGTCCGCTGGTTCCGACGCTCGACCCAGCGGCCTGCGCAGCCGCGTACGAGACCGGTGGGGCGTCGGCGCTGTCGGTGCTCACCGACGAGGCGTTCTTCGGGGGCAGCCCCGCGGACCTGAGGGCTGCACGGGCGGCATGCGAGCTCCCCGTGCTCCGCAAGGACTTCACGGTCTGTCCCGCGGACTGTCTCGACGCCCGGGCGATGGGCGCAGACGCGGTGCTCCTCATCGTCGCGGCCCTCGGCCAGGGCCTCCTCGAGTCGCTCGTCGCGCTCGCGGGCGAGCTCGGCCTGGACGCGCTGGTCGAGTGCCACGACCGGACCGAGGTCGAGCGCGCCGTTGACGCGGGCGCGCGGATCGTCGGCGTGAACCAGCGGGACCTTGCGACCTTCGCCGTGGATGCCGGGCGCGCGGCGGCGCTGCGGGAGGCGATCCCGAGCGGCGTGCTCGCCGTCGCAGAGTCGGGCATCACCGGCCCGGAGGACGTCGCGCGGCTCACCGGGGCTGGCTACGACGCGGTGTTGGTCGGGGAGGCGCTGGTCGTGGCGGAGGACCGTGCTGCGGCGGTTGGGGCGCTCGTCGCAGCTGGCCGGGGTGCAGGGGTTTCCCGGTGAGGCACCTGGCGTGTCGGTTGGCCGGGGTGCCGCTCGGCGCGCCAGAACCCGTCCGCGGGAGGGGTCGCGCATGTTCGTGAAGATCTGTGGCTGCACCAGTCAGCGCGATGCGGAGCTCGCCGTGGCGGCGGGTGCCGACGCGGTGGGCTTCATCCTGGCTGCGTCACCCCGGCAGGTCACGCCGGCCTTCGTCGCCGAGGTCGTGGCGGCGCTCCCCCCGGAGACGGTGACGATCGGGGTCTTTCGTGACGAGCGCCCAGAAGTCGTGGTGGAGACGGTCCGGGCCTGCCGGCTGACCGGCGCACAGCTGCACGGCGGGGAGAGCCCTTCTGCCACGAGGTACGTCCGGGAGCGGGTCGGGCTCGTCATCAAGGCCTTCGCCGCGGAGAGCCCCGAGCTCGAACGCTCGGGGGAGCACCGGGCCGACGTCTTGTTGCTCGAGGGCGCGCAGCCCGGCTCGGGCAAGGTGTTCGACTGGGCGCTGTGTGAGCGGGTGCCACCCGGGGCCAGGGTGCTCCTCGCTGGCGGGCTACGACCGTCGAACGTGGCAGAGGCCATCGCAACCGTCCGCCCCTGGGGGGTCGACGTCGCGACCGGGGTCGAGTCCGAGCCGGGTCGGAAGGATCCTGGCAAGGTGCGGGCTTTCGTGGCCGCGGCTCGGCTCGCTGCCCCCCCGGCGTGGCGTGCCGCCGGTCGGAAGCCCTTCGACTGGGAGGACGCGCTCGCCGACCCGCCGTCGGCGACCCATGGCGCGGGAGAGCCGGGCCGAACTGGCGACGGCGTCAGCGAGCCTGGCCGGGCGGGCGTCGATGCCGGCCAACGGGGCCTCTCGTGAGCGGGCTGCCGCAGTCGGCGGGCCGCGGTCCCGCCGAGCCCACCCGCCCTCGCGGGTCGTCGCTGATGGGTGATCCAGACCCGACCGGCCGGTTCGGCGACTTCGGGGGGCGCTTCGTCCCGGAGTCCCTCGTGCCGGCCTGTGCCGAGCTGGAGGTGGCTTTCCGTGAGGCGTGGGCGGACGAGACGTTCCGTGCTCGCTATCGGGACCTGCTCTCCCGCTACGCCGGCAGACCCACTCCGCTCACCCCCTGCCCCCGACTCTCGGAGATGCTCGGTGTCGAGCTGTGGCTCAAGCGGGAGGACCTGACCCACACCGGCTCCCACAAGATCAACAACGTGATCGGCCAGGCGCTGCTCGCGGAGCGCATGGGCAAGCGGAGGCTCGTTGCCGAGACCGGTGCGGGCCAGCACGGCGTGGCGACGGCAACCGCCGCCGCTCGGTTCGGCATGGAGTGCCTCGTCTTCATGGGCAAGCTCGACATGGCTCGCCAGGAGCTCAACGTGTTCCGGATGCGCCTCCTCGGGGCCGAGGTCGTGCCGGTCACGTCGGGGAGCGCGACCTTGAAGGACGCGGTGAACGAAGCGATGCGGCACTGGGTCGCGACCGTGGCGGACACCCACTACTGCCTCGGGTCCGTCATGGGTCCACACCCCTACCCCTGGATGGTGCGGGAGTTCCAGCGTGTCGTCGGAGACGAAGCGGCGGCGCAGTGCCGGGAGGAGCTCGGACGGGATCCGGACGTCGTCATCGCCTGTGTGGGCGGTGGGTCGAACGCCGCTGGCACGTTCGCAGGTTTCGTCGACGGTCCGGCTCGCCTCGTCGGGGTCGAACCGGCCGGGGGAGCTGCGATCGGCCGGGGCCTGCCGGGCGTGGTGCACGGGATGCGCTCGAAGATCCTGCAGGACGAGGAGGGCCAGGTCCTCGAGGCGACCTCGATCTCTGCGGGGCTGGACTACCCGGGGGTCGGGCCCGAGCACGCACACCTCGCCGCGATCGGGCGGGCGGACTACGTGGCGGTGACGGACGACGAGGTGGTAGCGGCGGTCCGGCTCCTCGCTCGGACGGAGGGGATTCTCGCTGCACTCGAGCCTGCGCACGCCCTGGCGTGGCTCGCTCGTGCCGCGGGGCAGGAAGTGCCGCGTGGCGCCACGGTCGTGCTCACCCTGTCGGGCCGGGGCGACAAGGACGTCGCACAGCTGATGGAACGGGGCGAGTGAGCGCCGTGTGGAGGGGAAGGTGAGCACAGCGGGGGTGGCGGTGGGCGAGTCCCGGCGCCTCGAACCTGCGCTGCGGCGGCAGCGGGCCCTCGGTCGAAAGCTGCTCGTGCCCTACGTCACCGGCGGGATGCTCACCGACTGGACAACCGTCCTCGCCGCCCTCGCCACCGCCGGTGCGGACGCCATCGAGGTCGGCATCCCGTTCTCGGACCCGATCATGGACGGCCCGGTGATCCAGGAGGCGAGCGACCGAGCGCTCGCTGCCGGCACGACGCCGCAGCTGGTGCTGGCCGCCCTGCGGCATGCCGGCGGGGAGATCGGGGTCCCCCTCG
Organism: Actinomycetes bacterium; assembly: GCA_021791675.1. Classification (GTDB taxonomy): domain Bacteria; phylum Actinomycetota; class Acidimicrobiia; order Acidimicrobiales; family JAKAOS01; genus JAJYWE01. The sequence continues at coordinate 24,110 of JAJYWE010000040.1, read as the reverse complement.
CAGTCATGACGTACTACAACCTCGTCGACCGTGCCGGCCTCGACCGGTTCGCGGCCGATCTCGCGGCGAGTGGAGTCGGCGGTGCGATCCTGCCCGACCTGCCACTCGACGAGTCGGCCCCGTGGCGACGGGCTGCAGCGGCAGCCGGGGTCGACCAGGTCCTCCTCGCCGCCCCGACCACCGGCGAGGAGCGCCTCGCCGCAATCTGCTCCGCCGCGTCGGGCTTCCTCTACGCGGTCGGGCTGATGGGCGTCACGGGCGAGCGGGCCGACCTCGCAACGAGCTCGCTCGACGTCGCGACCCGGGCGTCGCGCTACACCGACCTCCCCGTGCTCGTCGGGGTGGGTATCTCGACGCCGGACCAGGCCCGGCGGGTCTGCGCCGTCGCCGACGGCGTCGTCGTCGGCTCGGCGCTCGTGCGCCGTCTGCTCGAGGGAGGAGGCCCCGAAGCGGCGGCGGCGCTCGTCTCGGAGTTCCGCGAGGCGCTCGACGCCGGCTGAGGCGCCGGTCAGCTCCCGTGGGGCTCAGTCGGCCCTGGCGGTGCGGCTCAGCGGACCTTGCCTGCGGGGGCGGCGAGGAGCGCGGCGAGAGTTGCCTCGCGGGTGGGAGGGGTCTGCGCCTGGACGAGGAGGAAGGCCGCCTCGCGGTGGAGGAGCTGCGCAGGGTCGGTGGCGGCGATCGCTCGCCCGCCCGACGCCGCGACGAGCGCCGTCGCTGCCTGGGACGCGAGGAGCAGGCCGCGGACCCGGTTCGCCCGGAGTGCCTCGAGCAGCTCGATGTCCGGGGTCGAGCCGGGGGGCAGGGCTGCGGTCTCGGTCAGGAGCAGCGCACCCGCGTCCCGACAGTCCCCGAGAGCGGCGGCCAGCTCGCCAGCCGCGCTGGGGTGCCGCTCGGCGAGCAGGCGCGTCGCGCGAGTCGCCACGCCGAGGGCGAGGGAGTTGGGGCTCGCTGTTGCCAGGCGATCGCGCGCGTCGAAGTCCTCTCGCGACTCTTCGCAGACCACGTCCGTTTCGTGCAGTCGGAAGCCCTCGAAGCGCAGCGCGACCGTCCGAGTGGCCCCGAGCACGGCGAGCGGGAGCGGCGCGGCGACGATCCCCGCGAGCGGAGGGGTCACCGCAGGCGCCGGAGCGGACCGCTGCGCCGGCTCGGTGATCGCCGACAGGTCGATGGCGCCCCAGACCACCCGCCCAGTCGGGGCCGACGGGGTGGGAGGCGCGAGCGCGCCGACCACGAGGAGGTCTGCGAGCGTCCACGAGGTGACCCAGGGCGCGATGCCCTCCAGCACGTAACCACCCCCGCCGTGGTCTCGGCCTTGCGCGACGGCTCCGGCGCGGGCTCCTCCTCCGGCGCCACCCGCGCTGCCCTCGCCAGCGGCTCCGGCCTCGTTGCCGCGCACCGGCTTCGCACGGACACCCCCGTCCGGCCTGCGGAGCTGGGAGAACGCGACGGCTGCCAGTGCGTCACCGCTCGTCAGCGCTGCGAGCCAGCGGTCGCGAACCAGGCGGTTCGGGGAGGTCGCGACGAGCCGGAGGGGGCTGTGGTGCTGGTTCCACACGAACGCACTCGCCAGGCAGCCGCCGGCGAGGTGCTCTTGGACCGCCCGGAACGTCACCGGGTCCGCGCCGCCGGGCGCGGCCAGGGCGAACAGGCCTGCCCTGGCGAGCGCGGGGCGCAGTCCGGCGGGAAGCACCCCGCTCGACTCCGTCTGGAGGGCGTTGGGCCAGAGGAGCGTCTCGGCAAGGTCGGCCGCAGCACCGATGGCCCCGGTGTCGCCGCCCTCGCAGTCGGCGCTCACGCCGTCGGTGCCCTCGCAGTCGGCGGGCACGCCGTCGGCGCCGCCACCGCCGGCCACCCGGCTACGCCGGCCCGCCGGGGGACCGGTCGTGGCGGGGGAGGTGGATGCCCCGACGACGTCCCCCAGCCCGCCGGGCACGCTCCATGCGGCGCCGGATGAGCTCGCGGCGCTCCTGGAGGTCGCGGTAGGTGACCGCCTCGGTGCCCTCGGGGAGCCCGAGGGAGGCAGCCAGGGCCCCCCGGTCGACCTCGAGCCGCCGGGGGTCGATCCCCACCTCACGGGCGATGCGCTCGCCGTAGCGGCGCGAGAAGTACTCCGCCAGGTGGGTCACCTCCGCGAAGAGGTCGATGTCGGGCGCGAGGGTCGCCATCGCGCCGTCGAGGAAGAGCAGGTTCTTCACGAAGAGCATCAGCTCCTTCGGCAGCCTTGCGCCGTAGGAGAGGAGTGCCTTGGTGAGGTCCCGGATCTCACCGGTGAGCTCCTCCGGAGTGAGCTGGGTCGGGTCGATCGGGGGTCGGTCCAGCCCGAGGTCGGCGATGACCTGGCCGATGTCGGTGTCGCGGGGCAGCGCACCGAGGTCGCGCAGCGCGGCGACCTGCGTGCGCACGTCGTTGACCGTGCCGCCGAGCAGCAGCCGCAGGAAGGCGAGGCGCTTCGGTTCCTCGAGCCGCCCGGTGATGCCGTAGTCGAGGAGGGCGACGCGTCCGTCGGGCTGGACGAAGAGGTTGCCACCGTGGAGGTCGCCGTGGAAGACCCCGAACAGCATCGCCCCCTCCATGAACGCGACCATGCCGGCGCGCACCACCTCGGAGGTGTCGATGCCCGCCGCGCGCATGCCCGCCACGTCGTCCCAGGCAAAACCGGCGAGGCGCTCCATCACGAGCATCCGCCGGGTCACGAGCTCCGGGTGCGGCCGCGGCACGACGAGCGCGCGACTGTGGGTCACTGCGAGGACGTGCGCCACGTCGAGCATGTTCTGCGCTTCGAGACGGAAGTCGAGCTCCTCGACGATCGTCTCGGCGAACAGTTCGACCAGGGCCGGGGGGTTCGCGAGCGCGGCGACGGGGATGCGTCCGACGAGCGCGGGCGCCATCCAGCTCATCGCCGCGAGGTCGGCTCGGACGAGCGCGGCGACGGTCGGTCGCTGGACCTTGACGACGACCTCTTCCCCGGTGCGCAGGCGGGCCAGGTGCACCTGCGCGATCGACGCCGCCGCGAGGGGGGTCTCGGCCAGCTCGGAGAAGGTGTCCTCGATGGGGCCGCCGAGCTCCTCGGCGAGGATCTGGCGAACCACCTCGAACGGTTCCGCCGGCACGTGGTCTCGGAGCAGCCGGAACTCGGTGACCAGCTCCTCCGGGAAGATCCCGGTCCCCGAGGAGAGGATCTGGCCGAGCTTGATGTAGGTGGGCCCGAGGTGCTCGAACGCCCGCCGGAGCCGGCGGGAGAGGCCCGCTCGGGAGCTCGGCCCGCCGCGTTCGGTGACGTACCAACCGGCGAGCGCGAGACCGAGCCGGCTCCCGACCACGGCGACACGGGCGCCCGGGGGGACGCGCCGGTGGCGGAGCAGGCTCGGCACCTCCGCGCGGGTACGGCGACGACGCTCGTCGATGCCGATCCGCCACGGCATCTCGTCCGGAACGACCAGCCAGGGCGGCTGATCCGAGAAGCCACCGATGGCGAGGTCTGCGGGTCCGTCCTCCGGCGCGCCGGAGGAAGCTTCGAGCGCGCTCACCACCTCACGCTACCGCCCGGTGCCGAGTCCTCCCCAAACGGGTCGCCCTCGGCCCGGCTGCGCCGGCGGGAGGGAGGGGTCGCGGTCGGGCGGACGAGGCCGAACCGGCGACCCCCCAGCCGTCAGTCCGCCGGCACAGCCGGGCCGAGCGTCAGGCCCTCAGTCCGCCGGCGCAGGCAGGAAGACGAGGCAGCCGTTGTGGCCGCCGAAGCCGAAGCTGTTCGAGAGCACGGGCCCCGGTGTGAAGGGGCGTGGGGTGCCCTGCACGACGTCGAGTGCGATCGCTGGGTCGAGGTCGCGTAGCCCGCCGGTGGGTGGGATCTCCCCGTTGACGATGGTGAGCACGGCCGCAACCGCTTCGACCGCCCCCGCCGCACCGAGCGCGTGGCCGTTCACCCCCTTGACGGAGGTGATCGGGGGCCCGGGGAGGCCGAAGACCTTGGTGATCGCCTCGGCCTCTGCAGCGTCGTTGAGTGGCGTCGAGGTCCCGTGCGCGTTGATGTGCGCGATGTCCGACGGACCGAGGCCGGCGTCGGCGAGCGCCGCCTCCATGCACGCGACTGCCCCGGTCCCACCCGGAGCGGGTGCGGTGATGTGGTGGGCGTCCGCGTTGCTCGCAGCGCCGGCCAGCTCGGCGTAGATGTGCGCGCCGCGCCGGCGGGCGTGCTCCCACTCCTCGAGGACCAGCATGCCCGCCCCCTCGCCCATGACGAAGCCGTCCCGGTTGCGGTCGAAGGGCCGCGAGACCCCGCTCGCCGACAGCGCCGTCATGTTCGCGAAGCTCGCCTTCGCGGTCGGGGTGATCGCAGCTTCCGCTCCGCCCGCCATGGCGATGACGCAGCGGCCGGTGGTGACCAGGCGCGCGGCGTTCGCGATCGCCTGGGTGCCCGCGGCGCAGGCCGTGACGGTCGTCTCGCACGGACCCTGCCAGCCGAGCCGCATCGAGATGTTGGCCGGGGCGGCATTGGCCATCAGCATCGTCACGAGGAACGGCGAGACACGACGGGGACCCCGCTCGGCGAGGAGCAGGACCTGGTTCTCGAGGGTTTCGAGCCCGCCGACGCCGGTACCGACCCAGACCGCCGCCCGAGCCGGGTCGACGACGGGGCGCCCGGCGTCCTCGAACGCCTGGGTGGCCGCCGCCACGGCGAACTGGGTGAAGCGGTCCGCGCGCCGGACTTCCTTGGGGCCGAACAGGTCCGTCGCGTCGAAGCCCTCGACGCGTCGTTCGAGGGCTGGGGTCGGCTCGACGGAGAGGCCCGGCCAGAAGGCGCCGACGCCGATCCCTGCGTGGGAGAGCACCCCGAGGCCCGTGACGGCGACCCGCTTGCCCGGGAGGCCGTCGGTGGGGCCTCGCTCCCCCCAGGAGATCCGCATCAGAGCTTGGAGGTGACCAGGTGGAACGCCTGCTCGACGGTGTCGACACCCTCGAGCTCGGACTCGTCCACGGTGATCTCGAACGCCTCCTCCAGGGCCATGACCAGCTCGACCAGGTCGAGGCTGTCGGCGTCCAGGTCCTCGGCGAAGCGTGCTTCCATGGTCACCTTGTCTGCGGGCACCTGCAGCACTTCCACCGCGCAGGCCCGGAACTTCTCGAACGCTGCGTCGTTGTCCACGATCTTCCTCCTCGTTCCGACCGATCCCGGTCGCTCTGTCTGGTCTGGCCTGCCTCTGACTGCCTGGTGTGCGCCCTGCCTGTTGTGCGCCCTGCCTGTTGTGCGCCCTGCCCGAGGCGTACCCCGCTGCCGGGCTGCTTGCTGGCGCGTGCCCGCATGCCGTGCGTCTGTCCGGGGTCCGCCGTTCCGCCGCGAGCCGCCCCGCGGACCTTCGGGCGGCCCGGTCTACCACCACCGTCGCCCGCCGGCTGCGCCTCTCGTGCCGGTCGGGGACTGCCAGTGTGGCACGAACGCGGCGGCGGGCGGCGCCCGGGATCCCCGGCGATGCCCGGCTCAGTGTCCCATGCCGAGCCCTCCGTCCACGGGGAGCACCGCGCCGGTGATGTAGCCGGCCCGCTCCGAGGCAAGGAACGTGACCGCCTCGGCCACCTCCGCCGCCGTTGCGATGCGCCCGAGCGGCACCGAGGCGGCGAGCTCGGCAACGCGCCGCTCGCCACTCGCGGCGAGGAGCTCCGTCTCGACGGGGCCGGGCGTCACGATGTTCACCGTGATGGACCGGCTCGCGAGCTCCCGGGCGACGGCGCGTCCGAGGCCGATCAGGCCGGCCTTGGCGGCGGCGTAGTTCGCCTGGCCAGGTGCCCCGACGTAGGCCGCGACGGAGCTGACGAGCACGACTCGCCCCCGGCGGGCGCGGACCATGGGCGCTGCCGCCCTCCGCAGGACCCGCCAGACCCCGGTGAGGTCGGTGTCCAGCACGTCGCTCCAGTCCTGTTCCGACATGCGGAGTAGGAGGGTGTCACGCGTGATCCCCGCGTTCGCCACGAGGACTTCCACGGGCCCGAGCTGTTCCTCGACCGTCGCGAACGTCCGGTCCACGTCCTCGGGGTTGCGGACATCCGCACGTATCGCGCGCCACGGCCCCTCTGGCGGCGGGTTGTGCACGTAGGTCGCACAGACCTCGTCGCCGGCAGCGGCGAAGGCCCGGACGCAAGCCAGGCCGATCCCGCGGCTCCCCCCGGTCACGAGGACGACGCGCCGCCGGCTGGCCGGTGGTCCGGGCGACCCAGGCGATTGCTCGGCGGCGCGCAGGGGCTGTTCGTCGGCGCTCACCCGTGCCACTCGATGACCGCGCTCGCCCACGTCATGCCGGCACCGAAGCCACAGAGCAGCACCTTGTCGCCAGGCGAGAGCCGCCCGGTGTCGGCCGCGTCGGCGAGCGCCAGCGGGATCGAGGCCGCCGAGGTGTTGCCCGTGCGGTCCATGACGAGGGCGGTGCGGGACATCGGGATCCCGAGGCGAGCGTTGGCTGCCTCGACGATCCGCAGGTTCGCTTGGTGGGGTACGCAGAGTGCCACCTCGTCGGCGGTGGTCCCCGCTCGCTCCATCGCCGTCCGCCCCGACGAGACCATCACGCGCACGGCCCGTCGGAAGACTTCGCGACCGTCCATGTGCATGTAGCCACCGTGGTCGCAGTAGAGGAGCGGCCGAGCCGAGCCGTCCACGCCGAGATCCCAACCGAGCAGGCCGGTGGCCGTCTCGGAGCGCTCGAGGAGCACGGCGCCGGCCCCGTCGGCGAAGAGCACCGCAGTCCCGCGATCGTCCCAGTCCGTGATGCGGCTCAGGGTGTCCGCACCGACCAGGAGCACCCGCCGGAGCCCCGCCTGGAGCATGCTCGACGCGACCACGACGCCGTAGACGAAACCTGCGCATGCCGCGTTCAGGTCCATCGCCCCGCCCGTGGTGCCGAGCCGGTGTGCGACGTCGGCGGAGGTCGCGGGGACCATCTGGTCCGGGGTGGTGGTGCAGAGGATGACGAAGTCGACCTCCTCTGCACGGCGCCCCGCCCGTTCGATCGCAGCGGCACCCGCTGCAGCGGCCAGCTCGGCCGTGGTGCCGCCGACGTGGCGCTCGCGGATCCCGGTCCGCTCGGCGATCCAGGCGTCCGAGGTGTCGAGGTAGGAGGCCAGGTCGTCGTTGGTGACCACCTTCTCGGGGAGCGCAGTGCCCCAGCCGGTCAGGACCCAGCCGGCGCTCGGGGTGCCCGAGTCGGCAGGGGAGGACCGAACGGAGCCCGGAGGGGAGCCGACCGCGTCGGGCGAGGAGCTCTGGGCATCGGGGGAGGACCCCATGGACCCCGGGGAGGAGCTCACGCCCCGCCTCCGGTGCCGGTGCGCAGCCACGCGAGGGGCTGTCCTCGCGTCACCCGCTCGCCAGTGTGCGCGAGGAGGCCTACCAGGCTCCCGGCGAATGCCGACCGCACGGCTTCGCCGCCGACCTCGCCGATCAGCTCGCCGACGGCAACCGGCCGGTCGCCGCTGGCAAACGGCGCGGCGTCGAGGCCGAGTGCGGCCAGCGCGGCGGTCGGCTCGAAGACGCCGGCAGCGGGGCTCACGACCACCCGCTCGGAGACGTAGAGGTGCTCCCCCTGGTGGATCGCGGCGTTCGCCTGTACCGGGCCGGCACCGGCCAACGCCTCGACGAGCTTGTCGAGGTCGTCCGGGGTCGCGACTCCGATCGCCCGCGCGCTCGGGAGCACTCGGCGGACGAGACCGGTCAGCACTCCGCCAGCGCCGACCTCGACGAAGATCGCTTCGGGGTCGAGCGACGCCATCGTCCGCAGGCTCTGGTGCCACCGGACCGGGCTGCAGAGCTGCGCGGACAGCAGCGGCGGCCACTCGTGTCCCGCGGCGTGGGCGCGCGCGTCGACGTTCGCGACGATCGGTACCTCGGGGTCGGCGAAGCGCGTCCCCGCAAGGGCCTTCCGGAGGCGCTGTCGCGCCGGGAGGAGGAGTGGCGTGTGGAACGCGCCGGCGACGGTGAGCGGCACGACCTTGCGCGCACCGAGCTCCCGGGCCATCGCGACCGTGGCCTCCACGCCGTCCTGCGTCCCGGCGACGACGACTTGCCCCGGCGCGTTGTAGTTCGCCACCCACGCCTCTGCCTCGGCACGCTGGCAGGCGATCTCGGCGTCGTCGTCCGAGATCCCGATGAGGGCCACCATGGTGCCCGGTCGGGCGTCGGCGGCGTCCTGCATCGCCTCGCCGCGCTCGGCGACCAGTCGGACGCCGTCCTCGAAGGAGACCGCTCCTGCGCCGACCACGGCCGTGTACTCCCCGAGGCTGTGCCCCGCACAGATCGAGGGCCCGAGGCCGAGGCGCTCGATCGCGTCCAGGACCACGAGCGACAGCGCGAAGGTTGCCAGCTGCACGTTCCGGGTGAGGGTCAGGTCCTCCTGCGTCGCATCGCAGAGCAGGTTCGGGATGTTCCTGCCCGAGAGGCGGGAGGCCTCCTGCACGACCTCCCAGGAGGGGTGGTCGATCCAGGGCCGCCCAACCCCGGGCCGGAGCGACCCCTGGCCGGGGAAGGTGAAAGCGAGCACGAGCGTCTCCTGTTCGGGTGCGTTGGGTGTTTGACTCGTCGCGGACCCGCGAGTGTTTCATCGGCAGGTGACCGACAGCGACCTGGCGTTCGTGGCGGGCGGGGGGCCGGGGTCGGCCACGGCGCCCCCTCGCAGTCCGGGCGCGCGAGCGTGTGGCGAGCGAGAGCCGCCCGGACTCGCCGCGAGCACCTCGAGGCGTGCCGTGTGGGAGATCGGGTGCCCGGGGCGGGACTTGAACCCGCACGCCCTTGCGGGCAATGGATTTTGAGTCCACCGCGTCTGCCGTTTCGCCACCCGGGCCGGCCCGTCAACCTACTACGGCCACCTCCCACGAGCGACTCTCTCACGAGCGACTGTCGCTCCGCACCGGTCGGCTGGCCCCACTCGCCGAGCAACGACCGCCCCGTGGTCGGGGGTCCTAGGCCGTCCAGCCCGGCACGACCCGCCGGCGTCGGAGCCCGGCGAGGTAGGGGTTGTGCTCGCGCTCGACTCCCACCGTCGTCGTCGGCCCGTGCCCGGGCAGGACGCGGACGTCGTCGGGTAGCGGGAGGATCTGGTCTTCCATCGACCGGAGGAGGTCGGGGAGCGAACCGCCCGGGAGGTCGGTGCGGCCGATGCTCCCCGCGAAGAGGTGATCGCCGGAGAACAGGACTCGTTGGTCGGGTGCCGGCTCGAGGAGGAAGCACGTCGAGCCCGGGGTGTGCCCCGGCGTGTGGAGCGACCGGAACCGTAGCCCGAGGGCACTGATCTCCTCGCCGTCCTCGGGGGACTGGACCACTTCGGGCGGACGCGTGTCGAGCCCGCTCGCTGCGAGGAGCGCGCCGAGCTGGCCGCTCGTCCCGACGGGGTCCTGGAGGAGGGGAAGGTCGGCGCCGTGGAGGAGCACCGTCGGAGCCGGGGTGACGGCGCGGACGAGCGTGCCGACGCCGCCGACGTGGTCGACGTGGCCGTGGGTGAGCAGGAGCACCGCGGGGCGCAGGCCGAGCTCGTCGAGCCGTCGTCGGAGACGGTCCGGCTCCGGTGGCACGTCGACCACGATGCACTCGTCGGTGCCGTCCGGGGCGACGATCCAGGCATTCGTGCCGGCGACCCACAGCGTCATCCCCTCGACCCGCACCGGTCCACCATACCCACCGGCTCCTTCCCCGGCGGGCCGAGGGTGCTGGTCTCGCGCCGGGAGGCGCGTCGGCAGTTGCGTGATGGGCCGGGGTCGGAGTCGGCGGGGTCGTGGTCGTGGCGGCGCGGGACCGGGGCCAGCAGGGTGGCGCGACGTCGCCGGACGGCGGGTGCACCTCGGCGTAGCATCGCTCCATGCGAGGGAGGAGCCCATCGCGCCGTCTCGCCGCTGTGACCGAGCGGGTGGATGGCGTCGTTCGTGAGCTTGCCGTGCTCGAGGAACAGCGGAGGGCGCTCGCCGACGACGTCGAGGAGCTGCGAGTGCGCGCGTTGGTGGCCGAGAGCCCGCTGCCGGCGCGAGAGCTCGCCGAGGCGGAGCGGCACTCGGCATCCCTGGCGCGAGGCAAGGCGGCCCTGGAGCAGGAGCTCGCCCGCCTTCGCCAAGTCCAGGCGGAGCTGCTCGGGCAGGTAGTCTTCGGCGACGGGTAACCGTCGCCCGGCCACTTCGCCGAGCTGGCGGTGCAGGCTGGCGGTGCGCCGGAGGCCGCGGGCGTGGGCGTTCGAGGCACCCGGAGGCTCCCGCACCCGGTTCGCCGGGCACGGCCGGCCGGGGTGGATTCGGCGGTGAGATCCGAGCTCGCACGCGAGGTGCACGGGAGGCGGCGATGACGGCGACGGAGCGGGTGGTTCCGCCCGAGGGAGAGCACATGACGGTTCGGGTCGTGATCGCGGAGGACGAGGCGATCATCCGTCTCGACCTCCGCGAGACACTCGAGGAGGCGGGCTACCAGGTGGTCGCCGACACCGGACGTGGGGACGAGGCGCTCTCCCTGGTGCGCGATCACCGACCCGACCTCGTGCTCCTGGACATCAAGATGCCGGGCATGGACGGGCTCGCCGTCGCACGCGAGCTCGCCTCCGAGCGGGAGTGCGCCGTGCTGATCCTCACGGCGTTCTCCCAGCGAGATCTGATCGAAGAGGCGAACAACGCGGGCGCCATGGCCTACTTGGTGAAGCCCTACCAGGCCGAAGAGCTGATACCGGCGATCGAGGTTGCACTCGGCCGTTTCGCCGAGCTCCGTGCGCTCGAAGCGGCGAACGCCAGCCTTGCCGGTGAGCGCCGTCGCATGGAGGATGCGCTCGAGACCCGCAAGGCGGTGGACAGGGCGAAGGGGATGCTGATGGACCAGCACCACCTCCGTGAGGGCGAAGCGTTCTCGTTCATCCAGAAGACAGCGATGCGTACCCGCCAGACCATGCGTGACGTCGCCGACCAGGTGCTCGAAGGGAAGCTCTCGCCCGGCGACGGCTGAGGCCGCAGCGAGCGGGCTCCCCGGTGGCCCCCGGGGCGGAGCAAGTCTGCGCCCGGCCGGGTCGAGCTCGCGTCGCGTCGAGCTCGCATTGGTTCGGGTTCGCCCTGGG
>JAJYWE010000040.1:5736-12950 GCA_021791675.1 Actinomycetes bacterium | reverse complement strand
CCGGAGCCCACGTTCCGCCACGAGCGCTACGAGGGGTACAAGGAGGGGCGGGCGGCCACGCCGGAGCCGCTTCGCGAGCAGATCGGGTTGATCCGCCAGCTCGTCTCGGTCCTCGGCATCCCGGCGGTCGAGAAGGCGGGCGTGGAGGCCGACGACGTGATCGCAACGCTCGCGACACGGGCCCGCGATGCCGGGCGAGAGGTCGTCGTGGTGACGGGGGACCGCGACGCCTTCCAGCTCGTCGAGGACCCCTTCATCCGGGTGCTCTACAACCGTCGTGGGGTGAGTGACTACGTCCTCTACGACGAGGCAGGAATCGTCGCGCGCACCGGGGTGCCCCCGAGGCTCTACGTCGAGCTGGCTGCGCTGCGTGGGGATCCGTCGGACAACATTCCCGGTGTGCCGGGGATCGGCGAGAAGACTGCGGCGAAGCTCCTCACGACCTGGGGAGGGCTCGAGGGGGTCCTCGCTCACCTCGACCAGCTCACCCCGAAGCTCGCGGCATCCCTCGCCGAGCACCAGGGCCGGGTGCGTGCGAACGTGGAACTGATCCGGGCAGTTCGGGATGTCGAGCTGGAGGTCGACCCCGCGACCTTGCAGCGCGCACCGTTCGACGTCGAGGAGGCTCGCCAGCTCTTCGGCTTCCTCGAGCTCCGGTCGCTCTGGCCGCGCACGCTCGCGGCCCTCGGCGCGAGCGAGGCAGGGGCGCTCGAGCGTCAGGCCGGTCCGTCACTGCCGGAGCTCGAGGTGCACCGGCCGGAGGGTGCCGCCGCTGCGGCGGCCGGCCTCGCTGCGGCGGTCGGTGCGAGTGGCGTGGCCGTCCATGCCATCTGGTCCGGCCAGCCGGGGAGGAGCGGGCTGCGTGGGCTGGCAGTCGAGAGCGCGGCCGGCGAAGCCGGGGAGGCGGGAGCCGGCGAGGCGGAGGGTCGAGTGGGTTCGGCGCTCCGGGAGGACGACGCTGCGTCCGCGCCGGCTGCCGCGCGATCCGCGCTCTGGCTCGACGACGGTCTGCTCGCGTCGCCGGAGGTGCAAGCGGCGCTCCGCGAGCTGTTCGGGCCCGGCGGGCCGGAGCTCTCCGGGTACCGGGTCAAGGAGCTGATGCGGACGCTCGCCCCGGTCGAGATCGAGCTCGCGAGGTTGGGGGTGGATGCCGCCGTCGCCGCGTACGTGCTCGATCCTGCGGACGGCGCGGCCACGCTCGAGGACCTGGCGCGGCGCTATCTCGGCGTCGACCTGGCCGGCCCGGACACCTCCGGTGGCCAGCTGGACCTCGACGCAGAGCCGGAGGATCTCGGTGCCGGGGCCGCCGCGCGGGCGGCCGCAAGCGCCGCGCTCAGCGACGTGCTCCGCCGCGCGCTCGCCGAGAAGGGCCAGACCCACCTCTACGAGGAGATCGAGCGCCCGCTCGTCGGCGTGCTCGCGCGCATGGAGGTCGTGGGGATCCAGGTCGACGTGGCGTACCTCCGTGACCTCGTCGCGGAGCTCTCGACCGAGGCGAAGGTGCTCGAGGACCAGGTGCAAGACCTCGCGGGGGTCCGCTTCAACGTCGGCTCGACGCCGCAGCTGCGCACCGTCCTCTACGAGACGCTCGGGCTCACCCCGCAGCGTCGGACCAAGACCGGCTATTCGACCGACGCGGCGACGCTCGAGCGCCTCCGGGACCAGCACCCGATGATCGGCGTGCTCCTGCGCTATCGGGAGGTCGAGAAGTTGCGGAACACCTTCGGCGAGTCACTGCTCGCAGAGGTGGCCGAGGACGAGCGGATCCACGCCAGCTTCAACCAGACCGTCGCGCGAACCGGGAGACTGTCCTCGGACCATCCGAACCTCCACAACATCCCGGTGCGCTCGGAGGACGGGCGGCGGTTCCGTCGTGCGTTCGTCCCAGCCCCCGGCTGGCGCCTCCTGGTCGCGGACTACGACCAGGTGGAGCTCCGCGTCATCGCGCACCTGACGGGAGACCCCGGCCTGCTCGAGGCGTTCCGCACCGGGGTGGACATCCACGCCGCCACCGCCGCTCGCGTCTTCGGCGTGGCTGAGTCGGCGGTCACTCCCTCCATGCGGGCAAAGGCGAAGATGGTGTCCTACGGCCTCGCCTACGGGATGGAGGCCTACGGGCTCTCCCAGCGCCTCGGCGTGCCGGTCGCCGAGGCGGAGGAGATCCTCGCGGCGTACTTCGCGGCCTTCCCCGCCGTGCGGTCGTACATGGAGCGGACCGTGGCCGAGGCCCGTGAGCGGGGCTACACGGAGACGCCGCTCGGGCGGCGGCGCATGATCCCCGAGCTTGCGTCGTCGAACTACCGGCTGCGCCAGGCGGGTGAGCGCCAGGCGATGAACGCGGGGATCCAGGGCCTGGCGGCGGACCTGTTCAAGGTTGCCCTGGTGCGCCTGGACGAGCACCTCCGCACGCGGCGGAGCCGCCTGGTGCTGCAGGTCCACGACGAGGTGCTCGTCGAGGCGGCTCCGGAGGAGGTCGAGGAGCTCCAGGTCTCGGTCCCGGCAATCATGGGGGAGGCCTTCCCGATGGACGTCCCCCTCTCGGTCCACCTCGCGGTCGGCGAGAGCTGGGCGGAGGCCAAGCCCTGAACCACCGAGGCGCTTCGGGCCTTCGCTGCGACCTGGAGCCGAAAGGGCCGGTGGTAGGCTCGGTCCCGCTCCCCGGGGACGGTCGGGGAGCCGCCACTGCTCCGTCCGTCCACTGAGCGTTCCCCCGGAAAGTGACCCACGTGCCCATGTCCACAACCGACCTCCCGCCCGTCACAGCAACTGGGGAGGGATCCACGCCCATCGGCACGTTCGACGCCGAGGGCAACTACGTCCCGCGGGAGGTCATCCTCGACGACCTCGACGGCCTGTCCTTTGCGGACGCAATCGACGGGACCATCGTCAGCTTCGAGGACGGCGACATCGTCTCCGGTGTCGTCGTGAAGGTCGACAAGGACGAGGTCCTCCTCGACATCGGCTTCAAGTCCGAGGGTGTGATCCCGGCTCGTGAGCTGTCCATCCGTCACGATGTCGACCCCTCGGAGGTCGTCTCGCTGGGCGAGCGTATCGAAGCACTTGTCCTCCAGAAGGAGGACAAGGAGGGTCGGCTCGTCCTGTCCAAGAAGCGCGCGCAGTACGAGCGGGCCTGGGGCACGATCGAGGAGGTCAAGGGCCGCAACGGTGTCGTCGAGGGCCCAGTCATCGAGGTCGTGAAGGGCGGTCTGATCCTCGACATCGGCCTTCGAGGCTTCCTGCCGGCGTCCCTCGTCGAGCTGCGCCGGGTCCGCGACCTCCAGCCGTACGTCGGCCGGGTCCTCCAGGCGAAGATCATCGAGCTGGACAAGAACCGGAACAACGTCGTGCTGTCCCGGCGGGCCTACCTCGAGGAGACCCAGCGCGAGCAGCGCGAGGAGTTCCTCGCGAACCTCCGACCCGGCGAGGTGCGTCACGCGACGGTCTCCTCGGTGGTCAACTTCGGGGTCTTCGTGGACCTCGGCGGCATGGACGGGCTCGTGCACGTCTCGGAGCTGTCCTGGAAGCACGTCGACCACCCCTCCTCGGTGGTCTCGGTCGGCGATCACGTCGACGTCATGGTGCTCGAGGTAGACCGCAGCAAGGAACGGATCAGCCTGTCGCTGAAGGCGACGCAGCCGGACCCGTGGCAGGAGTTCGCCAATGCCCACCGAGTCGGCGAGCTCGTGTACGGGCGCGTGACCAAGCTCGTGCCCTTCGGTGCGTTCATCCAGGTGGGTGAGGGGATCGAGGGTCTGGTCCACATCTCGGAGATGGCCGCCCACCACGTCGACCTGCCGGAGCAGGTGGTGCAGGCAGGCGAGGAGCTGTGGGTGAAGATCATCGAGATCGACCTCGCACGCCGGCGCATCAGCCTGTCCATCAAGCAAGCCGCCGAGGGTGGCGAGGTCGCCGCGGAGTACCGGGACGCCTTCGGGGAGCATGCCTACGACGAACAGGGCAACTACATCGGGACCTTCGAGTACGCGGCGGACTTCACGCCCGAGACCGAGGCGCAGCAGGCCTGGGCCGAGTACGTCGCGAGCCACGGCGAGGAGGACGCGACGAGGCCGGTCGAGGGAGCCGAGACGGCCGCTGCGAGCGGCGGGACCGAGGGAGACCACCAATCGGACGCTGCGGTGGTCGGGTCGGAGGTCGACACGGCGGCGGAGGGTGCCGCAGGAGTCGCGGAGCCGGTTGTTCCCGAGCCCCAGGGTGTCGGCGAGGGCGAGCCCCGCTGAGGAGGACGAGACCGAGGGACCCGTGGCGGAGCGAGACCCCGCCGCAGTGGTTGCACACCGGGGGCGGGCCGTGGGGGGCGGGCCCGCCCCCGGGCGCGCGCCGGCGAGGCTGAGCCCGTGGCCGTGCCCGAGCCTCCGCTGAACGGCGGGACCTCGCTGGTCGTCGGGCTGACCGGCGGGATCGGCAGCGGGAAGTCGACGGTGGGGGCCCTGCTCGAGCGCCTCGGCGCGCGCTGGGTGGACGCGGACCGCTTGGCTCGCGAGGCGCTCGAGCCCGGCACGCCCGGGGCCGAGGCCGTCCGCCGGCGCTTCGGGGATGCCTTCTTCCGGACCGACGGGCGGCTCGACCGGGCAGCCCTCGCGCGGATCGTGTTCGCAGACGAGGCGGCCCGGGGAGATCTCGAAGCGATCGTGCACCCCGTGGTACGGGCGGGCTTCGCACGCGCCGTTGCCGAGACCGTGGGGACGGGCGCGATCGTCGTCCTCGAGATCCCTCTCCTCGACCCGACGACGCCCCCTGTCGGTCTCGACGCCGTGCTCGTCGTCGACGTGCCGGAGGAGGTGGCGGTGGAGCGACTGGTGGCGGAGCGGAACCTCCCCAGGGAGGATGCGCTCGCCCGGGTGCGCGCCCAGCGCCCCCTCGCGGAGCAGCGCGCCCGGGTAGGGCTCCGGGCTGGGGCGGGAGACGGGGGCACCGGCCCGCGAGGCGGTGACGGACTCGGGCCGAGCTTCGTGCTCGAGAACCGCAGCGACCGGGCCGAGCTGGAGCGTGCGGTCGAGGCGGCCTGGGCGTGGCTCGTCCGGCTCCGCGCCGAGAAGGCGGCAGCGGTGCAGGCCGAGGCTCTGGGCTCGCCCCCCCCGCCCCTGCCCCCGCCCCTGCCGCCGCCGGCCGCGGCTGCGCCGTCACCGCCCGTCGCACCTCCCTAGGCTGTCGGCGTGGGCGAGCTCCGCGTCGACGCGCCGTACCAGCCAGCGGGTGACCAGCCCCGTGCGATCGCGGCGCTCGCGGCTGGGCTCCAGCGGGGCGACCGCTTCCAGACGCTCCTCGGGATCACCGGGAGTGGGAAGTCTGCGACGGCAGCCTGGACGATCGAGGCCGCCCAGCGCCCGACGCTCGTGATCGCACCGAACAAGAGCCTGGCGGCACAGCTCGCCAACGAGCTGCGCGAGCTCTTTCCGACGAACCGAGTCGAGTACTTCGTCTCGTACTACGACTACTACCAGCCAGAGGCGTACGTGCCCTCCTCGGACACCTACATCGAGAAGGACGCGAGCATCAACGACGAGATCGACCGGCTTCGCCACTCGGCGACCTCGGCGCTGCTCACTCGCCGCGACGTGATCGTGGTGGCATCGGTCTCGTGCATCTACGGGCTGGGCTCGCCCGAGGAGTACGCCCAGCGGCTGCTCGTGCTGCGGCCGGGTGAGCGTCACGAGCAGCGTGCCATCCTCACGCGACTCGTGGAGATCCACTACGAGCGGAACGACCTCGTCCTCAGCCGGGGCCACTTCCGCGTGCGCGGCGACACGATCGAGGTCCAGCCGGCCTACGAGGAGCTCCCGGTGCGCATCGAGCTCTTCGGCGACGAGGTGGAGCGGATCCTCCGCGTCGACCCGCTCACGGGTGAGCACCTGGGCGAGCTCGAGGAGCTCGTCGTGTTCCCAGCGACGCACTACGTCGCGGGAGACGAGCGCATGCGGCGCGCGATCGCCGGGATCGAGGCAGAGCTCGCCGAGCGGCTCACCTTCTTCGAGTCGAACGGGAAGCTGCTCGAGGCGCAGCGTCTCCGCATGCGCACCCAGTACGACCTCGAGATGCTCGCGGAGATGGGCAGCTGCAACGGGATCGAGAACTACAGCCGCCACATCGACGGGCGCGCCCCGGGCGAGGCGCCGCACACGCTGCTGGACTACTTCCCGAAGGACTTCCTCCTCATCGTCGACGAGAGCCACGTGACCGTGCCCCAGCTCCACGGCCAGTACGAGGGGGACCGGTCGAGGAAGGAGACGCTCGTCGAGCACGGCTTCCGGCTCCCCTCCGCGCTCGACAACCGCCCGCTCCGCTTCGAGGAGCTCTACGAACGCATCCACCAGTGCATCTTCCTCTCGGCGACCCCCGGGGCCTACGAGCTCGCCGAGTCGTCGCAGGTGGTCGAGCAGATCGTGCGCCCGACCGGCCTGATGGACCCCCCGGTGTCCGTCCGCCCGACCCGTGGCCAGATCGACGACCTCCTCTCCGAGATCCGCCTGCGGACCGAGGCTGGCCAGCGGGTGCTGGTCACGACGCTCACGAAGAAGATGGCGGAGGACCTGGCCGACTACCTGCTCGAGCTCGGGGTCCGCGTGCGCTACCTGCACTCCAACATCGACACCCTCGAGCGGATAGAGATCCTTCGCGACCTGCGCCTCGGCGAGTTCGACGTCCTGGTCGGGATCAACCTGCTGCGCGAGGGGCTCGACCTCCCCGAGGTCTCCCTCGTCGCGATCCTCGACGCCGACAAGGAGGGCTTCCTCCGGAGCGAGACCTCCCTCATCCAGACGATGGGGCGCGCCGCGCGCAACGTCGACGGCGCCGTGATCATGTACGCGGACGCCATGACGGAGTCGATGCGACGGGCCATCTCGGAGACCGAACGCCGCCGCGCGCTCCAGGAGGCCTACAACCGGGCGCACGGCATCGACCCGACGACGGTGTCGAAGGCGGTGACGGACATCCTCGACCAGCTCCGGCCGAGCGGCGAGGGCGGCGGCCGGCGGGGGAGGGGCCGTGGCGGGGAACGGCGAGCCCGCTCCGCCCTCGCCTCCCGAGAGCCACTCTCACCCGCAGAGCTCGGCGCCCTCGTCCAGTCGCTCGAGGACGAGATGCACCAGGCGGCCGCCGACCTCCGCTTCGAGGAGGCGGCGCGACTGCGCGACGAGCTGAGCGAGCTCCGGCGGGAGCTCCGTGGCCTCACCGAGGTGCTCGGGCCCGTCGGC
>JAJYWE010000040.1:2770-5636 GCA_021791675.1 Actinomycetes bacterium | reverse complement strand
CTGAGAGCGAGCGCCGAGCGTCCGGGTACGCTGCCGCTGTGCCCGACCGCCTGGTCATCCGGGGCGCGCGTGAGCACAACCTCCAGGACGTCTCGCTCGAGCTCCCCCGGGACAAGCTGATCGTCTTCACCGGGCTGTCCGGCTCCGGGAAGTCCTCGCTCGCCTTCGACACGATCTACGCCGAGGGCCAGCGCCGCTACGTCGAGTCGCTCTCCGCGTATGCCCGGCAGTTCCTCGGCCAGGTCGACAAGCCGGACGTGGACTTCATCGAGGGGCTGTCCCCGGCGATCTCGATCGACCAGAAGTCCGCCTCGCGAAACCCGCGCTCGACGGTCGGGACGATCACCGAGGTCTACGACTACCTGCGCCTGCTCTACGCCCGCATCGGCCAGCCCCACTGCCCCCGTTGTGGTCGGCCAGTGAGCCGCCAGACCCCGACCCAGATCGTCGATCGGCTCATGGAGCTGGAGGACGGCACCCGGTTCCAGGTGCTCGCGCCGGTCGTGCGCGGTCGGAAGGGCGAGTACGAGGGGCTGCTCGACGACCTCGCCCGCCAAGGCTTCGCTCGCGCCCGGGTGGACGGCGAGGTCGTCGAGCTGGCGGAGCGGCGGCCGGAGCGCCTCGCCCGCTACGAGCAGCACACGATCGAAGTCGTGGTGGACCGCCTGGTGCGCCGGGACGGGATCGAGCGACGCCTGACCGACTCCCTCGAGACCGCGCTCTCGCTCGCGCAGGGACTGGTCGGCATCCACCTCCTCGACGCCGACGAGACACTGCTGTTCAGCGAGGAGCTCGCCTGCGTCGTCGACGGCCTCTCCTTCGAGGAGCTGGCGCCGCGGAGCTTCTCCTTCAACTCCCCCTACGGCGCCTGCCCGACCTGCACGGGGCTCGGCACGCGCTTCGAGGTCGACCCCGAGCTGGTCGTGCCCGACCCGGAGCGCTCGCTCGCCGACGGGGCGGTCGCACCCTGGGCGGGCGCGGGCCGGAGCGAGTTCTTCACCCGGGTCCTCGAGGCGGTGGCGGGCGTCGTGGGCGCCTCGACGTCGGCGCCCTGGCGCAGCCTCACCAAGGCCCAGCGGGACGCCGTGCTCTACGGGCTCGACGGCGAGAAGGTCACCGTCTCCTACCGCAACCGCTACGGCCGTCGGCGCAGCTTCGAGACGAGCTTCTCGGGGGTCGTGCCCTGGCTCACCCGCAGGCACGGGGAGGTGGAGAGCGACCACGCCCGGGCGCAGATCGAGGGCTACATGCGGGAGGTCCCCTGCCCGGCCTGCCGGGGGACGCGCCTCAAGCCGGAGAGTCTCGCGGTGACGGTGGGCGGTCGCAACATCGCCGAGCTGTGCGCGCTCTCCATCCGGGCGGCAGCGGCAGCGGTCGGCGAGCTCGAGCTGTCCGAACGCGACCAGCTGATCGCCGAGCGGGTGCTGAAGGAGGTGCGCGCGCGCCTCGCGTTCCTACTCGACGTGGGACTCGACTACCTGACCCTCGACCGCTCGGCGGCGACCCTCGCGGGTGGCGAGGCGCAGCGCATCCGGCTCGCCTCTCAGATCGGCTCGGGCCTCGTCGGGGTGCTCTACGTGCTCGACGAGCCGTCGATCGGGCTCCACCAGCGGGACAACCACCGCCTGATCGAGACCCTGCGACGGCTCCGGGACCTCGGCAACACCGTGATCGTGGTCGAGCACGACGAGGACACGATCCGCGTGGCCGACCACGTCGTGGACATCGGGCCGGGGGCGGGCGAGCACGGTGGGCGGGTCGTCGTGGCGGGCACGGTCGGAGAGGTCGCTGCGTGCGCGGAGTCGGTCACCGGTCGCTACCTCTCGGGGCGGGCTCGCATCGACGTCCCAGCGCAGCGCAGGCCGGCCGGCGAGCGGTGGCTCTGGGTGCGCGGTGCGGCCGAGCACAACCTCACCGGCATCGACGTGGGCTTCCCGCTCGGCTGCCTGGTCGCGGTGACGGGCGTGTCCGGTTCGGGGAAGTCGACGCTCGTCAACGACATCCTCCTCCGGGCGCTCCAGGCCCAGCTCCAGCGCGCGCGGGTGACGCCGGGACGGCACCGGCGGGTGGAGGGCGTCGAGCAGCTCGACAAGGTGATCGCGATCGACCAAGCGCCCATCGGGCGGACCCCGAGGTCGAACCCGGCCACCTACTCGGGAGTCTTCGACCACATCCGGCGGCTGTTCAGCCAGACGAACGAGGCGAAGGTCCGGGGCTACGGACCGGGGCGCTTCTCCTTCAACATCCGTGGCGGGCGCTGCGAGGCCTGTGCCGGCGACGGGACCATCCGCATCGAGATGAACTTCCTGCCGGACGTGTACGTCCCCTGCGAGGTCTGCAAGGGGGCGCGCTACAACCGGGACACCCTCGACGTGACCTGGAAGGGCCACACGATCGCAGAGGTGCTCGACCTCTCCTGCGAGGAGGGCCTGGCGCTCTTCGAGAACCAGCCGGTGATCGCCCGCCACCTCCAGACGCTGGTCGACGTCGGGCTCTCCTACGTGCGCCTCGGCCAACCGGCGCCGACGCTGTCGGGGGGGGAGGCGCAGCGGGTGAAGCTCGCCTCCGAGCTCGCGCGGCGATCCACGGGCCGCACCCTCTACGTGCTGGACGAGCCGACGACGGGCCTGCACTTCGAGGACGTCCGCAAGCTGCTCGGCGTCCTCACTCGCCTCGTCGACGCCGGGAACACGGTCGTCGTGATCGAGCACAACCTCGACGTCGTGAAGACGGCCGACTGGGTGGTCGACCTCGGTCCGGACGGCGGCGACCGGGGCGGGCGCCTCGTGGTCGAGGGGACGCCGGAGACCGTCGTCGCCTGTCCCGAGAGCCACACCGGGCGCTACCTGGCGCCCCTGCTCGGTCT
>JAJYWE010000040.1:0-2670 GCA_021791675.1 Actinomycetes bacterium | reverse complement strand
GGGGCTCCTGCCGGTGCGGGGGCTCCTGCCTCCGCGGAGGCATCTTCCGGCACGGAGGCACCCGCCGCCGCGGCGGCTCCTCGCTCGAGCCGGTCACGGACCCGTCGTCCTGCGGCGAAGCGCGCCGCGGCCGGCTGAGCCCCGGCCCCGGGAGGGCCCTCCCGGGGGCCGCGCTCGGCGTTCATCGATTCGCAACGGGCGCGCCACCACAACTGTCGCAGTCGGGTCTAGGATGCCGACGGTCCCGGGGGGAGCCCGGGGGAGGGATGCCTGCGCTGGGGAGCGGTGCCGCCGAGGAGGCGGGGACGCAGCAGCGGTCGGGCGGGAGAGAAAGGGTCCTCATGTTCGGCAAGTCAAGGCTCGTCAGGGGGCTGGCAGCCGTCGGGGCAGGCGCGCTCATCCTGGCCGCCTGTTCGAGCAGCACGAAGCCGCCTTCGACCTCGAGCTCGAGCTCGAGCTCGACGACCTCCACCACCGTCGCGGGCAAGCCGCTCTCCGGCGGGGTCGTCAAGTTCTCCGAGTCCCCGGCGGCAAACCCCACCTACATCTTCCCGGTCAACCCGGGCGCGCAGCAGACGCTCTACAACCTGAGCCAGTTCATCAACCTGATGTGGCCCTACCTCTACGCCCCCAACCCCTACCAGCCCGAGGTGGACTTCGCGCACTCGATGGCGTACGCGCCCGTCTACTCGAACGGCGACAAGACGGTCACCATCACGATGAAGCACTACATGTGGTCGGACGGCCAGCCGGTCACTGCCCAGGACCTCGTGTTCCAGATCGAGCTCATCAAGGGCGCGGGCGCGAACTGGGGTGGCTACACGCCCGGTGAGTTCCCCTACAACCTCACCAGCTACAAGGCGACCGGTGAGTACACCCTGCAGCTCCAGCTGAACAAGGCCTACAACCCGACCTGGTTCACCGACAACCAGCTCGGCAGCCTCCAGCCCATCCCGGCCCAGGAGTGGGACCGGCTGACGCCGACGGGCAAGGTCGGCAACTACGCGGCCACGGCCTCCGGTGCCACGGCGGTCTGGAACATGCTCAACAAGCAAGCCGAGGACACGACCACCTACACCACCAACCCGCTGTGGAAGGTGATCGACGGGCCGTGGTCGCTCCAGAGCTACGGCGGGGCCTCCACTCCGGACATCTTCGTCCCCAACCCGAGCTACTCCGGGCCGAAGCCCTACATCTCCAAGTTCGAGGAGATCCCCTTCACGTCGGACTCGGCGGAGTTCACGAGCCTCGAGTCGGGACCGAGCGCCCTCACGGTGGGCTTCATCCCCTCCCAGGACATCCCGACCCGCTCGACGATCCAGGCGAAGGGCTACAACGTCTTCCCCGCCTACTCCTGGGGCGTCGACTACTTCATCCCGAACCTGAAGAACCCGACCTACGGGCCGCTGCTCAGCCAGCTCTACTTCCGCCAGGTCCTCCAGCACCTCGTCGACCAGACGACGATGATCAAGCACTTCATGTTCGGCTACGGGATCCCGACCTACGGACCGACGCCCGTCTACCCGCTCGGCAACCCCTTCGCCACGAGCGTGGAGAAGTCGAACCCCTACCCGTTCTCGGTCGCAACGGCCGTGAGCATCCTGAAGGCGCACCACTGGAAGGTCACGCCGGGCGGTACCGACGTCTGTGAGCTGGGCGGTGCGTCGGGCTGTGGTGCCGGCGTCCCGACGGGGCAGAAGCTGTCGCTCAGCCTGCTCTACTCCTCCGGCTCGCAGGTGCTCGACGAGGAGACGGCGCTCTACAAGTCCGACGCGGCACAGGCCGGCATCCAGATCTCCCTCAAGAGCGAGCCCTTCGGCACCGTCGTCGGGATCGTGAACCCCTGCCTCCCGGGGAAGGCCACGAGCCCGACCTGCACGTGGCAGCTGGGTGAGTACGGCGGGATCAGCTACTCGACCGAGCCCACCGGTGGGGCCCTCTTCCTCCCGGGTGGCTCGCTCAACGCCGGGAGCTACGACAACCCAGCCGTGAACACGCTGATCAAGGAGATCCACACCTCGCCGACCCTGAAGCCGTACTACCAGTACGAGGCGCTCCTCGCGAAGGACCTCCCCTGGATCTGGCAGCCGGTCCCGGACGGCATCGTGGCCGTCGACAGCCACCTGACCGGCTACGGCATCACGGGCCAGTTCACGGGCACCGGTAGCTACATCGAGCCCCAGTACTGGTACTTCGTGAAGTAACGAGGGGTGAGCGCCACGGGCTCTGCCACCAGTGCGTGGCGGAGCCCGTGGCAGCGAACCCGACCGGACGATGCGAGGGGGGGCGCCGCCCTCCCTCGCATCGGCTTTCCGGGGGGGTGTGGCACCGGGGTGCGAGACCCGCTGGGGGTGGGAGGCCGCACGAGGACTGGAGGTCTCTTCGTGCAGGAACGCAGCTCGTGCTCGCGGCGGGACGGGGCGTTCCCATCCGACGGTCTGTGTTCCGGCGGCGCGAAGGCTGAGCACGGGAAGGGAGGACTGACCGAGTGACCGGCTACATCATCCGGCGAGTGGGCCAGTCGATCATCGTCTTGATCATCGTCTCGATGATCACGTTCCTGCTCCTCCACCTGCTGCCGGGGAGCCCGGCGAAGGCGGAGCTGGGGCTCAAGGCGACACCGGCGTCCATCGCGGCGTTCAACAAGCTGAACGGGTTCAACAAGCCCGT
>JAJYWE010000114.1 GCA_021791675.1 Actinomycetes bacterium | reverse complement strand
GGGCTAGGAGCCGGTCTGGGCGCCGGGCGGTGGGACGCCCGCGCCGGTCGCACCGCTCGGCGGTGGGGCGAAGAAGCCGGTGGAGGCGGCGAAGCACTGCTGGGAGAGGGCCGGGACGAGCACGGTGGCGGCGACTCGGTTCGTCTCGGAGAGCGTGGTCGCAAGGGGCGCGAACTGGGCTGCCTCGGCCGCGGCCTGGGCGGCGATGGGCAGGGCGACGCGCAGCTCCGCGACCGCCGCCGCCCGGTCCTCGGTTGCCGTCGCCGCGGCCGTCGACGGCTCTCCCGCAGCGGAGAGCAGGTGTAGCGCCTTGTCGACGTGCCCGCAGGCCTGCTTCGCGAGTGCCGTGCCGTTCGCGTTGCCGCAGGCGGACGCGCCGAGCGGAAGGCCGAACAGGAGCAACGCCACGCCACCTCGGCGGACGGACCGGCTCGTGCCATGCCACCAGCGGGTCGGGCGGGAGGACGGGGGGGTTGGCCGGGTCTCCGGAGGCACGGCGTCGGTCGAGGACCGGGGTGTCCCTCCCGCAGGGTTGGCTCTCACCCCGTGAGCCATCCGGGTGCTGCCTCGAGGAGGAAGTGGCTGACGGCGAGCGATCGGTCGAATGCCTCGCAGAGGAGCTCCTCGCCAGCGAACACCTTCGCCAGGGAGACCTGCAGGTGTGCGAGCACGTTGAGCCGCCGTTCGGGTGCGTCCGTGGCCGAGGCGAACGAGTCGATCGCCGAGACCTCGAGCGGCAGCTCGAGGCCACCGACTCCCGCGAGGTCGATGGCGAGGCGGAGCAGGTCGGGGCCGTCCGGCAGCGGCGGCAACGCCCACGTGAAGCTGAGCGGGAAGAACCACTCGTCCGGGGGATCGGCGTCGTCGGGGAGCTCGACCACGGCGTCCTCGAACGCGAGCAGGACGCGAGGGTCGACCTCCAGGGCGAGGTGCAGGTCGAGGGGCCCTCCGCAACCCTCTTCGGGGTGGAGGTCGACCTCCCAGACCTGACGGAGCGAGTAGGTCTCGACGAAGTGCCGCTCGTCGTGCACGTGGAAGCCGTGGTCGACGGCATGGTCCTTGAGCTCGGCGACGAAGCCGGGCACGTCTAGCACGGCCACGACATCGCATCCTAGTGGGGGTCCGATTCGGCCGACCTGGCGGGTCGACGGTAGCGTCGGGGTCGTGGGAGGAGCTGAGCCGTCGGGTCGGCGCGAGCCGCCACGAGCGCCGGGCGCGTGCGAGGCACCGGACCGGCTCGACGACCTGCGTGCGGTGGGCGATGCCGGGGAGGCGGGGGGTCTGCTCGGCCCCGCGAGCGTGGCCTGGCGCGTTCACGATCACCCCGCGGCACTGGTCGGCGGCGTTCGGGCCCTGCTCGTCGAGGCGCTGCATCCTCGGGCCATGGCGGCAGTCGACCGCTTCAGCGACTTCCGCGAGGACCCGTGGGGCCGGCTCCGTCGGACGAGCGAGTTCGTCCTCACGATCACCTACGGCACGGGTGCCGAAGCCCAGGCCGCCGCCGCAGGCGTTCGTCGGGTCCACGAGCGGGTGCGCGGCGTCGATCCCCACTCCGGGAGGCGCTACCGGGCAGACGAACCCGAACTGCTCGCATGGGTGCACAACGTGACGGTCGAGTCGCTCCTCCTCGCCTACCTCGCGTATGCGTCACCGCTCGGCGCGGAGGAGGCGGATCGCTACGTCGCAGAGATGCGCGTCATGGGCGCGCTGCTCGGGCTGGACGGCTCGCGACTGCCGGCGACCCGGGCAGGACTGGAGCGTTGGATCCTCGGCGTGGACGGGCTCGTGGCGACTCCAGCCGCTCGAGAGGCACTGAAGCTGGTGTTCGCGCCGCCTCTCCCGATCATGCTGCGTCCGGCTTGGGCGACGCTCTGTGCCGGCGCCATCGCGCTCCTGCCGGACTGGGCTCGACGGGCGTACGGGCTCCCGCCGCTCGGTCCCCTCGTGACGCCGGTCTGGCTGTCCACGGTCGTGCTCACGAGCGTGGCTCGCCTCGTGAGGCCCGTCCCGCCGGCCATCGCCGCGGCTCGTGCGCGCACGAGCCAACCCCCCCGGGGGAATCCTCGATCGCCGCTCGGGCCCCCCTGGGTCGCTTTCCGGGCAGCCGGTTGACGGTGGGTGGCGCCCCCGAGCACCCCTGGCCCCCGAGCGAGCTGGACCGGGACCTGCTCGGGCTGCTCCGGGTGGTGGCCGAGGCAATCGCCGACGTCCTCTCCGAGGGTGTCTCGTGGTCGCCGGCCCCGGGCCACCCCGGCCAGCACGTCGGGGACGTCGTCGCCGACGACATCGCTGTCCAGCTCCTCGGCGGTGCCGGGCTGGCACTGCTCTCGGAGGAGTCGGGTGAACGGCCCCCGCCCGGCGTGCCGTCCGCCCCGGAGGCGGGCCGGTTCCCCCCGGGTCTCCTGGCGGTCGTAGACCCGGTCGACGGCTCGACCAACGCGGCACACGGGCTCCCCTTCTACGCCACCAGTCTGGCGATCCTCGACGCCACGGGTGTGCGCGTCGGGCTGGTCCAGAATCTCGCGAGCGGCCTTCGCTACGAGGCGGTCCGCGGGCACGGTGCGAGGCGTGCCGGCGCGCCACTCGCACCGGTCGGGCCCGTCCCGCCCGCCGCAGCCGTCGTCGCCTGCAACGGCTGGCCGGCGCACCCGCTCGGCGTGGCGCAGCTCCGGATGCTCGGCTCTGCGGCGCTCGAGCTCTGTGCGGTTGCGGACGGCACGCTGGACGGCTACGTCGACGCGTCCGCAGCCGGGCTCGCACCCTGGGACTACCTCGCGGCGCTGCTCGTCTGCCGGGAGGTCGGCGTGCTGGTCGCCGAGCGCGAGGGCGCCGAGCTCGAAGTTGTCGACGCCGCTGCGCGGCGACGACCGGTTGCGGCGGTGAGCTCGGTGCTCCTCGACGCACTGCGAACGAACGTCGCCGGCGCGTAGCTCGACGCCACTGGGAGTCCGTCGGGCCGAGTGGTTCGAGTGGCACCGGCGGTGTTCTCGGGCAGTCGCTGCGGGCGTCGCGGCGCTGGCACCGTGGCCGCTGGCACCGTGGCCGCTGGCGTCACCGCTGGTGGGAGGGGCGCTGTCGGCGTGACAGCGGTAGCTCGGGCGTTCGCGCAACACCGCGTGACGCTCAGCCCCAGGCCTTGCCGGCTGTTCGCGAAACTCGCTTGCGCGGCGACGGCCGGGGTGATCGAATGAGGGGCTCGGTCGACACCGGGTCCCGCCGTTGGCGGGAGCGGTGCCGAGTGGGTGTTGGTCGGATGGGCCGGGTCGGAGGACCTGGCCGGCACGGGAGGAGGTGGCCGATGCGTCTTTCGAACCGAGCGAGCGGTGTCGCGACGCGCGCGTCCTCCGATGGGGCCGGCCGGGCTCCGATGCGAATCGTGTCGTCCGGCGGCCGTCCGACGGTGTCCGTGACGCCGGCGGCGTTCCCGATTGCACTCGCTCGGGTGGAGGTGTCGGGGTGGCAGCTGGGACCACCGGGCTGAGGAGGAGACCCCTCCGTCCCGTGGAGATACCCAGAGGCCGCCGGTTCTGCCGGCGGCCTCGCTGTTTCTTGGGACCAGGTCGCTCGGGACCGGTCGAGGTCGAGGTGGACGAGGGGAAAGGGGCGGCGGCATGTTCGCCGAGGTGCAGGGAGCAGGGGTCGACAACGAGGTCGACGAGCGGAGCGGGTTGGGGTCCTACACGGACGGCGAGGGCCAGGGCCGGCTGGACGCGGGCCGGCTGGACCCCGCACTGGCGGCGTGCCGGAGCGAGGGGGGGGTGCTCCTCCCGCTCTTCTTCTCGGACCAGCCGGACGAGATCGACGTCGCGAAGCAGGTCTGCGCGGGCTGCGCGCTCCGCGCCGCCTGCCTGGAGGGTGCGATCCGCAGGCGCGAGCCCTGGGGCGTCTGGGGCGGCGAGCTCTTCGCAGAGGGCAGCGTCCTGCCCTTCAAGCGCCGACGGGGACGGCCGCCGAAGCAACGCAATCCGGAGCAGCTCACGGCGTGATCGCGGGCGCTCCGCGGCCCCGGCCGATCTCCGGCGAGATGGCGTGCTCGTCGAGACCAGCTCCCCGGTGGGTGCCGACGCGGGACGCGGACAGCGTGCCCGTCCAGCAGGGGGTCGCGCACCCGGACGAGTCCCGGGCCCAGCCCGAGGCACGTCGCCGGGCGGTGTAGCGTGCCGGTGGGGCGCTTAGCTCAGCGGGAAGAGCAGCTGGCTTACAACCAGCAGGCCGTCGGTTCGAGTCCGGCAGCGCCCACCAGTTCGACGCGCAGAAACGGGCCGCGTGGTGCAGGACGGCTTCAGTGGGCGTCCGCTGGTGGGGCTTGCGCCTCGGCCGCTCGCCGGAGGGCGACAAGGGGGAGCACGGCGAGATCCCGGGACACCAGGTCGCGCACGTCGCAGCTCACGAGTTGGGCGCTGACGGCCCGCGCGGCCGCGACGTATGCCGCGTCGTACACGGAGATGTCGTGCTCCTCGGCGATGGCGGCAGCGTGCTCGAGAAGTTGCGCGTCGGCTCGGACGAGGCCGGCGTCGTCGGCCACCGCGGTGACGCGGCTTCGGAGCCGACGTGCCGCAGGCTGGTCGCGCCAGGACCGAGCGGCAACGTTCGTCACTTCGTAGAAGGCCAGGTCGAGGGTGGCGAGGGGATCGCCGCCGGTCAGGAGCCGGCGAGCGTCGTCGTGGTGCTCGTCGTCGGGGTCTTCGCTCGCCAGCAGGATGCTGGCGTCGAGGAGCCAGAGGTTCACGGTTCGGGCCGGTTCGCCTTGAGGAGCGCTGCGACACCTCCGCCGTGGGCCTTGACAGGTCCGTCCATGGCGTCGATCTCGGTCATCCGCTGCGCGCGGTGGGCACTCCTACGGCGCAGGGTTTCTTCGGCCAGCTCGCGGAGGTAGCCGCTCCTGGTCGTTCCGCGACGGCGTGCCGCCATGTCGACCGCACGGAGGAGGTCGTCGGGCAGCGAAACCATCACTTTGGCCACACCCCTAGTATACCCGGTATTGCCACACGAGCTGGTGTGACGTCGACCGGACGCCGCCGTGGGGGCGGTTTGGCCGGGGTCGTCGTCCGGATCGGTGGGGATGCCGCCTCCCATGAGGTAGAGGTCGTCTCCTGTGCGGTGGGTGGGTTGGATGACGCCCGGTTCGACGACGAGGTCGGCTGTTTCTTCGAGCTCGCGGCGCCGGGCTTTCACGGTGCGGGCTTGCACACCGTGGTGGGGCACCCCTGGCCCGACCATGTCGTCGTCGGTGGTGCCAGCTTCGGAGCCGAGCACGGAGCGCTCGGCGGCGGCTTCGGTCTTCTCGAGCTCGGCAGCGCGGGTTCCGACCAGGGCCAACTCGACCTCTCGGCAGTCCTTCGGCTTGCGTGCGGCCGGCCACGACCGCCTCGGACGGACGACCTCCGTGTCCTCTGCGGTCCGAACCGTCGTGTCGTTCGCCTCTTCCGTCCTCATCGGCTCTCGGCTCGCCGATCGGCGAGTTGCACGA